>NZ_JBNHFF010000254.1:0-4452 GCF_059089965.1 Arthrobacter sp. SPT-J7
GCTTTTCCTTGGTGACCAGGGATGCGCGCTCCAGAACCGCAACATGCTTTTGCACGGCGGCGAAACTCATGGCGTAGAGGCCCGCCAGACCAGAGACTGTGTATTCGCCGACCGTCACCCGGCGGACGATGTCCCGCCGCGTGGAGTCGGCGAACGCCTGGAAAAGGCGGTCCAGATCGGTTTCGCGGAGCTGATCTACAACCATATGGTTGTACGATAGTCCCGAGTGAAACGGGTGTCAATGCTTTGTGGACGGCCCGTTTCCGGCCCGGCAAGCTTCCGCCCGCAATGTATCTTGTTGCCCATGGGCATCTTCCTGGCCGGCGCTGGACCGGACTACCACTCCTTTCCTGACGTGTTCGAGCGCTTCGTCAGGGACATCCCCGGGCGCCGCAGCCAACTGCGCCGGATCGCCGTTGTGGTGCACCACCGCAGCGGGAACCCGGACAGTGTGCTGCAGGATTACGCCGGGCCGCTTCAATCCCTGACTTCCAGCGAGGTGGTACCGGTCCTGCTGCGTGCCGGCAGCCCGGCGGATCCGGCGGCTTTCGACGGCGCTGATGCAGTGGTGGTGGGTGGCGGGCTGACCCCGGCATACCTCGAAGGGCTTAAGGGCTGCGCGGGTGCCATTGCGGCAAGAGTGGCCGACGGCGCCCCTTACCTTGGGTTTTCCGCCGGCGCCATGGTTGCGCCTCGCAGGGGCATTATTGGCGGCTATCGAATCGGCGGCGTCGAAGTGTGCGGCGAGGAGTGCTCCGAGGACCTCGACGAAGTGGATGTTCGCGACGGACTGGGGCTCGTTTCCTTCTCAGTGGACGTCCATGCCGCCCAGGCGGGCACCCTCAGCAGGGCCGTGGGTGCTGTGGCCGCGGGACTCGTGGACAGGGCAGTGGCGGTGGACGAAAACACGGCGGTTGTCCTGCCCAGGGTCGGCGACGTGGAATTCGACGTGATCGGCCGGGGCAACTGCTGGGATGTCCGCAGCACGGGCACAGGGTGCAGCGTTTCCCTCCGCTCTGAGGGCAACTGAAACCAGTACCGCCGGGGCTGGGGCAGGACTGGTTTTACTAATCGAAGTGCGTCTGGATGCTGGTGCCGGACAGCTGTTCGATCAGTTCGGTGGCGACGTCACGCAGCTTGCGGTTTCGGTTGCTGGAGACCTTGGTGAGGATTTCCATCGCTTCCGACTGCGAGCACCTGTTCTGCGCCATGATCACACCGCAGGCCAAGTTGATGGCGGTCCGGCTTTCCATGGCCGCTTCCAGGTCCTGCGCCCGGTGTTCCGCCGACTTGATGCGGACCGACAGCTGGAGTGTATTGTGGGCGGCCGCAGCAAAACCAAGTGCCTTGTCGTAGACATTCGGGGTGAAGACGCCGGGCTTTGACGCGAAGAAGTTCAGCGCGGCACTGGCTCCGTCGCTGATCTCCAGTGGCACTCCCAGCGAGCTGTAGACGCCCACCTCTGCGAATTTCCGGTTCAGCTCCGGCCACCTCTGATCCGACGCGACGTCGTCAATGATCACGGGGGACATGTCCCTAAGTGCCTTGATACAGGGCCCGTCGCCTATTGCCTGCTCCAGCTGGTCCAGCTCGATCGCGCGTTTGCTGCTGCCCGCAGCAGTAGATGGCTTGCGCCGCAGCTTGACGGTGACCGCGCATTCGATCTCGTCACCAGCCGCTTCCGAGACCGCCGCAGCAGCCAGCTTGGAGAGCCCGGAAAGGAATTCAGCGGCATTTTCCGTGCCCACCAGTATGCTCTGGAGCTGCTCTACGGGTTCGCTCTCTGATGAATTCGACATGGGCATATCCTATTCTCATCCGCCCGGGCGGAGGTCGCTGGGACTGGACCAGGGAACATTGTGTTGCAGTGCCGCCGCCTCGGGCTCGTCCGATGGTTAAGGCGGGCGAAAGACCGGATCAGTTCGACGCAGGTTTGGGCACCCCAGCAAGTCCGAAAGGGAACGGATAGCTGCAATGGCGGCGTTCGGGCTCTGCCCTGCGCTTGTACCCGTGCCCCAGGCGGTATTTTCCAGCTGGTCCGGCGCGTAGACGGATTCCGCGTCAACGTCCCGGACGTCATTGATGCCACCGGATCAATCCTCTGTCCCCATCCACGAAGCACGGCCGCTCACTGACCGACCACCATTAAGGATGGTTCCTGCTTACCCTGGCCCGCCGCAAGTAAGCGATAGGCAAGGGCCACAAGCTCGACGACTGGCTGCCTGGCGTTCAGATCTGGCGGGAAAGGATGGCCTGGCTGACTTCCTTGATCGCCTGGGTTACCTTGATGCCTCGGGGACACGCCTCGCTGCAGTTGAACACCGTGCGGCACCGCCATACCCCTTCCCGGTCGTTGAGGACCTCAAGCCTCATGTCCGCCCCGTCGTCACGGGAATCGAAGATGAACCGATGGGCGTTCACGATGGCGGCAGGTCCAAAATATTGCCCGTCGTTCCAGAAGACCGGACAGGAGGAGGTACAGGCAGCACACAGGATGCATTTAGTGGTGTCATCGAAACGCTCCCGCTCCTCCGGGGACTGCAGCCGTTCACGGGTTGGCTCGTGGCCCCGGTTAATCAGGAACGGGAAGATCTCCCTGTACGACTGGAAAAACGGCTCCATGTCCACGATCAGGTCCTTCTCCACCGGGAAACCCTGCAAGGGCTCGACCGTGATGGGTTTCCCCGGCTCCAGGTCCTTCAGCAGCGCCTTGCACGCCAGCCGGTTCCGGCCGTTGATCCGCATCGCATCCGAGCCACATACTCCGTGGGCGCAGGACCGGCGGAAGGAGAGGGAACCGTCCACCTCCCACTTGATACGGTGAAGCGCGTCCAGGACGCGTTCGGTGGCGAGCATGGTGAGCGGATAGTCTTCCCAGCGTGCCGATGCTGAGAACTCGGGGTCGTACCGACGCACCCGGACGGTGACGTCCAGCGTTGGTACATCCTCGCTGACGGACTGCGGGAGATCAACTTTCGAGGGCGGTTCATGCGAATCGAAATCCATGGCAAGCACTCTTTCCTGTGAATCCCTGGCGATAGCCTGATGCCTATTCGGGCAGTTCCATCTGGAAGCCGCACGGACAGTGCAATACCTGCGTCGTAAGGTACACGTCCAAGGCATCAACCAGGTCCTGGTCCGTCGTGGCAGGCGCATAAAGGCGGCGGAGTTCCGAGCCGGTTTTCTGCATGGGCTGCCCGCAGTGGATGTAGTGCCCGCCGAAGGCAAGCACGTCCTCCAGGCTCCGGACCCGGTTCAGGACTGCGGCAACAGCAACAACGCCTGACCGATGGAGGTAATGGTTCCTGCACGTCCTGCAGGAGTAACCCACTTCCACGGAACTGCTGGCAGGAGGAATGAGCGCCGCGATGGAGTGGAGAACCAGGTGGCGGTCAGAGCCGCACTTGGTGCAGGTCAGGGGATAGTCCTCAACCTGTTCTCCCCTGACGCCGTTGGTAGGACCCGCGGGGTGGATCGACATTGTCAGGCGGCCGCGGGGTAGCTGGACAAGATGTAGTCGGCCGCCGCCGGACCGACCATCCGGATCCGACTGTCGTGAACGTCGACGCCGGCCCGGTGCATGGCGGCGCGGAAGGTAACGTCCGGTTTCGCTTCCAGGCCATGCAGGAAGCACCAGCTGACGTACAGGCCGTAAAGGCAGTCCGCGGACATCGGGCAGTCCGTATCGAATTCGGGAACTGTGGCTTCGGCGAGAAATGTTGAGAAATGCGAGGCAGCCATGATGGCTCTCTTTCGCTGGTGTGCATCTGTCCGCCGTGTTGCTACAGCGGTTCCTCCTGATGGCCCTGCACTTGACCCGGAGGGGGAGCGTCCACATCGAGTGACGCCCGCCACTTAGAATCTACGCACTCGACGCCCTGCTGTCCAGCCGGGCCGCTCCCTTGCTATTCGTCGAAGGGCGTCCGGAGCGCCGGGTCCGGGGAGCAGGATATCGGCCTACGTCGACGGGTAGCGCCGCCTGCCCCGGCTACCGTGACGTGACGAGTCTCACCTGCAACAATCCGTATATTGGTTGAGACTCGCACCCGCCTCTGGGCACCATGGGAAAAGCAGGGCCTGCGACTTCCGGGGCAACCCTCCCGGCAGTCCCGTGTGCTTGGTCACATCAGCCCTGCTACGGTTGCCAATCCTCACAGCGACCTGCACCATGGAACTACGGGAATGCGCTTTCCCACCTGCAGTCAGTCCTCACCGACGAGGACACGGTCCGGGCAATGAAGACTCCGGGCTGCCCACCGCATGAAATGGAAGTTGAATAATGACGTTCGATGCCAATAGCTCCGTAACCCTGAAGATCTGGGACCGGTCGGCCCTCCACCACACACTGGACACCGCGGTAAGCGACCTTTCCGCGCGCCACAACACCACCACTTGCCGCATCGCCGTCACCTGCAGCGGACCCAACACCTTCACGCTGAGCGTGCGCGGCGA
>NZ_JBNHFF010000255.1:0-4443 GCF_059089965.1 Arthrobacter sp. SPT-J7
CGGCGACGAAGGGTGCTGCCCCTGCTGCCTGGAAGCCCCACATGGCGGGCGTTTTAGTGGACACGGCGGGAAGCGTGCCGGCGGTTTCGGACTCGAACGGAGCGGAGTACTCCTTGTAGCCCTTCCAGTAGGCCGTGATGTTTCCGGCGTTGCCAACCGGCAGGACATGGATGTCCGGAGCGTCGCCCAGTGCGTCGACGATCTCGAAGGCACCGGTCTTCTGTCCCTGGATACGGGCAGGGTTGACCGAGTTGACCAGGAAGACCGGGTAGGACTCTCCCAGCTTCCGTGCAATGTCAAGGCAGTTGTCGAAGTTGCCGTCCACCTGGAGCAGGGTGGCACCGTGGGCAATGGCCTGGCTCAGCTTGCCCATGGAAATCTTGCCCTCAGGCACCAGGACGGCACACTTCAGGCCGGCGGCCGTGGCGTAGGCTGCGGCAGAAGCGGAAGTGTTGCCGGTGGAGGCGCACACCACTGCTTGGGCTCCGGATGCGACGGCGGCTGTCATGGCCATGGTCATGCCGCGGTCCTTGAACGAGCCGGTGGGGTTCATGCCCTCCACCTTGAGGTACACCTGGGAGCCGGTGAGCTCCGAGAGCTTCTGCGCGTGCACGAGCGGGGTGCCGCCCTCGCCCAGGGTGATCACCCTGGTGGATTCCGTCACGGGCAGACGGTCAGCGTATTCGCGGATAACGCCGCGCCATTGGTGAGCCACTTAGACTCCTTCTACCCGCAGAACGGATGTAACTGAATTGATGACGTCCAGGCCCTTCACGGCCTCGACGGTGGCTGCCAGGGCAGCCTCTGACGCGCGGTGGGTGACGATCCGCAGTTCGGCGGACTCCACGTTGGACTCAGCGTCGCGGTGGATGGTCTGCCGCATGATTTCGATGGAGACGCCGTGCTCGGCAAAGAGCTGGGCGATCCTGGCCAGGACGCCGGGCTGGTCAGCGACGTCCAGCCCGATGTAGTAACTGGTGACGGCAGCTTCGATCGGCAGCGCCGGGACCTGGCCTGTGGTGGTTTCCGTGCGACCAGGGCCGCCGAGGACCAGGCTGCGCGCGGCCGACACCAGGTCACCCAGGACGGCGGAAGCGGTGGGGGTACCCCCGGCCCCCTGGCCGTAGAACATCAGTTCACCGGCATTCTCGGCTTCGATAAACACGGCGTTGAAGGCACCGTGAACGGCAGCCAGCGGGTGCTCGCGGGGAAGCAGGGTTGGGTGCACGCGCACGGAGACGCCGTCACCGCCGTCCGTGTCCGTGCCTGCGGCGGGAAGCTTTTCCGCAATGGCCAGCAGCTTGATGACAAAGCCGGCGTCCTTGGCGGCAGCAATGTCCGCCGCGGTTACGGAGCTGATCCCTTCACAGTGGACGTTCTCCAGGGCAAACCGGGTGTGGAAAGACAGCGAGGCAAGGATGGCGGCCTTCGCGGCAGCATCGTGGCCTTCGACGTCGGCGGTGGGGTCCGCCTCCGCGTAACCGAGACGCTGTGCTTCTGCGAGGGCGTCGGCAAACTGGGCGCCGGTGCTGTCCATCTGGTCAAGGATGAAATTGGTGGTGCCGTTGACAATGCCCAGGACGCGGGTGATGCGGTCACCGGCGAGGCTGTCGCGGATGGGGCGCAGGATGGGGATGGCTCCGGCGACGGCGGCCTCGTAGGAGAGCTGTACGCCCGCCTTGTCAGCCTCTTCATGAAGGATGGGGCCATCCTGTGCCAGGAGCGCTTTGTTCCCGGTGACAACGCAGGCACCGTTGCGCAGGGCCGACAGGATCAGCGTTCTGGCGGGTTCAATGCCACCCATCAGCTCGATCACGAGGTCCGCATCTTTGACGAGGGTTTCGGCGTCGGTGGTGAAAAGTTCCTGCGGAAGCTCCACGTCGCGCTTCGTGTGGACGTTACGCACGGCGATGCCGCTCAACTCCAACTTCGCGCCCGTCCGCGCGGCAAGGGTGTCGGCGTCCTCGATGAGAATCCGCGCAACCTGGGCCCCAACGTTGCCACAGCCCAGCAGGGCCACTTTCAGGGTTCGCAATTCCGTCATTCAGACTCCCATGTCGCGGTTCAGCAGATCTTCTTCGGTTTCCCCGCGGACAATCAGCCGGGCAGATCCGTCGCGCACCGCGACAACGCCCGGCCGGGCCAGATAGTTGTAGTTGCTTGACAGGGCCCAGCAGTAGGCGCCGGTCCCCGGTACAGCAAGCAGATCACCGGCTGCCACGTCCTCGGGCAGATATACATCTCTAACAACTATGTCGCCGCTCTCGCAATGTTTGCCCACCACGCGGGACAACTGCGGAGCGGCGGCAGACGTGCGGGACGCGACCACAGCCGAATAATCCGCGTCGTAGAGCACCGGGCGCGCGTTGTCGCTCATACCGCCGTCCACCGACACATAGCGGCGCGGATACGTAACGTTTTCGCCCGCCCCACCGGCTTCGACCGCCTCCGGCGCGTCGACGCGAACGGTCTTGAGGGTCCCCACCTCGTACAGGGTGAAGGTGGTGCTGCCCACGATGGCGCGTCCCGGCTCGATCGAGATGCGCGGGGAGTCGATGCCGAGCGTTGCACAGGTGGAACGCACGACGGCGGCCATCGCCTGGGCGATCTCGGCCGGCGGGCGCGGGGTGTCCGCAGGGGTATAGGCGATGCCGTAGCCCCCGCCGAGGTCCAGCTCCGGAAGGACGATGGAGTACTTGCGCTGCATGGCGTCAAGGAAGGTCAGGAGCTTTTGTGCGGCCAACGCGAAGCCGTCCGGTTCGAAGATCTGCGAGCCGATGTGGCAGTGCAGCCCGAGCAGATCGATGCTGTGGTAGGCCGTTGCGGCGGCCACAGCCTCTTCCGCAGCTGAAAGGCCTGCTTCATCGGTGGTGTCCCCCGCCATGGAGAGCCCGAACTTCTGGTCCTCGTGCGCCGTGGCGATGAACTCGTGGGTGTGTGCGTGAACGCCCGGCGTCAGCCGGAGCATGACCTTTGCGGTTTCGCCCCGGCCGGAGGCAATCTTGGCTACGCGGTCCAGCTCGTCGAGGCTGTCCACCACGATGCGGCCCACCTGCATGTCGAGGGCACGGCGGATTTCGGCATCCGATTTGTTGTTGCCGTGCAGGCTCAGGTGGGCGCCGGCGATTCCCGCGCGGGCAGCTACGGCGAGTTCGCCGCCGGAGCAGGTGTCCAGTCGAAGGCCTTCCTCAGCCACCCAGGTTGCCACTGCCGTGCAGAGGAAGGACTTGCCGGCGTAGTAGACGTCCACTCCCCCGCAGATGTCCGCGAACGCGTCGTCGAAGGCGTCTTTAAACCCACGCGCCCGGGAACGGAAGTCCGCCTCGCTCATCACGAACAGGGGCGTGCCGAACTGTTCCTTCAGCTCGGCGACCGGAATGCCATCGATGGCCAGCTCCCCCGGGCTGGTCCGGGACACGTCCTTGGCCCACATTGCAGGGGTCAGGGCGTTCAAGTCCTCCGGAACGGCGAGCCATTCGGGGGCCAGCGGCGAGGCCGCGCTGGTGTTTGCGTCGTTCATGCCGATCACATCCGTTCCGGTGCGGAAACACCAAGCAGGTCCAGGCCGTTGGCCAGCACCTGGCTCGTGGCATCGTTGAGCCAGAGGCGGGTGCGGTTGACGTCGGTAACCGCCTCGTCGCCCATTGGGGCGATGCGGCAGGCGTCGTACCAGCGGTGGTAGGCGCCGGCGATGGTCTCGAGGTGGCGTGCCACGCGGTGAGGTTCGCGCAGTTCCGCGGCCTTCGCAACGATAGACGGGTAGCTGCCCAGGTACGAAAGCAGTTCGTTCTCCGTGGCGTGGTCCAGAAGCGAGGCGTTGAAACTGTCTTTGCCGTCCACACGGCGGTTCACGCCGGCGTCGACGGCGTTACGGGCCGCACCGCGGGACCGGGCGTGCGCGTACTGCACGTAGAACACCGGGTTCTCGTTGCTGTGCTTCTTCAGCAGCTCCGGGTCCAGGGTCAGGGGTGAATCTGCCGGGAACCGGGCCAGGGAGTAGCGGACAGCATCCTTGCCGAGCCAGTCGATCAGGTCCTTCAGCTCGATGATGTTGCCTGCGCGCTTGGACAGCTTGGCACCGTTGACTGATACCAGCTGGCCGATCAGTACCTCGATGTTGACCTCGGGATCGTCCCCGGCGCAGGCGGCAATGGCCTTGAGCCGGTTGATGTAGCCGTGGTGGTCAGCGCCGAGCAAGTAGATTTTTTCGGTGAAGCCGCGGTCCTTCTTTGAGAGGTAGTACGCGGCATCCGCTGCAAAGTAGGTGGGCTCGCCGTTGGCGCGTATCATCACCCGGTCCTTGTCGTCGCCGAAGTCGGTGGTTCGCAGCCAGACAGCACCGCCGTCGTCGAACACGTGGCCCTGCTCGCGAAGGCGGGCAACGGCACTCTCGATCGCGCCGGCGTCGTGCAGTTCCTGCTCGGAGAAGAACACGTCAAACTC
>NZ_JBNHFF010000256.1:0-4440 GCF_059089965.1 Arthrobacter sp. SPT-J7
TGAGGCGGGTCCAGGGCTTTTATCCCGTTCCGCACCGCTGCGTCATTGCCGAGGAAGACGTCCGGGGCGCCAAGGACGCGCATGGCAAGATAGCCCACGGTCCAGGGTCCCACACCGGCCAGGGGCAGCAGCTTCGCGCCCAGGCTTGATACGTCGTCGCCATAGCCGAAATCGAGGGTGCCATCCGCCAAGGCGGAAGCCGCCGTGCGGAGGGCATCGATGCGTTTCCTGGGGCCCCGCAGAAGTTCCCAACCGTCGGCGGCGATTTCGGCGGGGGCGGGAAACATCCGGTCCAGGCCCTCGCCCGGGCTTCGGCTTGAGCTTCCGACGGCGGCAAGCTGGGTCAGGGCAGTCCGCGCGGCAGCCACGGTGATCTGCTGGCCGATCATGGCTCTGATCAGCATTTCGCAGGGGTCCAGCGCTCCGGGCATCCTGATGCCCGGAGCGCCGGCCACTGCAGAGGCCAGCCTGGGGTCTTCCGTCAGGGCGCCGTCGATTGCCACCGGATCCGCATCCAAGTCGAAAAGCCGCCGGACGCGGCTCAACAGGGACGGAAGGTCCCGAAGGTCCACCGCACCGATGGTGAGGGTCAACGGCCGCCCGGGGGAGCCGGCGTCGTACTGAACCCTGAAGCGCGCGTCGCCCTGGGGAAGCCGCAGCGTGCGGGCGTACGAGGTTTGGGTTCCGGCTTCGATCCCCGGGATGGCGCGGACCGCCAGGAAAGTGAAGACGCCGGGGTCAAAGGGCTCGCGGTAGGGGAGGGTGAGGGTGAGGGCGGTAGAACCGGCGGGAGCTTTCGGATGCCTTGCGGCGCGCAACGCGGTGGGGGTCAGGTCGAAGACTTCCACCATGGTCTCGTTGAACTGCCGGACGCTGCTGAAGCCTGCGGCGAAGGCCACGTCGGCGAGCTTCATGGAGGTGGATACCAGCAGCGTGCGTGCCGTCTGGGCGCGGCCGGCGCGGGCGAGCGACAAGGGACCGGCGCCCAGTTCCTGGCTGAGGATCCTGTTCAGCTGGCGGGAGGAATAGCCAAGGCGGGCGGCCAGGCCGTCCACGCCGTCCCTGTTGACAACGCCGTCATTAATCAGGCGCATGGCACGCCCCGCTATGTCTTGGCGCACATTCCAGGCAGGCGTTCCCGGCACGGCCTCCGGGAGGCAGCGTTTGCAGGCCCGGTAGCCGGCGTCGTGGGCCGCTGCTGAGGTCTCGTAAAAGGTGACGTTCGCGGCCTTGGGAGTCCTGGCCGGGCACGACGGGCGGCAATAGATGCCCGTGGTCCGGACGGCAGTGTAGAACTGCCCGTCGAACCGGGTGTCCCGCGCGTCTATTGCCCGGTAGCGCTGCCAGAAGTCCATTCCTCCATCCTGCCAGCAGTGGAGGAGGCGGGCTAGCGGAAATCGGACATGGGCGTGGAGTCCTTTTGTGGCGTTGCGCCAGGCATCGCTGTGGGTTTTGGATAGAGTCTGGCCATGAGCAGAAGTCCCTCGCAGGCCCGGGAACCGCTGCGGGAATTCCTCTCCGGCGATGCCCGCACCCTGGCGCCGATGCTGCTGGGGGCTGTCCTGACCCATGATTCGAGGGAGGGCCGGGTGTCCGTCCGGCTCACAGAAGTGGAGGCCTACCTGGGGCCCGAGGATTCCCTGCACCCCGATCCCGGCTCGCACACGTACCGCGGCCCCACTCCACGGAACGCCCCGATGTTCGGCCCCGCCGGGCACCTGTACGTTTACTTCACCTATGGGATGCATCACTGTACAAACATCGTGTGCGGCCCGGCCGGTGTGGCTTCCGCTCTGCTGCTGCGTGCAGGGGAGGTCGTGGAGGGCCTGGAGCTTGCACAGCACCGCCGGCCCACCTCAAAAATTCCTGCCGACCTGGCGAGCGGACCTGCCCGGCTGGCCAAGGCCCTGGGCCTGACAACCGCGTACAGCGGCCGCGACGCATTGGCGCCCCCTTTTGTGCTGACGCTCCCCGACAAGCCGGTTGGGGAGGTCAGTTCCGGTCCGCGGGTGGGGGTTTCCGGCGTTGGCGGATCCGAGCAGTACGCCTGGCGTTTCTGGATCACGGGGGACCCCACGGTGTCGAAGTACAAGGCGGCCAAGCCCAGACCGGCGTCGTTTCGCCAGCGTTAACGGAAATGGTTGTAGAATGGACGGTCTGTCTTTTGCGATAGGGGAACGTTAATGCTCGACGCCGATTTGGCCCACGAACGGGACTATGTTGCCGGCCTGTATGCCCGGCTGGAGGAGCTCCGCGAGGAAAAGCGCAAGCAGCTTGCGCAGGTGCGGCGGGCTGGTGCTGTGGGCACCATGCAGAACGTTTCCGAGCGCGACGCTTTCGCGGCTCTGTACGAGGACCGCCTGGCGCAGCTGGATGCCGTGGATGACCGGCTGGTCTTCGGCCGTCTGGACCTGGACTCGGGAGAAGCGCAGTACATCGGACGCATCGGCCTCACCACTGAGGATCTGCAGCGTCTGATGGTTGACTGGCGCGCGCCCGAAGCCGGGCACTTCTACCAGGCCACAGCCTTCGACCGGCAGGGCGTCCGCCGCCGCCGCCACCTGATCCTGCAGGGCCGGGAGGTCAAGGCCATCGAGGACGATGTCCTGGACGCGGACATGCTGGCGGACAACGAATCGCTGCAGGGCGAGGGTGCCCTGCTGGCGGCCCTGAATTCCCGGCGCACGGGCCGGATGTCGGACATCGTCAGCACCATACAGTCTGAACAGGACCGCATCATCCGGTCCTCCATCTCGGGCGCCGTGGTGGTGCAGGGCGGGCCCGGCACCGGTAAGACAGCCGTGGCACTGCACCGTGCCGCGTACCTGCTGTACACCCACCGGGACCGCCTTAAGTCCGCGGGCGTGCTGCTGGTGGGCCCGTCGTCGTCCTTTATGAAATACATCGAACGGGTGCTGCCTTCCCTGGGCGAGACCGGCGTCGTGATGGCCAGTTTGGGCCGGTTGATGCCCGGCATCAACGCCGTGCCGGAACCCGGCGCCGACGTTGCTGCCATCAAGGGCCGCCTGGACATGGCGACTGTGGTGGCCAACGCCGTGGCCAATCGGCAACGGATTCCCGCTGAAGACCGGATCCTGGAAGTGGATGGCCGCAAGCTCGTGCTGACGCCGCGCCAGGTCCGCCGTGCCCGGGAACGTGCTCGTTCCACCGGAAAGCCGCACAACGAGGCCCGGGTGACGTTCGTCAAGATCCTGCTGCGTGAACTCACCGAACAATTGACCGAGCTGGTGGAAGCCGGGAATATCGGCAACAACGCAGACCGCTCCTACCTGGCCGAGGATGTCCGCACTGCCCGTGATGTGCGGATCGCCCTCAACCTCTGCTGGATGCCCATGACGCCCGAAAAGTTGATTTCGGAGTTGTTCAGTAAGCCGGCTGTGCTCGAATTCTGTACCCCCCACCTGACTGCGGCTGAGCGGGAATTGCTGCAGCGTCCGGCCGATGCCCCCTGGACAGAGTCCGATGTGCCGTTGCTGGACGAAGCCGCCGAGCTGCTCGGTGAACTGGACCCCGCAGCGGGGCGTGGCCTCGCCCAGCAGGAGCACGACCGCGCCCGCGACCTTGCCAACGCCAAGCAGACCTTGGTGAACATGCAGGCTGCCGGGGTGGATCCGCTGATGTCTGCCGAGGAGCTGGCCGAGCAGAACCAGGAACAGGAAGCGCGGCTGACCGCCGCCGAGCGCGCCACCAGCGACCGCACGTGGGCCTTTGGCCACATTGTGGTGGACGAGGCGCAGGAGCTCTCGCCCATGCAGTGGCGCCTGCTGGTCCGCCGTTGCCCCCTGAAATCCTTCACGATTGTTGGTGACATCGCACAGACGAGTTCGGTGGCCGGTGCCAATTCATGGCAGGGCGCGCTTGCCCCGATGTTCGGTGACCGCTGGCAGCTGGAGGAGCTGACGGTCAATTACCGGACGCCGTCACAGATTGCTGAAGCGGCTGTGCGGATGGCCAACGCGGCCGGACTCGTAGTTTCTGCACCCAAGGCCGTGCGCGAAGGCCGCTGGTCGCCCGTCATCGACGAGGTGGACCCGGACCAGGTGGTCAGCCGCCTCGTGGAGGTTCTGCCTGAGGAGCTGGAAGCGCTCGACGGCGGCCTGCTGGCCGTCATCGCGGACGGCCACCTGTTGCCGGAGGCCACTGCCGCCCTGCGTGCTGAGTATGGCCGACGCATCGGCACCGGCGCGGGCAGCTATGAGCAGGACATTGTGGTCATCAGCCCGCGCGAGGCCAAGGGCCTGGAGTTCGACGGCGTGGTGGTGCTGGAGCCCGCCACCATGCTGAACCATGAGCACGGCAAGGTGGGGGATCTGTACGTTGCCATGACGCGCGCCACCCAGCGGCTGCGGCTGATCGCTTCAGGTCCCGTGCCGGCAGGCATCAAGCGCTGAACTTCCTCGGCTGGCGCCGGCCCGTTCA
>NZ_JBNHFF010000257.1:0-4421 GCF_059089965.1 Arthrobacter sp. SPT-J7
CCCCCCACTCCCCCTCGACGGGGCACACAGCAGGTAGTAGCCCTCACGCCGCCGCCCCCGCCGTCGTCCGTACGCCGTTAAACGCCGGTGGGCCGGCTCAAAAGCCGGCCCACCGGGGGAACGTGTCAGACTGGCTGACGGTTTACCACTTGCCCTTGCGGTTGAAGTCGCGCTGTCCGCCCTCGTTGCCGTGGCGGGGCTTGCGGGAGCCGTCGCCGTGGCCGCCGTAGCGGGAATCGCTGGCCTGGCCGCGGGTGGCACCGCTGTCAGCGCTGAAGGAACGCTCGCTGTACGAGCGGCCGCCGCGGTCCGCGGAGCTGCGCTCGCCGTCGTTCTTCCGGAACTCCTTCTTGAAGCCGCCGTTGCCCTTGAAGTTGCCGCCACGGTCGCCGCCGCGGTTGCCCTGGTAGGCGCCACGGTCGCCTGAGGGCTTGCGCCCGTTGTCCAGCTCGAGGTGGATCAGCTCGCCGCCGATCCGGGTGCGGGACAGGGCACGCAGCTGCTCGGGGCTGAGGTCCGCCGGCAGCTCCACGAGGGAGTGGTCCGAGCGGATGTCGATGCCGCCGATCTGGGCCGAGGAGATGCCGCCCTCGTTGGCAATGGCGCCTACGATGGAGCCGGGCATAACGCGCTGGCGGCGTCCGACGGCAATCCGGTAGGTGGCGTTGCCCTCGGTGAGCGTGCGGGTGGGCCCGCGGGAGCCGAAGCCGTCCTTGGCGCGTTCGCGCTTCTGGAACTCGGGAGCTGCAGGCAGTTCCTTCACCAGCAACGGCTGTCCGCCCTGCGCCATGACGGCAAGGGCTGCCGCGATCTCCGAAGCCGGAACGTTGTGCTCTTCCTCATAGGAAGCGATGAGGTCGCGGAAGGGGGCCACATCCTCGGAAGCGAGGGTTTCCGTGATGCGCTCGGCGAACTTGCCCAGGCGCAACGTGTTCACGGTCTCGGCGGTCGGCAGGTGCATCTGCTCCACCGGCTGGCGGGTGGCCTTCTCGATGGAGCGCAGCAGGTACTTCTCCCGCGGCGTCATGAAGAGAATCGCGTCACCGGAACGGCCTGCTCGGCCGGTGCGTCCAATGCGGTGGACGTAGGACTCGGTGTCGTGCGGAATGTCGTAGTTGATCACGTGGCTGATCCGCTCGACGTCAAGGCCGCGGGCCGCGACGTCGGTAGCAACGAGGATGTCGATGCGGCCTTCCTTCAGCGCGTCGACAGTGCGCTCACGCTGCTGCTGCGGAATGTCACCGTTGATCGCTGCTGCCTGGAAACCGCGGGACTTCAGCTTGTCAGCCAGGTCCTCGGTGGCCATCTTGGTGCGCACGAAGGCGATAACGCCGTCGAACTCTTCAACCTCGAGGATCCGGGTCATGGCATCGAGCTTGTGCGGGCCCATGACCTGCAGGTACCGCTGGCGGGTGTTGGCGCCGGTGGTGGTCTTGGACTTGACGGAAATCTCGGCCGGGTTGTTCAGGTACTGCTTGGACATGCGGCGGATCTGGCTCGGCATGGTGGCCGAGAACAGCGCCACCTGGCGGTCCGACGGCGTCTGCTGGAAAATCTGCTCAACGTCCTCGGCGAAGCCCATGCGCAGCATCTCGTCAGCTTCGTCCAGCACCAGGTACTGGAGTTCGGACAGGTCCAGGGAACCCTTCGAAATGTGGTCGATCACGCGGCCCGGGGTACCCACAACAACCTGGGCACCGCGGCGCAGGCCTGCAAGCTGCGGGCCGTAGGCGGAGCCGCCGTAGACGGGCAGGACGGTGAAGTCGTCGATGTGCTTGGCGTAGGAGGTGAAGGCCTCCGCTACCTGGAGCGCGAGTTCGCGGGTGGGTGCCAGCACCAGGGCCTGGGTCTTGCGGGACGGGCCGTTAAGGTCGTGGAGTTCGGCCAGGCGGGACAGTGCCGGTACTGCGAATGCTGCAGTCTTACCGGTGCCGGTCTGGGCGAGGCCAACAACGTCGCGGCCTTCCAGCAGCAGCGGAATGGTCGCTGCCTGGATGGGGGACGGCTTTTCGTAGCCGACGTCCTGCAGGGCGGCGAGCACGCGGCCATCAATGCCGAGGTCGGCGAACTTGATGCCTCCTTCTTCCTCAGCGTTGGCTGCGGGAGCGGCCGGTGCTTCTACGGAAGCTTCGGCTGCGGGAGCGGCCGGTGCTTCTACGGAAGCTTCGGCTGCGGGAGCGGCCGGTGCTTCTACGGAAGCTTCGGCTGCGGGGGCGGGCTCTGCTGCGGGGACAGCGGCCTCGGTGAATTCGACGGCGGCGGTTTCGCTGGTTGCCGCTTCGAAGGTGGAGTCGTTTTGATTTTCGGGCATAGGGGAATATTCCTCATCCATAGGGGGCCAGGCGGCACTACCCGAGGTGAGCGGAGCCGCAGTACGTGTGCCGTGGGTGCCGGGCAAACGTTGACCGGCCGGTCACATAGAAGTCCGGCGCTTTCGCAATCCCGTGGCAGGACTTCCCGCTGCATCTCTTGGCTGCTATCCCAGCAGTCTGTACAGCGTTTTCTTTAGCCGGCTCTCCCTATGAAAATGCCCGCATCGCATGTGCGGGCCCCAACACTTGCCAGTCCTGCCTCAAAAATTGGGCAGGAATAAGGGATTTCCGGAGTGGGGGATATTTCTAGTGTAGGGCACGGACCGGTCCCGCTGGTAATTGGAAGCACGACGGCAGCGGTGAGGTTGCCCACACGGCTCCCCTGGCCAGCCACCGGGTGTTGCTGTTACCGGCCCAACTGCCGCTCCAGCGCCGCGAACTTCCGCTTGAATTCAGGCTGCTGCAGCCGGATCTCGCCGTCGGCGTCGGCGCTACGCAATGCTTCCATGGACTCAAGGTCCGGTGCGCTGAACCACTTGCCGACGGTAACCCCGTGCCCGGGAACGTACGTCCGGTGGATATGGTCCCCTGCCAGGATGGTGCCCACGCGGATCACCCGGAGGTAGGCGCCCACCCGGCCCTCACCGGTGAAGCGTTTGGCAAACTGCGGTTCCCCCAGCCGCCGCTGGAAGGTGGCACAGGGTGTGCGCGGGGACGTAACCTCCACTTCCACGTCGAGGCCGATTTTCCAGCGTTCGCCGATCACGGCCGCGGTGGCGTCGATCCCGGCGACGCGCAGGTTCTCGCCAAAAATTCCCGGCGGCAGGTCGCGCTGGAGCTCAGCCGCCCAAAAGTCGGCGTCCGCTTGGGAGTAGGCGTAAATGGCCTGGTCCGGCCCTCCGTGGTGGACCCGGTTCGCCTGGATGTCGCCCTGCAGGCCCAGCTTGTGCACCTTCACCGGCCCCTCCACCGCACGCTTGTCGATGGCAGTCACGCCCACGCTGGAGGCATCCGGAACGAGCTGGTGGACACGGCAGACGGCAAGCACAGAAGCGGTTTCCATGGGACCAGTGTAGATTTCCGGCGCTGCCCGCGGCGGTTACCCCGCCATAAGCAGTTCTCCCGGCTTTCCTGCTCGCAGCAGCAGGCTGCAGGGACTACGCTGATTTGAGGATTGCAATTGGGGGTGCAGCGCTGTGCCCAATTCACGTGGACAACTGAGGGGGACGCCGTGGACCCGAAAAAGGACCCGGAGCACGATCCAGCCAAGGGCGATGGCCAGCAGGCTGGCGCGGCGGGCAGCTCCGGTGCTGCACCGGACGGCACCCCGGCACGGGACGCCTCCAAGCCTCCCCCGTGGCAAGTACCCAAACCGGAACTGCGCCCGGAACTCCTGAGCGAACCAGTCACACCGGTGGACCCCTTTGCCCGTGACCGGGAGAAGCAGCAGACTGAGGCGGCGGCACGGAAGAAGCGCTCCCAGCGCCGCACCGTAGTGGTGGGCTTGGGTGTGACGGCCCTGCTTGCCGGCACCATCACAGCAGTTGTGGCCAGCAACCAGGATGAGCCGGAGTACGCGCAGGTGTGTTTTAACGACGAAACCGGCGAGCGCGTCGAGGATACCAACTGCAACAGCTCCGCCGGCCGTGGCGGCGGCATCTACGCCTGGTACTTTTTTTCGCGCGGCGCCTTTGTCCCTGCAGTGGGACAGAACCGTTCCACCGCCCCCAACTTCACCCGGACGGTGCCCAGCGGCGCCAAAGCCTCCACCGGTTACAGCACCAAAGGCGGCACCGTCAGCCGGGGCGGCTTCGGAACCAGCGCCAAAAGCGGTACCAGTGGTGGCGGCGGCAAGGTTTCGGGGGGTTAGGCGTGAAGCGGCTGTTGTCTGAGCCCAGGCCGGGGTGGAAGCAGAAGATTGAAGAACAGGGCCTGGTGTTCTCCACCACCACCATGCCGGATGGCCGCAGGATCGAATACTGGAATGAGGCCGCCTACTACGAGTTCACCCTGGACGAGGTGGAAACCCTCGAGGCAACCGCCGAGGATATGCACAAGATGTGCCTGGAGGCCGCCCGGTACCAGGCCACCGGCGCCAACGGGGACATA
>NZ_JBNHFF010000258.1:0-4376 GCF_059089965.1 Arthrobacter sp. SPT-J7
ATGTCGGCGGACGTTTCTCCGCCCTCACCGCGTTCGGCTTGGTACCCTCGGGCCTGGCTGGAGTGGACATCCAGGCCTTCTTGGATGAGGCCGAGGAAGCAGCCGAGGTCCTGAACGAGGACGCACCCGAGAACATCGGCCTCGCGCTCGGAACAGCGCTGGGGGGAACGAGCCCGCTGCGCAATAAGATCGTCATTGCCGAGGACGGTTCGGGCATTGTGGGGTTCGCCGACTGGGCCGAGCAGCTCATCGCCGAATCCACGGGCAAGCTGGGCACCGGTGTCCTGCCGGTCGTCGCCGGGCCCTCCTCGCCCGAGGTGACCTCCGGGGCAAAGGACGTACTCGTGGTCCGGCTGGTAGCACCGGACGCCGACGTCGAACTGGGTGAAAACGAAGTTGCCATCGCCGGTGGGCTGCCCACCCAGATGATGGTCTGGGAGTTCGCCACGGCTGTCGCCGGACGCCTGCTGGGGATCAACCCGTTCGACCAGCCTGATGTTGAGGCGGCAAAGGTGGCGGCACGCGGCCTGCTGGACGCCCAGCCGGAACCCACCCCCGCAGCTTTCGTGGACGGCGCCATCGAAGTCCGCGGCGGCGAGTGGCTGGGCGGAGCGTCAACGGCCGAAGAAGCCGTGCGTGCCTTGCTGGAAACCCTGCAGCCAGACAGCTACCTGAGTGTCCAGGCCTACTTCGACCGGCTCGCGTTCGCGCAGCTTGAAGGCATCCGCGATGAGCTGGCTGCTGTTTCGGAGCGCCCGGTTACGTTCGGCTGGGGTCCCCGATTCCTGCACTCCACTGGGCAGTTCCACAAGGGCGGCCCCGCCATCGGTGTGTTCCTCCAGGTCACAGCTGCTTCCGCCGAAGATCTTTCCATCCCTGACCGTCCCTTTACGTTCGGGGAACTGATTGCCGCGCAGGCTGCCGGTGACGCCCAGGTTCTGAGTGAACACGGCCGCCCCGTGCTTCGCCTGCACCTGACCGACCGGGCTGCCGGTGTGGCACAGTTGCAGGACATTATTGCTGCGCTGTCCGCCAGGTCAGCCTCCGTTACTGAAAGCTAAGGCACAGAAGCACCATGCCAGAAACTGAATACGGCAGGACGTCCGGGGCGCGCCCCGGAAAGCCGCCGCGTAATCCGTTGCGGGATCCGCGTGACCGCCGCTTGAGCCGGATCGCCGGTCCCTCGTCGCTGGTGCTCTTCGGAGTGACCGGTGACCTTGCCCGCAAGAAGCTCATGCCGGCCGTGTACGACCTGGCCAACCGTGGGTTGTTGCCGCCGAGTTTCGCGCTGGTTGGTTTCGCCCGGCGTGAGTGGGACAAGGAGGATTTCGCCGCTGAGGTAAAGGCCTCCGTGCAGGCTTACGCGCGCACGCCTTTTGACGAGGCGGTGTGGAACCAGCTGTCCGAGGGCATCCGTTTTGTCCAGGGTGAGTTCGACGACGACGGTGCGTTCGAGCGGCTTGGTGAGACCATCAAGGAACTCGACGACGTCCGCGGCACCCGGGGGAACCACGCGTTCTACCTCTCGATCCCGCCGAAGGCGTTCGAGCAGGTCTGCCGGCAGCTGTCCAAGCACGGGCTGGCGCAGGCCGAGGGTGACAAGTGGCGCCGTGTGGTGATTGAGAAGCCCTTCGGGCACGACCTTGAGTCCGCCCGGAAGCTGAACGACATCGTGGAATCGGTGTTCCCGCAGGATGCAGTGTTCAGGATTGACCATTACCTGGGCAAGGAAACGGTCCAGAACATCTTGGCGCTGCGGTTCGCGAACCAGCTGTTCGAGCCGTTGTGGAACGCGAACTACGTGGACCATGTCCAGATCACCATGGCCGAGGACATCGGCACCGGCGGCCGGGCAGGGTACTACGACGGCGTGGGCGCGGCCCGCGACGTGATCCAGAACCACCTGCTCCAGCTGCTGGCGCTGACCGCGATGGAGGAACCTATTTCCTTCAACGCCGATGACCTGCGGGCGGAGAAGGAAAAGGTCCTCGCTGCTGTCAAGCTCCCGGATGACCTGTCCACGCATTCCGCGCGCGGCCAGTTCACCGGCGGTTGGCAGGGCGGGGAACAGGTCCAGGGCTACCTGGAGGAAGAAGGCATCCCGGCCGATTCCACGACCGAGACGTTCGCCGCGATCCGGGTGGACATCCACACCCGCCGCTGGTCCGGTGTGCCGTTCTACCTGCGGGCCGGCAAGCGCCTGGGCCGGCGTGTGACCGAGATCGCAGTGGTGTTTAAGCGTGCACCGAACCTGCTGTTCCGTGATCACGGCGAGGATGACTTCGGCCAGAACGCCGTGGTGATTCGGGTTCAGCCCGATGAGGGCGTGACTATCAGGTTCGGGTCCAAGGTCCCGGGCACGCAGATGGAAGTGCGCGACGTCACCATGGACTTCGGCTACGGCCACTCGTTCACGGAGTCCAGCCCGGAGGCGTACGAGCGGCTGATCCTGGACGTGCTGCTGGGCGAGCCGCCGCTGTTCCCGCGGCATGAGGAAGTGGAGCTGTCCTGGAAAATCCTTGACCCGTTCGAGGAATACTGGGCCACCCTGAACGAACAGCCCGAGCCCTACGCCCCCGGATCCTGGGGCCCGGCCTCAGCCGATGAGCTGCTGGCACGCGACGGACGAACCTGGAGAAGGCCATGATTGTAGACCTGCCGGACACCACCACCTCGAACGTTTCGAAAAAGTTGATGGCTCTGCGCGAGCAGGGCGGCGTGATCGCGTTGGGCCGCGTACTCACGCTCGTGGTGGTCACGAAGTCCGGGCTTGAGGAAGAGGCCATCGAGGCAGCCAACGAGGCCAGCCGCGAGCACCCCTGCCGGATCATCGTCCTGGCCGATGCCGGATCCGACGCCGCGGACAAGCTGGACGCCCAGATCCGCGTGGGCGGGGACGCAGGCGCCTCGGAAGTGATCGTGCTGCGGGGCTACGGCGAACTGGCGCACGAAAGCGAATCCCTCGTGGCCGCGCTGCTGCTCCCGGACGCGCCGATTGTGGCCTGGTGGCCGCACGGCGCCCCGGAAAGTGCCTGCGAAACCTCCATCGGCCGCATCGCGCACCGCAGAATCACAGACTCCGCGAACGAACCGGACCCGCAGGCCGCCCTGGAAAATATCCATGCCACCTACCGGGCCGGGGACACGGACCTGGCATGGACCCGTCTCACCAACTGGCGCATTCAGCTCGCCGCAGTCCTGGACCAGGTGGACTCCTCGCCGGTGACCGCCGTCGCGGTTGAGGGTGCCTCGGACTCCCCGAGCACCATCCTCCTCGCGGCCTGGCTCACCCTCGCCCTGGACGCACCCGTGACCATCGTGGCGGACCCGGCCGGGACCGGCATCCGCCGCGTCCGCCTCACCCGCCCCGGAGGTGACGTCCAGCTCTTCCGACCGGGGCTGTCCGTGGCTGAGCTGACCCAGCCGGGACAGCCCGCCCAGCGGATCTCGCTTCCGCGACGCAGTCTCCGAGACTGCCTTGCGGAGGAGCTGCGCCGCCTGGACCCGGACGAAGTGTTCGGTGAAGTGATTACTATGGGACTGCCACGTACCAGTCTAAGGAGCGTCCGACCCAGTGAGCGTTGAGCCAAGAGTAAGCATTCATCCTGATTCGTCCGTGCTGATGGCCGCCATTGCGGCCCGCCTGATTACCAAGCTTGTTGATGTCCAGGACAAGTACGGTGAAGCCACCGTGGTCCTGACCGGCGGCACGGTGGGTATCGGCACGCTCAAGGCTGTTGCTGACTCTCCGGCGGCGCCCGCCGTCGAGTGGTCCAAGGTCAACTTCTGGTGGGGAGATGAGCGGTTTGTCTCCTCTGACGATGCCGACCGGAACACGAAGCAGGCGTACGACGCCTTGCTCTCTCATATCCCGGTGGATCCACAGCGGATCCACGAACCGGGGTCATCAGACCAGTTCGCCACTCCAGAAGAAGCTGCCGAGGACTACGCCCGCAAACTGCGGGACGCTGCCGCTTCAGAGCACGCTGCGGATATGTCCGACGACCGCCCGGAACAGCCGGCGGCACTCCCCCGCCTGGACGTTGTCCTGCTGGGTGTAGGACCGGATGCGCATGTGGCATCGCTGTTTCCCGAGCAGGCCGGGATCCGGGAAAAGGAGCGGACAGTGGTGGGCGTCCGGAATTCGCCCAAGCCGCCTCCGCTGCGCGTTTCCCTCACCCTGCCGGCCATTAACACGGCCTCTGAGGTGTGGATGGTTGTTGCGGGCGAGGACAAGGCAGGTGCGGTGGGACTGGCACTGGCCGGCGCCAACCCTGTACAGGTGCCCGCCGCGGGTCCGCGGGGAACGTCGAGGACCCTCTGGCTCATCGATGATAATGCTGCGTCACTTGTCCCCCAGCAGCTCGTACGGAAGG
>NZ_JBNHFF010000259.1:0-4356 GCF_059089965.1 Arthrobacter sp. SPT-J7
ATTCCGCCGCGGGTGGATTACAGCCTGACCGAGCGCGGCTACGAGCTGAGTGCCCTGCTCGTTCCGCTGGTAGCGTGGGCCTTCGAGAACGCCGACGCCATCATCGATGGGCAGCTTTGACCAAGGATCAGAGCTCGCAAGGGGCGCACCCGGCGTTCCCCCAAGTACCCAAACTGGAACCAGTATGAGTGATTCCAAAAAGCGAGTACTCGTTACTGGTGTGACTGGTGTGAATAACGCATAGCTTTGGCACAAGGTGCCAGCCGGAATGGGAGGGCCGTCCTCTGCTGGGAGCGTTCCGGTTTACCTGCACCGCCATTGGGCGGCTCGCCCGCCCGCAAGGAGTTGGTACGCATGGTCAAACCTCTCGTCCAGGACCTGTCCAGCATGGGACAGCCTGTAACCCTGTCCTCCGTCGCGGCGCAAGCGTGGAGCCGGGTCGTGAAGCCCTTCGGCCCACGGTCCCCTTACAGGATCGGTGACGCCGTGATGGCAGACGATCCCTTCAAGGGCCGCCGCGAGGGAGTGGTGGTGTTCCTGCAGGGTCTGTCCGCCGGTGTGGACACCGCCGAAGGCGTCTTCTTCTATGACCACCGGCAGCTCAAAAAGCTGGATTGAGCTACCGCGCTGACCAGCCGCCGTCCATGGTGTAGCTGGCGCCGGTCACCATGCCGGCGTGGTCCGAGGCCAGCCAGGCGACCAGGGAGGCAACCTCCTCAGGCTCCACCAACCGCTTGATGGCCGACTCGGTGAGCATGACCTTGGCCAGCACCTCGGTCTTTGGGATGCCGTGCACCTGGGCCTGGTCCGCGAGCTGCTTCTCCACGAGGGGCGTGCGCACATATCCGGGGTTGATGCAGTTGGAGGTCACCCCGTGGTCACCGCCTTCAAGCGCTGTGACCTTGCTCAGCCCTTCAAGGCCGTGCTTGGCAGAAACATAGGCGCTCTTGAACGGCGAGGCCCGGATGCCGTGCACGGAGGACACGTTGATGATCCGGCCGAACCCGCTGGTGTACATGTGTGGCAGGGCCGCCCGGATCAGCAGGAACGGCGCCTCCAGCATCAGGGCGATGATCCGGCGGAACTCCACGGGATCGAATTCCTCGATGGGGCTGATGCGCTGGATCCCGGCGTTGTTCACGAGGATGTCGCAGTCCAGGCTCAGGGTTGCGAGCGAGTCCACGTCCAGCAGGTCAACGGCCCAGGTAGTGCCCCCCACCTCGTCGGCGAGCTCTGCGGCGCCGGCGGCGTCGACGTCGGCCACCACCACTTTCGCTCCACGTGCAGCAAGTTCCCGGACACACGCGGCGCCGATTCCGCTGGCACCGCCGGTGACCAGAGCTTTGCGGCCATTCAAAGTGTTTTCCATACCAATCCCCTCGGGTGTTTCCCACTGAGTATTACTGCACAGACATGTACCTTCAATGACTAATCCAGCACCGAGTGCATGCAGAATTGCAGATATGAAAGCCAACCCCGATGACCTGCTGGTACTCCTCGCGGTTGCCCGGTCCGCTAAATACACGACGGCGGCCCAAGCCTTGGGGCTTAATCACACCACCGTCTCCCGCCGGATCGCAGCCCTCGAAAAGGCGCTCGGTGGGCGCGTCCTGGCGCGTGCCACCGGAGGGTGGGAACTGACTGACCTTGGAGCCCGGGCCGTGCAGGTCGCCGAACAGGTGGAAGCGGTGGTGGGCACGCTTGGGGCGGCCGGAAAGGCACCCGACCCGATCACCGGCGTCGTGCGCATGACGGCGACAGACGGCTTCAGCGCCTATATCGCCGCACCTGCCGTCGCCCGGCTGCGCCGTGACCACCCCGGGCTGAGTGTGGAGGTAGTGACCATGACCCGGCGGGCACTGCAGCAGCGCTCGGGCCTGGACATCGAAGTGGTGGTGGGCGAACCGCAGGTGCACCGGGCCGAAGCTGTGCGGCTGGGCGACTACATGCTGGGCATGTATGCCTCGCGCGCCTACCTGGAGGAGCACGGCACTCCAGCCACCGTGGCCGAACTCAACGGACACCCGCTGGTGTACTTCGTTGATTCAATGCTGCAGGTGGATGACCTGGATGCGCCCCGCCGCCTTGTACCGGGAATGCGCGATGGCCTCACCTCCACCAACGTTTTTGTCCACGTGGAGGCCACCCGCGCCGGGGCCGGGATCGGTTTCCTGCCCTGCTTTATGGGCGACCTCCATGAAGATTTGGTCCGCCTGCTGCCGTCCGAGATCGCCGAGCTGCTGCCGTACTGGATGGTGCTTCGGCCGGACTCCCTGCGGCGGCCTGCCGTGGCGGCAGTAGTGCACGCCCTGCGGGAGGGGATGGCGGAGCACCGGGGGAAGCTGTTGGGAAATGGTTTGGCTGGCTGAGCTAATCGGCGGGCGGGTCGTGCCGCACGGGTGATCCTGCCGCGAAGGCCCGCACCTGGGCGTCGTCCCAGAGGTGGGCCGGAACCGCGCCGCCCAGGAGCCGGCGGGCCAGTTGCGGGTCGTCGCGGAACGGGGTATCACTCCCGGCCATGACCATGTTCCCGTAGCGGCGGCCCTTGAGCATTGCCGGGTCAGCGATGATTACGGTGTGCTTGAAGGCGGCCGCGATGGTGGCGGCGTCCTCCCTGGCATTCCTCAGGTCCGGCGCATCCCCGGAGTTCGCCACGTACAGCCCGCCGGGGGCAAGGACGCGCTTGACGCGCTGGTTGAACTCCGCGGTGGTCAGCGGCCGCGGGGTCAGGGCACCGGCGAAAACGTCCCGGATGATAAAGTCGCGGGTTTCAGCGGTCAGGGTCTCGGTGACCTCGCGGGCCTCCCCCACCCGGAGCCGAAGCAGCGGCGCCTTCGGCAGGTCGAACCAGCCACGGACGTACTCGGCCAGCTTGCCGTCCAGCTCCACCACTACTTGCCGGGCATCCGGGTAGGCAGCGTGGAAGTAGCGGGCCAGGGAGCAGGCCCCCCCGCCGAGATGCAATCCGCGGAGCTTCGGCTTGAGTCCCGCCGTGCCCGAGGGCGGCCAGCGGGACTCGATCAGGGCCGCCATCCAACGCATGTACTCAAAGTCCAGGAACAGCGGGTCCGCGAGGTCGATGTGGGAACTCATCACCCCGTTGATCTTCAGGAGCCAGCCGGTGGAGTTGTCCTGGTCCGCGATCAGTTCACAGTCTCCGGTGTCGATGTAATAGACGCCTTCAACAGGTCCGTTGGGCCGGGCTCCCATCGGAACCTCCACCACTCCTGCCACCGCGCGCAGGCCGTTCCGTCCCCCTGACCTTCCGCGTTTTGCCATTACCTGTGCCGCGTTTCAGTCATGCTTCAACCCTAATTGGTTTCAGCAGCACCCGCCCTGGCTCGCCCTAACTGCCAGGCACTGCCCCTTCGCCCTCCCGGATCCGCTTCACCACTGCGGTGGTGGACCTTTCCGCCACATAATCAAGGATGGCCACCCTGCCGCCGTACGCCTCCACTGCCGGCGTCTCGGCGAGCATTTCCGGGGTGTAGTCCCCGCCCTTGGCATAAACCTCCGGTCGGAGCTGCCCGATAAGCGGGGCCGCAGTGGGAGTGTCGAAGACGGTCACGTAGTCTACGCAGCTCAGCGCCGCCACCACCGCGGCGCGGTCCGCCACCCCGTTGATGGGCCGGCCCGCGCCCTTGAGCTTGCGCACGGAGTCATCGCTGTTCAACGCCACCACCAGCACGTCCCCCAGCTGTTTCGCCTGGTTGAGGTAGCGGGTGTGGCCGCTGTGCAGCACGTCGAAGCAACCGTTGGTCAGCACGATGCGCTGGCCCTGGGCACGGTGCAGCTCCAGCTGCCGGTGCAGCTCGTCCGCACCCAAGGCAGTGTCGGCAAAGGCCTTCAGGTACCGGCTAAGCTGTCCTGTACTGCAGACGGATGTGCCCGGCTGATGCACAACCACATCCGCGGCCGATTGCGCCAAGTCCAGGCTCGCCGTCAACGGCAGCCCCGCGGAGCGCGCCAGCGTCAGCGCCGCCACGAAGGTATCGCCGGCACCGGAGGCCTGCTTTTCCGCGGCCGGGCGGGCCCACGTACGGTGCGTCACGCCATCGGACCTCAGCAGGACGGTGCCGTCATGGTCGAGGGTGACCACCACGGCCCCTGCGCCCGTGGCTTCCAGCAGGGCATCGGCGTGCCTGCTCACCTCCGCCACCCTGTCCTGGCCGTCGGAAAGCCGCAGGTCCAGCATGCGCGCGGTTTCCTGGGCATTTGGGGTTACCAGGTCCGGGCGGAGCGGCGCCCACGGCCGGGGGTCGTGCGAATCGACCACGAGCAGCGGACGGTCCCCGCCGGCAGCCGGGCCGGCGAGCGCGTCCACCAGGCTGGCCCGGACCGGATCGGCCAGCACCC
>NZ_JBNHFF010000260.1:0-4309 GCF_059089965.1 Arthrobacter sp. SPT-J7
GGCAGCCTTCGGCGTCGATGGTGAGCGGCTTTTCGACGACGACGTCGGCCCCTGCGCGGAGTGCCTCCACGATGTAGTCGGCGTGGGTGTAGTCCGGCGTGGTCACCACAACGCGGTCGATGTTGTTGCCCTGGATGAAGGCGGTGAGGTCCGCAGGATCAAATGACGCCACAGGTCCAGGTGCGCCAAGTTCCTGAATGAGCTTTTGGTAGAACTCCACGCGGCCCGGGTTGACGTCTGAGAATGCCACCAGTTCCGCGGTCTCGGCGTGCTTGCCGAAGATGGCGCGGATGTACATTTCGGAGCGGCCGCCGGTGCCGATCAAAGCGATACGGGCTTTGCCGCTCCGTCCTGCGGCGCCAACAGCGGCGGCGGTGTCCGCGGCAGTTGTTGCCGCCTCTGCAGCAGTACTCGACTCGGCTGTGTTGACCATGAGGGGTCCCTTTCGAAAGCTATAACCCGGCCGCAGCGGGCGGCCTCTGACGTTCGACAATCGGTGCACTGCTGCACCTGCCCAAGAAAGCGTTTTCTCAGGTCGCTATAAGATTTGTACCAACCGGAGCGGGTATCCGTCAACCATTATCAACGCTGGGAGAAAGCGCTTTCTACTGCTCCGGCTGCTGGAGTACCTCACAGCAGGCCGAAAGTTGTGGGAAAACTTGGGAAAACAGAAGAAATCGCTTTCCCGTTGCGGTATATGCTTTGACTCGATACAACGCCGGAGAACCCGGCAGAAACCTGCCGGCAGGCAGCAAGCGGCGTAGGGTGGGGCCCCGCCGCATTGAGGAAGGGACAACCATGGCCAGGAGATCGGCAACCGGCAGGATCGGGATCGCGGATGTTGCCGTCAAGGCTGGGGTGTCCCATGCGACGGTTTCCCGCGTCATGAACGGCAATTTCACTGTGGACCCGGACATTGCCTCCCGCGTCAGGGCCGCTGCGGCCGAGTTGAAGTACCAGCCCAACCCGGTGGGCCGCAGCCTGGCCCTGGGCAAGACTGACACCATCGGCATCGTCGTGCCGGACCTGGCAAACCCCACGTTCCAGGCCATCCTGCGTGGCCTCAGCCGTGCGGCTGCCCAGGACGGGTACCGCGTCCTGATCGCCGATTCCTTTGAGGTATCCAGCGAAGAAACCATCCTCGCTGGTGAAGCCCGCCGGCGCTGCGACGGCCTGGTCCTGTGCGCTCCCCGTATGAGCGATTCTGAGCTGGAAGAGATTGCGCCGTCGCTTCGGCCCCTGGTGCTGATCAACCGCACGACCGCGGCCGCGGATGTGCCAAGCCTGGTGGTGGACTACGGCCAAGGGGTGCAGGACCTAGCCGAACACCTGGTGAACCTGGGCCACACCCGCCTGGCATTCCTGGCCGGCCCGCCGCGAAGCGCGTCCAACGGCATGCGGCTCCAGGGCCTGGAAGCATTCAAGGCCGCCCACCCGGACGTGGATGTCCGGATGCTTGAAGGCGGCTCAGACTTCGACACCGGACATGAAGCCGTGGACGCGGTGCTGGAAAGCGGCGCCACCGGCATTCTTGCCTTCAACGACCTGGTGGCCATGGGCCTCATGAGCGGGCTCCACGAACGCGGGATCGACGTTCCGGGCGACATCTCCGTGACCGGTTTCGACGACATCCCCTTCGCCAGGTACACCACGCCTGCACTCACCACTGCGGCCGTCCCCATCACCGAACTGGGTGAGCAGGCGTGGAACCAGCTCCGCGCGCTGATCCGCAAGGAAGACAATGACGCGCCCGGCAGCCGGTACCAGCCGCGCCTCCAGGTCCGCGCCAGCAGCGGCCCGGCCAAGGCTCCCCGCTCAACGGTGCACGGCTAAACCCCTGCCGTCGCTACACCCAGCACTACTCCGGCTGCCCGCCCGGGCCCACTCCGGCCTCGCGGTAGTAGCCCTCGATGTGGGCAGCCACCAGCCTGGCCGCCCGATCGCCGTCGTTATGCTGAACAGCGGCGAGGATGTCGTGGTGTTCGGCCCGCAGGCGCGCTGCCGTGGCATCCCAGTCCGGCAGGTTGGCAGTGAGCCGGGACGCGTAGCCGGTAATGGATTCGCGCAGCGATCCCATCATCGCGCTGACCACCGCATTCCCCGCCGCGTCTGCCAAGGCAAGGTGGAAACGAACGTCCAGCGCCAGGAACTCATCCACCTCCACCGCTTCGGCATCCATCTTTTCCAGGAGCCGGGAGGCGCCGGCCAGCTCCGGTGAATCAGGCCTGGCGTGGGACACCGCCCACGATTCCAGGAGCACACGTGTCTCCACAATGTCGGCCACCGGAAGGTGTTGAGTGGCAACGTGCAGCCGCAAGGCCGAGCCGAGGGCAGCCGTCGGATCCGAAATCACTACTGTCCCTGCCTCAGGACCGGACCCTACTCCCGCGCGCACAACTCCCATCGCCTCAAGAATCCGGATGGCCTCCCGGACGGAGGTCCGGGACACCTGGAGCTGCTCGGCCAGAGAACGCTCAGCCGGGAGGCGGCCGCCCACTGCCAGCCGTCCCTCGGAAAGCTCGTTCTCAATCCAGGACAGGACAAGTTGGTGGGTCTTCATGGGGCAATAGTAGTTGATGTGGTTGGACCACATGCCCTACAGTGTGGTTAGACCACAGGAAGGTCTGCGCGAACGGCAGACCTGTCACCGGCCCTACGGAGGACGCCATGACCCATACCATCCAGCCCAACAACCCGGAGACCACGCCCGCTCCGGACGCCACGGATGTTCCCGCAACCTCCGCACCCGCAGCTGCCGCGGCTCCTGCCGGCCAGGCCTCCGCCGTGCCGGCAGCACTGAAGCGCCGCATCCCTAAATACTCCGACCTGGCTCCCTTGATGCAATTCAAGAAGCCGGAGTTCAGCAAGGAAGCCCGGCTCAAGCGCGCCAGCACGGTGTGGGAACTGCGCGACATCGCCAAGCGCCGCACCCCGCAGGCGCCCTTTGATTACACCGACGGTGCGGCCGAAGAGGAGATCACCCTCCGCCGCGCCCGCCAGGCGTTCCTGGACATCGAATTCCGTCCCGGCATCCTGCGCAACGTGTCCACCATCGACCTCAGCACCGACATCCTGGGCAAGCCTTCCCGCCTCCCGGTGGGCATCGCCCCCACCGGCTTCACCCGGATGATGCAGTCAGAAGGCGAGTACGCCGGTTCCCAGGCCGCCGAAGCTGCCGGCATCCCCTACACCCTCTCCACGATGGGCACCGCCTCCATTGAGGACGTAGCAGCCGCCGCCCCGAACGGCCGCAACTGGTTCCAGCTGTACCTGTGGACGGACCGCGACCGCTCACTGGAGCTCATCGAGCGTGCCGCCAAGGCGGGCAACGACACCCTGATGGTCACCGTGGACACCGCAGTTGCCGGTGCCCGCCTGCGCGATGTCCGCAATGGCATGACCATCCCGCCGGCACTTACCATCAAGACCGTCCTGGATGCTTCCTACCGCCCTGCCTGGTGGTTCAACTTCCTCACCCACGAGCCGCTTACGTTCGCCTCCCTGTCCCGCTACACCGGTACCGTGGCTGACCTGATCAACTCCATGTTCGACCCCACCCTCACCTTTGAGGACCTGGACTGGCTGCGCGAAACCTGGAAGGGCAAGCTGGTGGTCAAGGGGATCCAGACCGTCGAGGACGCCCGCCGGGTAGTCGATCACGGAGCCGACGGCGTGGTCCTCTCCAACCACGGCGGCCGCCAGCTGGACCGTGCGCCCATCCCGTTCCACCTGCTCCCCGAGGTCAAGCAGGCGTTCACCGCCGACAACACCGACGCCGCAATCATGCTGGACACCGGCATCATGAGCGGCGCGGACATCGTGGCAGCTTTGGCCCTCGGCGCCGACTTTACCCTGATCGGCCGCGCCTACCTTTACGGCCTGATGGCGGGTGGCCGGGCAGGCGTTGACCGCACTCTACAGATCCTTGAAAAGGACATGGCCCGCACCATGGCCCTGCTGGGTGTCAGCAAGCTCTCCGAGCTGACCCCGGACCACGTGCGCCTGCTGAACAAGTAGGTTTCCACCCACATCAGTAGCCTCCATGTCCAGCGGGGACATGGAGGCTACTGATGTGGTTAATGGCTACTTCTTGCGGCCGAACTTGGGCAGGTTGGGCAGGTTCGCGAGCAGGTCGGCCGCCTTGGTGGCTGCGCGGCCAACGGTCCGGCCGATCTGCTGGGGCACGCTGTCATCACTGAGCGGGGCAGCGGTTCCGCCGGGGATGACGACGGCGGGACTCAGGTCAGCGCCGTCGGGCGCCAGCACGCCGGCCGAGACAGCCTCTGCTGCCACCGCGTCGGCCGTGACG
>NZ_JBNHFF010000261.1:0-4285 GCF_059089965.1 Arthrobacter sp. SPT-J7
CGCAACCAGCCAGGGGGAATGGGGACGGACGACGACGGCACCTGGCTTTACGGCTTTCGCCCGCCGGGGTGCCGCCGTCGTGATGGGAGCCTGGCAGTCAGTGCAGATGGTTGCCGATCAGCGCCAGGTTCTGGATGACCGCCAGGCCGAACTGGGACGCGTCGTTGGTGGAGACGGTGGGTGCCTCGTCCACGGGCAGCAGCACGTGCGGCGGCTCAATCTTCCGCAGCGTGAAGGCCGATTCATGGTTCAGGTGCTCCCCGCCCTCGGCAAAGCTTTCCCACGCCCGGGCTGCCAATTCCGGATCGTTCAGCCGGGCTGCCGCGTAAGCGGTGAGCCGGCTGTGCGCCTGCGTGAGATAGATCCCTGCCAGCGGTTGGCCCACGGCCTCCACCTGCTCCTCCTTGGCGGCAAGGAAGAGCCGGCAGTACTGCAGCCATGCCCGCTCGAACGCCGGATCGGGGACCAGGTCCACCAGTTCGCTGCAGATCTCCACCAGGCCGAAAACTGCGCTGAGGTGAGAGACCTGGATGAGTTCGCGGCCGGTGTCGAACCGTCCCTTGTCCAGGTCGTACAGGGCCTCGCCGGTGAGGAAGCCGTATTTGAGGGCTCCGATGTCTGCCATGGTGCCCAGGAGGCGGTCGCGGGAGCGCGGGTTGCCAGTGCGTTCCCAGTCAGTTAGCCACGTGGCGGCGAGCGAGCCCCAGTCCGTCCCGAGTCCCACGCCGAGTGCATTCCGGTTGGGGCGGTAGGTGTCAGCGTCGGGACGGACCTTGCGGACCGGGTCCAGGCCCAGAAAGTTCTGGTCGCTGTCCACCAGTTCGGTGAGCAGGTCGCCGGTGCGCTCGTCCGCGGTGAGGTAGTAGTAGAAGCGGCGGTAGGCCGGCGTGCTGATGCGCAGTTGCTTGGCGCTGCAGCCCCAGTGCTGGACGTTGTGCCGCGAACCCAGTCCCTTCCACGGCCCCAGGTGGTACACGTCCACTTCGCCAGTGTGCCGGGTCATGGCCTCCGCGAACCGGAAGATGTCCGGCCGTCCGGAACGCAGGTAGGAGTACCAGAGCCAGAGGTCGGGGGAGAGCTCGGAGTTGTCCCAGGCGTAGCCGCCCACGTCGTACCGCCACACGTTCCGGTCGTGGTCGTAGGTGTGCATGACATCGCCGTAGTTCCAGAAGCCGTACCAGCGGCGCTGCTCCACCTGGCCCGCGTAGAAATCGAAGAGGAAGTCCAGATGGTCCTCGAGTTCGGCGCGGGCGGGGGAGCTGCGGTCCACGGGATCCCAGTCGCCGAAGACGCCCACAGAGTGCAGGCACTCCGGGGTGGGTTGAAGCAGGGCCGGAGTTGAGGCGGCATGAGCGTCCGCCGCGAGGCTTTCGGTTGCCGGTGTGCCTTCGTAAGCGAAGAGAGTTAACTCATGTGTGCGGGCGATGCCGGCGGCGTTACCGAAGCCCGGCTCGTAGTCCTCATACGTGATTTCGAGCCCCTCGAGCTGTTCCTCGAACGTGTCCTGGCCCATGCCGTCGTGGTAGAAGCGCAGGTCCATGGGCTGGGCCTCCGGGGAGTACAGCCAGGCGGTCAGGGACGCTTCACCGGTGGCCGCACCACGGATGTCCAGCTGGCCCGGGTGGGACTGCCAGAAGTCCTTAACGCCCACGCCGAACCCGCCGCGGGTATCGGTCAGCGAGCAGAACCCGGCCGACCTTGTGCCGCCGGAGATCCCCACCCAGGCGTGGCCGGTGCCGGTGCGCTTGCGGAGGTCGAAGCCGTCCGCGCTGAGCTGTGTGAGCGTGTAGTCGTTCCACGCGGGAACCAGGTGGAGCCGCTCGGAAACTTCCGGGTTCCACTCGGCCAACGGCGGGGTGGGCCGGCCTTCCACCTGTGACCGGCGGACCGTCTCGCCCGGATCCCGGCGCAACCCGGTGAGGCCACGCACGCCTTCCAGGAGGAATCCGCCGTCGGCCCCAGCGATCCGGATGTGCCGGTCATGGAGCTCGGCCTCGAGCGGTACGGTAAACCGAACGCCCAGCCCCGCCAGGAAGTCCTGCTCGGCGTCACCATCCCAGATGAACGAATGCACCATCCGCACGCTGCGGGCGTTGGCGTAAAAGTAGAGCCGAACCACGAACGGCAGCCAGCTCCGCCTGCCGCTGCGCGGTGTGTCCGGGCGATGGTGTCCTTCCAGCCGGACCACTGCACGTACCGGACCCGCTTGTTCGAGCGCGACGGCGGCGACCTCGCCGGCAAAGGCCTCCCGGCTGGCAGTGCCGGCGCCCTCCGGAATGCTGTCCTGCAGGAGGCTGACCAAGCGGGCATCCCGGGCCACTTCGGTTCCGCCGCGTGTAAGGCTGCTGAAAAGGTGGGAACCGCTGCGGTTGATCACCATCTGCAGCGTGCCCGTGTCCACCGTGAATGCTTCGGCCGTTTCAGTGACGGTGACGCTGGGGAGGCCCGACGGCGGGAGGGCTGCTTTACCGGGTGAGGCGCCGCCGTCGGCCGTTACCTCATATGCCTCGGAGGGAGCGTCGGTGGCAGGGATCGCCAACCCGGCCCATTTGAGCGAACCGTCGGGCCAGGTAGCAAGGGGCCAGGCCTGGCTTGGGGTGGGATTGCCGTCCCCATCACGGACGCTGAGTTCCACAGCGTCCGCTACTTTTCCGCGTGGAAACGGCATACCCCAGGTGGTGCCGCTGCTGATTTCTGCCGGGGCGTCGCCGTCGATCCACCTGACCAGCGTATGTTCAATCATTGTGTCCAATTCTGTTGGGCCTATTTCCGCTGTTTCGGTTTCGCGCCCGGACCGCCAGCCATCGCGGCCCACCAAGGAGCGCAGGGGAAACCGTTTTCTGATTCGTTTCAAAATAGTCGCAGGGCAAAGTCAACCGCAAGGGGTAGCCACGATCTGGAGCGCGCGATTCAGCTAACGGATCGGTTCAGAAGGAGGCAGCTCAGCGTCGCCCTGCGCTATCGCCGCTAGGTGCCCAGCAAATTCGGGGGTGGCACGAAGAAGGACGGACGACAGGACCGTACGCCTAACTCGCTGTCTCACACCTTCCCGCCGTGCGGTGATCCAGTGGCGGCACATTGAGGGCTGGTCTATTTGGCGAGCCCGGTAGCTTCCGGAGTATCAGGTCCCTCGGCCGGGTCCTGGCTGTGCACCCGGATCTCCGTGACATCGGCGTCCGGGTCGCCCTCGGCGGGTGCCTCCGTGTGGACCCGTTCATCCTGCAGTGGATTTTCGCTCATGTTGCTCCTGACCGCGCCGGGGACTTCGCTACAGATCATTCAGCGCTCCCCGGCGCAGCGTGTCAAGGACCTACCGGAGCTCTGGCCGTGGTTAATCTTCTGTGCTGGACTGGTGATGCAGTGGGCACTAACCGCCGTCCAGTCACGGGCGGCACCTTTTCCAAGCAGGACATGGACGGCCGGCATCGACTGGCCATTGGAAGGAACACTCATGGCACCGTTCAAGATCGGATACTTCGTGGGGAGCCTCGCTACCGGTTCCATCAACAGGGTCCTCGCCAACGCGCTGATCAAACTCGCTCCCGAGGACCTTGAATTTACGGAAATCCCCATCAGGGACCTCCCGCTCTACAGCTACGACTATGACGCCGACTTCCCGCCCGAAGGCCGTGCCCTGAAGGAGGCCATCGAGGGCTCTGACGGCATCCTGTTCGTCTCACCCGAATACAACCGGTCCATCCCCGGTGCGCTCAAGAACGCCATCGACTGGGGCTCCCGCCCGTGGGGGAGCAACTCGTTCGCCCGCAAGCCCACCGGCATCATCGGCGCCTCGGTGGGCAGCATCGGCACCGCGGTGATGCAGTCTTCCTTCCGCAGCGTGCTGAGCTTCCTGGACGCGCCACAGCTGAACGCCCCTGAGGCATATATCCATTACGACGCTGCGGCCTTCGGTAAAGACGGCGAGGTCAACAATGTGGACACCGCCAAGTTCCTTCGGCACTTCATGGACGAGTACGGGGCCTTCGTTGCCAGGGTCCTGGCCGCAAACGCACCGGGCCACATCGGCGACCTGGAGCACGATAGCGCCAAGCTGACGCGGTAGCGGCGCCAAGTGCTGAAAATACGGATACCCGCCGTCCCAGCGACGGCGGGTATCCGAGTCTATTAACGGTCGCCCCGGTCTTTAGTCCAGCGGCAGGGTAACGGTCACGCTGGTGCCTTGACGAGGGGCGGAAGAGATGTCCACAGTGCCGCCCGCCTCATGGACGGCTATGGACATGAGCCGTAGTCCGTATCCGTGGTGACGCCCGCGCGTAGCGAGCTT
>NZ_JBNHFF010000262.1:0-4242 GCF_059089965.1 Arthrobacter sp. SPT-J7
TCCACGGACTGCGGCCTGGGAGGCAGGGTCCACCCGCAGATCGCCTTCGCCAAGCTGGAAGCTTTGGGCGAGGGTGCACGCCGGGCCACCAAACTGCTCTGGTAGCTGCGGAGAGTTACAACGGGAACCCGCCGGTTCCGTGGCCGCCTGGACTGGGTGCACGGGACCGGCGTTTCGTTTCGCGGGGCTTGCTAAACTGGTAAAGGCCGACCAGGAATCGGTCCGCCCCATTTCAACCACTTCGGATCTGCTGCGCCATCGCGCGCCCATTTTCGCGGTGGCAGCAACACCAATCCCCGCAGGAGACCCAGCACTACATGACAGCCCTGGCACCCGAATCTTTCCATGAGCAGCTTCTGAACCGACGCTACGAACCCAATGTTGCAGCCGTCAACGAACTGTGCGACTCCCTGCAGGAGGCCAAGCCCGGCACCATCGTGCCCTACGTGGACCCCATGCACGACGTCGACGAGTGCCGCATCATCGGCCTGTACTCGAATATCGGCGAGGCCGACCCGTCGGGTTTCATCACCGCCGGCGACCACGACGCCGCCACCCGGATGCTGGGAATCCAGTGGAAGCTGGGGCTGCGGCCGGAGTTCGTTATGCCGTGGAACGTCCACCCGTGGCACGTCGCCGGGGAACCCAACGGGAAGTTCACGCCGGACCAGATTTCCGCGGGCCTGAAGCCACTGCTGAAGTTCCTGGCACTCGTTCCGCGTGCCTCCGTGATCGTGGCCCACGGCACGGAAGCTAACCGCCTGGCCAACCTGCTGCTGAAGACCGAAGTGCCGCTGCTCTGGCGCCGCGGCCTGAAGACGTACAAGGTGCGTTCCCTGAGCGGCCGCGCTTTCGCCGGGTCCCCGGCCCGCCAGGAAGAGTACCTCGAGGACATGCGCGTGGCCTACGCCGACGCCATGGCCCGGACGGGCCTGCAGAAAGCCAGCTAATCCCCCAGGTATGCAGCCTGAACCGGCCTTTTGTGCTGCCTATCTGGACAACACCGCCTGGAATGACGACGCCGGCCCGTCACCTATGCGAACAGGTGACGGGCCGTCGTCGTAGCCTAAGCTTCGATAGCTGCTTTCGCCGTGGGGTCCGAATCTTTCAGGAACTTCTCGATCCGCTCCGGTTCCTCCGGCTCGCCAATCGCTGCGGCAGCGCGCCCCAGCGAGTACAGGGCCCTCAGGAAACCGCGGTTGGGCTCATGCTCCCACGGGATGGGGCCGACGCCGCGCCAGCCGTTGCGGCGCAACGAGTCCAGCCCGCGGTGGTAGCCCACCCGCGAGTAAGCGTAGGAATCGATGGTGCGTCCCTCGGACCAGGCCTCCTCGGCCAGCACGGCCCACAACAACGAGGAAGTGGGGTGCTTGGCCACGAGATCCAGCGCTTCCTGGCCGGCTTCGAGCTGCTGGTAGACCTCGGTCTCGGCGGGCAGGAGCGTCGGCTCCGGGCCCATCAGGTTCCTGCGGAACTCGTCCGACATCCCTAGAAGGTCTTTCCGGCCGAGCCGAGCTGCTTGGTAGCTTCGACCACGCGGGCTGCCAGGCCGGCCTCGGCCGAGGCACCCCAGACGCGGGGATCGTAGGTCTTTTTGTTGCCCACTTCGCCGTCGACCTTGAGGACGCCGTCGTAGTTGCGGAACATGTGGTCGGCCACCGGTCGCGTGTAGGCGTACTGGGTGTCGGTGTCGATGTTCATTTTGATGGTGCCGTAGGAGACAGCGTCGGCGATTTCCTGGTCGGAGGAGCCCGAACCGCCGTGGAACACGAGGTCGAAGGGGCTGTCCTTGCCGATCTTGGCGCCCACCTGGGCCTGAATGTCCTTCAGGATCTCCGGGCGGAGCTTGACCCCACCGGGCTTGTAGACGCCGTGGACGTTTCCGAAGGTCAGTGCGGTGATGTAGCGGCCGTTCTCGCCGGCGCCGAGTGCCTCAATGGTGGCCAGGGCGTCCTCGACGGTGGTGTAAAGCTTTTCGTTGATTTCGTTCTCAACGCCGTCTTCTTCGCCGCCCACAGTGCCGATTTCGACCTCAAGGATCATCTTCGCCGCCGCCGTGCGCTCGAGCAGTTCGCGGGCGATGCGCAGGTTTTCCTGCAGGGTCTCGGCGGAGCCGTCCCACATGTGGGAGTTGAACAGCGGGTTGCGGCCGGCCTTGACCTCGGCCTCGGACGCAGCCAGGAGGGGCAGGACGAAACCGTCCAGCTTGTCCTTGGGGCAGTGGTCCGTGTGCAGCGCGATGTTGACGTTGTAGTTCTTCGCTACTTCGCGGGCGAAGGCGGCGAAGCCCAGGGAGCCTGCAACCATGTCCTTGGTCGAGGCGCCGGACCAGTAGGCCGCACCGCCGGTGGAGACCTGGACGATGCCGTCGGACTCAGCCTCGGCGAAGCCGCGCAGGGCTGCGTTCAGCGTCTGCGAGGACGTAACGTTCACGGCCGGGAATGCGAAGCCGCCCGCCTTCGCGCGGTCGATCATCTCGGAGTAGATCTCTGGGGTTGCAATGGGCATGCTGACTCCTATGCTGAGGTTCGTCTGTGGGCTGGTAACCCTGGAGTACCGCTTACGGCTAGCACCATCCTAGCCATTTCCGCGCAGGGAGTGTTCCGGGTTACGCCCCACCCGCACCCTGACCTCCCGGAACCCTGCGGGCGTGGGCCCACCACCGGCACCCTGACCTCGCAAGTCCGCGCCGGCTCCCTACCCTCGCAAGCTCACCTGCTCCGTTACACGTGCTGGTCGAACACGTGGCGGCGTACCCATGCATGCATGGCGATGGCGGCCGCCGAGGCAGCGTTGATGGACCTCGTGGAGCCGAACTGCTCGATGGACAAGGTGGCGAGGGCGGCCTCATGGACCTCTCGAGTGAGCCCCGGGCCTTCCTGGCCAAACACCAGAACGCAGTCCTTCGGAAGTTCATAGGTCTCCAGCGGGACGGAGTCCGGGAAAATGTCGATCCCAATGATTGCCAGCCCCTCCCCCTGCGCCCAGGCCACGAAGTCCTCCACGCTGGGATGGTGGCGGACGTGCTGGTAGCGGTCGGTGACCATGGCGCCCCGGCGGTTCCACCGCCGTCGTCCGATGATGTGCACCTCCTTGGCGAGGAACGCATTCGCCGTGCGCACCACCGTGCCGATGTTGAGGTCGTGCTGCCAGTTCTCGATGGCGACGTGGAAGTTGTGCCGCCGTGAGTCCAGCTCCGCCACGATCGCGTCATGCTTCCAGTAGCGGTACTTGTCCAGCACGTTGCGGCGGTCGCCGTCCGCCAGGAGGTCAGGGTCCCAGTGGTCACCTTCCGGCAGCTCGCCTTCCCAAGGTCCGACGCCGACTTCCGCCTTGTCGCCCGGCGCCTCCGGGCGTTCAGGTCCAGTTGCTGCAGGCGGTTCGGACGTCATACCGGGCGTTTGGTTCACCCCTCAACACTAGACTGGACCTTTCGGGCTTTCATCACCGGCGGAGGTAGGCATGGCAGAAGCGGACAAGGTCAAAGGGTCACCATCGGTATACCGCAGCGGGCAGGACATCGAGTGCTGGCTGACGGACATGGACGGCGTCCTGGTCCACGAAAACCAGGCGGTGCCCGGCGCCGCCGAACTGATCCAGCGGTGGGTGGACACGTCCAAGCGCTTCCTGGTGCTTACCAACAACTCCATCTTCACCCCTCGCGACCTTGCCGCGCGGCTGCGGGCCTCCGGGCTGGAGGTTCCCGAGGAGAACATCTGGACTTCGGCCCTGGCGACCGCCCAGTTCCTGAAGGACCAGGTGGAGGGTTCCGGGTCGGGGAACCGCGCCTACACCATCGGTGAGGCAGGATTGACGACGGCGCTGCATGAGGCCGGCTTCATCCTCACCGACCAGGACCCGGATTTCGTGGTGCTAGGCGAGACACGAACGTATTCCTTTGAGGCCATCACCACCGCCATCCGCCTGATCCTGGCCGGGGCACGCTTCATCGCCACGAACCCTGACGCTACCGGGCCTTCCAAGGACGGCCCGTTGCCGGCCACCGGTGCCATCGCCGCGCTGATTTCCAAAGCCACGGACCGGGAACCGTACATCGTGGGCAAACCCAACCCGATGATGTTCCGCTCGGCGATGAACCAGATCGACGCGCATTCCGAGACCACCGCCATGATCGGCGACCGGATGGATACGGACATCATTGCCGGCATGGAAGCGGGGCTGCACACCGTCCTGGTCCTCAGCGGCATCACACAGCGCGAAGAGATCGGCTCGTACCCGTTC
>NZ_JBNHFF010000263.1:0-4174 GCF_059089965.1 Arthrobacter sp. SPT-J7
GCCGGCCAACAAGGCGTTCCCGTCTGCGGGTCTCGTGGGCCAGTTCCCGGGCGATAGGACTGGAATCATCAATTGCATCGATAATATTGGCTCTACCTGAGGAAGTTGTTTCACGTGAAACCAGCGTGGGTGACGGAGCCGCTACCGACCGCGGTTGAGTTCGCAAAAGCGCGGAGGCACCTGAAGCAGCACCAGCGAGAGAACGTGCTGACCCCAATGACACGAACGGCGGTATCCGTTGCGTGGAGGCTTCGCTACTGGTCACTGGGCACACTCACTCTCGTTCAGCTATTTTTGCTGCCGTTGACTAGCCTAACTGCTTACCCCGGCAGACTGTGGCCGCCGGGCCTACCCTAGGCCTTCTTTTGGGACTTGTTTACAACGATGCGTACTACGGTGGTGGGCTCTTCGAGCAAGTTGTCGCCAACGGTGATTACAGAGGTTTGAACGCCACCCAGTTTGCGGATAACCTTCGCTGCCTTCTCGATTTCCTCAGCGGCACTGCGGCCCTTGATAGCCACCACTTCTCCGCGGCCGCCCAGCAGGGGAATGGTGAGGCCGGCGAGGTTACTCAGAGCAGATACTGCCCGTGCTGTCACGACGTCGGCCTCCACGTGGCCAACTGCAAGTTCAGCCCTGGTCCTCATCACCGCTACATTGTCCAGGCCCAGATCATCAATCACTTCCTGGAGCCAGATCACCCTGCGCTCCAGCGGTTCGATCAGGGTCAGCTCGAGGTCGGGACGTGCGATCGCGAGGCACAGACCCGGCAGCCCGGCGCCGCTGCCGACGTCGGCAACGTGGCTTCCCTGGGCAACCTCACTTTCGATGACGGCACAATTAAGAACATGCCGCCCCCACAACCGGGGGATCTCCCGTGGCCCGATAAGCCCCCGCTCGGTTCCGGAGGTGGCGAGGTGTTCCACATAGCGTTGTGCGAGGTCCAGGCGGTCGCCAAAAATCTTTTCAGCTGCCAGAAGCTCAGCTGCCGTAATGTCAACCATGATTAGCGGATCCGCAATTCTCTAGTCTGCGGATACAACAATATGACGTCCGGCGCCTTCGCCCTCGGACTCGCTCACCAGGCCCAGGTCAGCAACCGCATCGTGAACAATCTTCCGCTCGTAGGCACTCATCGGTTCCAGGGCAACAGCTTGGCCGGTCTTCTTTACAGCGGCCGCTGCATCCTCGGCAATCTTCTGCAAGTGGCCGGTACGTTCCCGCCGGTAGCCGTTGATGTCCAGGACCAGCCGGGAGCGGTTTTCCGTTGCTGACAGGACAGAGAGCCGGGTCAGTTCCTGAAGGGCTTCCAGAACTTCGCCGTCCTCGCCCACCAGGTTGTCCAGGCTATCGGACTCTTCCTCGGTGACGATGGAGATGTAGGTTCGGCCGTTGCGGACCTCGATGTCAATGTCGCCGTCGATATCTGCAATGTCCAGCAGTTCCTCGAGGTAGTCCGCGGCAACGTCCCCTTCTTCCTCCAACCGGCTGGCTGAAGAAATCTTGGAGGCGGAGATGTCCTGGGCAGCGGACTCGTCCTGATCGTCGATGATCTCTTCGGAAAGGGCGTGTTCGGTACTCTCGGCTGACATTACTTCTTCTTCCTGTTCTTGCGTTGTGGCTGAATGCGCTGTCCCTTGGCCTGCGCAACGGCTGCAGCGGCTGCAGCGGCGTCGGCGTCCTCGTCCTTCTTGCCACTGAGAATCGAGAGGGCCGGCAGGCCCTTGGCGGCACGGCGCTCGGCGAGGGCCTTGGCTGCGGGGGATCCCGGCGTCGGCATGCGGCGGATAACAAAGAACTGCTGGCCCATGGTCCAGAGGTTGGTGGTGGTCCAGTAAATCAGGACACCGATGGGGAAGTTGATGCCACCAACACCGAAGACGATGGGCAGGATGTAAAGCATCATCTTCTGCTGGCGCATGAAAGGGCTGGCCATCGCTTCTTCAGACATGTTCTTGGCCATGATCTGCTTCTGTGTGATGAACTGCGAGGCGGTCATAGCGAGGATCATCACGATTGACAGGATCCAGACTGCTGTCAGGTTTCCTTCGCCGCCGTGCAGCAACGACGCAGACAGCGTGGCGCCGAAGATGGTGGAATCATCGAACTGGACCACCTGTTCGTGGCTCATGGCACCGATACCCTCGCCGCGGTCCCGCGCGGTAGAGATGCCCGAGAGCACCGTGAACAGCGCAAAGAAGAACGGCATCTGGATCAGCATGGGGAGGCACGCAGAGAACGGGTTGGTCCCATGTTTCTTGTACATGGCCATCTGTTCCTGTGCCATGGCCTGGCGGGACAATTGGTCAGTCTTGCCCTTGTACTTGTCCTGGAGCTTCTTCAGGTCCGGCTGGAGCAGCTGCATACCGCGCTGGGCTTTGATCTGCTTCACGAACACAGGGATAAGTGCGGCACGGATCACCAGCACCAGGCCGATGATGGACAGAGTCCAGGTCCAGCCGGAGGCCTCCGGCATGCCGATGGTGCTCAACCCCTCATGGAAGCCCACCATGATGATGGACACAAGCCACTTGAAAGGAAACATGATTGTTTCAAAGAAGTCCATACTTATCCCTATTCGTCAGGCCGCAGTGCGGCCTTCTCCATCAGTCCGAGCAGCCAGGTACTTGTCCGGGTTGTTCAGCACAACAATTGTGGGGGTCTGGCTTAAGGGCCATTCCCGGCGGCCGGCGGGGACATGGTCCACACCACCGGCATTCCATGGATGGCAGCGGCCGAGACGGCGGAGGGCAAGCCAGCTCCCCTTGACGGCACCATGGACGGTTATCGCTTCAAGGGCATAGGCCGAGCATGAAGGAAAAAATCGGCAGACCTGGCCATACAAGGGAGAGACCACCTTGCGGTAGGCCTTCAAAAGAAGAATGAAGATATTCCGGGGCAGGTTCCAGAGGAATCTCCCGGCAGCGGCAGCAACAGGATGGAAATAGGTGACGACGACGGCGGTGGCGTTACGCACGCGGTGTCCCCTCCTGTGTTGTACCGGCCGAACCTTTAGCAGCAGCCCGCGAAGGGCGGCCGGCCAACCGGGTCATGGTCGCTGCCAAGGCGGCGTTGTAATCCGACAAGAGCTGATCCCAGCTTGCGGACGCGGACGCAGGAAGCGCCCGGACCACTATGGCAAACCCGGTACCGTACTCGCGCAGCGAGGCAGCACCTGCTTCTCTCAGTCTCCTCTTAACGAGGTTCCTGACCACAGCGTTCCCGACACCCTTGGAAACAATGAACCCGATCCGGCTGGGTTCGTCAGCAGCAATGGCTGCCGTATATAACACTACGTTCCGGCGTCCATTGCGGACACCGGAACGTACAGTTGTTGAAAAATCGGTTGCAGTCCTCAAACGGTTGCGGGTGGCCAGCACCTTAAACTCGCAAAGAAATGTCTACCGAAGAGTCAGTATTTAGGCCGACAGCTCGGTACGGCCCTTGCCACGACGGGCTGCCAGGATGGCGCGGCCGGCACGGGTACGCATACGAAGGCGGAAGCCGTGCTTCTTGGCTCGACGGCGGTTATTCGGCTGAAAAGTCCGCTTGCTCACGTTAGTTACTCCAGTGGATCAAAGGTGCGCCCACCCGATCAGTAAAGGGGAAGAACTGGCCGACGCTAAGTTTTGTATATGCACGCTTCCCCCGGCTGCCCAAACGCACTGCGTCTAAGAGATTCAGATGGGGCCAAAAAGCGGACACAAAGGACTTCACAACGTTAGGGCAATCTAAGCCCCCGAGTCAAACCGGAGCAGGGTGCAGGCGATATCCACAACTGTGGCGAAGTGGCCCTTGCAGCCTGTGGATGAAGTGGCTCACATGGCTGCTTTAAGAACCACAACGGTGTAATTATCCACAAGCTACTTGCCAGCTATCTTCTAGGCTTTTCATCCCCTAGAGTGGCCCAGTAGCCGATTATCCACGTGCTGTGCATAACCCTGTGGATGAAGCTGAACCCATCCTGGTTCGTGACTTGCGGCTGCAGGCAATGCAGGCAAAGCAAGTTTTGAGGGAACCGATTGATGACAGTAGACGAAGCCAACCACGCCAATACTGTCGGAAGTTCCTGGCGGCGGGTTATCACCCTGCTGGAGCAGGACCACCGCGTCACACCGCGGCAGCGTGGCTTCGTCATCCTCGCCCAGCCGCAGGGCCTGATCGGCTCTACCCT
>NZ_JBNHFF010000264.1:0-4159 GCF_059089965.1 Arthrobacter sp. SPT-J7
GGGCGTCCTCTGTTTACTGTGAAGTCGTCCGAGACGAATGATGTTACCGACCATCACGCCAATTGCGCTTGCGGGAACTACCACTGGCCAGAGCTTAGACCAAGGCGCAGGGAACTGAGAAAGAAGGAAGCCTACTGCGACGACAGTGAGGACAAGAATTATAGTGACCCAACTTTCGCGGACGAGACCCCGAATTAAACCGCCCCCAAGGATGCCGGCGGCGAGTAAGATGCCGATTTCGAATCCGTTCGAGCCACCAGTCAATGAGAAGGTGGAGAAAAATATCCCTGCCGCAAAAATAAACGCCATCGCCCACAGGGCCCAAGCTGCGCGGAAGAAACGGAAGTACGACGAAAAAGTCTGCATCTCTTTCATATTACAAAATCACCCTGTAACTAAATTTTCGAGTAGTAACCCGACTTGCATGAGCTAGACGTGCTGTAGCTCTGTGAATGCTTCCGGAACGGACTGTGAACGGGACACCCGCCAATTCACATTTTTCGCTGATGTCCATCCCTGCTGCGAGAGCACCTGCAAGAAGGCATATCCCGCCACCAGGAACGACCGTCTTGCCCTCGACACCGATACCTTCCCACGAAGGGTCTTGTAGGTTGAGCGTGGTCAGGGGAGGAACGAGGCGCTGTTCCGTGGGTGCTCAAACCTCGCGTCATGAATGCCAGCCTATTCTGTGCACGATCGCGCCCGGTGGCCGGTCGATCACCGATCCGTGGAAGCCCGCCGCCACGTTCAGCGCAATTGCTGGCCTACCTCATGTACGTAAGACCCGCACGGTGATATGCACGCTGATGGGGGGATTACTGCAACCATGTTCCTTATGACTGGAATGAAGATCGGCTATGCCCGCGTCTCAACGAGCGATCGGGACCTGACTGCCAACGGAACGCTCTCCTTAGCTTAAGTGTTGAAGAGAAGCAGATCTTCGTCGACCACGGACTGACAGGAGCTAATCGGGTGCGCCCTGGCCTCCGTGAAGCGATGGCAGCGTGCCGGGCCGGCGATACGCTCGTGGTGAGCAAACTCGACCGTTTGGCACGTGCCCTTTCCGATGCCAGGGTCATAGCCGATGAACTTACTGCTAAAGGGGTAGTGCTCAGTCTCGGCGGCAGCACCAACGATCCAACTGATCCGGTAGGCCGGTTGCTGTTCAACGTCTTGGGGATGGTGGCCGAGTTTGAGGCGGACCTGATCCGGATGCGCACCCGTGAGGGAATGGCTGTGGCCAAGGCGAAGGGGCGATTGAAGGGCAAGCAGCCGAAGTTATCCAAGACGCAGCGAAAGCATCTTCTGACGCTGCATGACGCCGGGGAGCATACGCAGGCTGAATTGGCGGAGCTGTTCCGGGTATCCCGGACCACGGTCTACCGTGAGCTCCAGCGGCGCTCCGTCTGAGAGTAACGTGGCACCTCGCCGAGATTCTGAAGTTGATCGGCGCCCTCATGCGCCTCCGTGCACCTACCTGAAAATAGGAGATGACCAGTGAATATCGATACTGCTACCGCTGATGAGCTTTACCGCCTGCTGTTTGATGTACAGGACAGGTTGGGGTATCTGATTGAGGATGATCTCCTCGCGCTGGCGCGGGACGCTGAACAGGTGCACGGCACTGCGCGTAACGCCGTGGGCGCGGCCGTGCACCATCTGGATGCAGCACGGCAGGTCCTGGCGATGCTGGAAACCAGGGACGGGTCATGATCGCGCTGAGTTGGCAGTTGATGGCGACCGGTGCCCTCGTCGGTAGCGGCAGGTTGGCGGTTCCTCAACCAGAAATCTGGCGCACGGATCCGGTGACGCTTTGGGATGTGGTCGTGGACCGGCGGGCTATGAGCTCCAGGCTGGGTGAGTACCCGAGCCTGGAGCGGGTCTGGGCGTTGTCCCTGCTGGGCCGTGACAGGCAGGCGGTTGCCGAAGGCCGCGTGCTCCTGGCTGGGTCGGCGGACCGGTTCCGGCCCTTGCTGGTCCTAGCCCACGCCTGCCGGCGTTCGCACCGGTGGCGTGAGACGGCCTTGCTGCAGGAAGAGGCCCTGTGCCTTGCTACGTCACCAGCCCAGGAAGCTCTGGTCCGTTACGAAATCGGTGTGCGCTTCTTTGACGAAGCCCTCTGCCGGGACGCGGCAGCTGAACTGGAATGGGCTTACGACCTGTACCGGGCAGCGGGCCGTGAACGCATCGCCAGACTTTGCCTGCCGGCGCTTGAACGGGCACGGGAAGTTCTTGCCGTGTCCCCGGTTCCTGGCTATCCGCCTATCTGAGTCAGTAGGGCTTCGGCCGCCCGGACTGTTCCCCGCCCAGATGCTTCAACGCTTGGGAGGATTCCGGAAATCTCCAGGGCCAGAGCCAATAAAGTGTCCTTGACCGCTTCGAGCGTGGCACAGGGGCAACAGGGAACAACTAACTAAATCAGGGCAAGAATCCGTTACAGATTCCAGCCCTGATTTGTTTTGTGGCCTTATCAGTGTGCCGCTTCGTACTTCTCGACGATGTCCCCTTGAATACGACCACGGGTGTTTACTTGAATCCCGTTTTCCGCAGCCCACTGCCGAACAGCCTTAGCGTCCGGGCCACCGTGGGATGAAGAAGACTTACGGCCAGAGGGTCGGCCGCGTCCTCCGGAAGTCTTGCGCGCTACAGCGGTGAAGCGCTCCAGAACCCGGCGCAATTCATCGGCGTTGTCCTTATTCAAATCAATTTCGTATTCGGTGCCGTCAAGGGCGAACTGGATACTTTCGCTCGCTTCCGAACCGTCGAGGTCATCAGAAAGAATTACTACTGTCTTTTTTGCCATGAATAAAGGCTATCACTTCGACGCTTGAGTTATAACGAGTACTGTGAAGCCGTCAAGTAGTAGGAATGCGACGGGCCCGCTGAACTGAGCCAAGTGCCTTATCGACTCCCATATGGTGTCCGTTGAAATAGTTCAGGAATGTACACGGCAGTTAGTGAATCGAAAAAGCCGATGATGTGGTATCACAAAGGCTTGCCCCAACCCTGCAAGTTCTGCACGAGCAGGAATTGAACACGCAGGCGATGTCGAAACAGGCTAGCTCGCCAAACACTGCCTCGGACTACACCGCCTCGAAGCAGCGACCCTGGTGCACAACCAACACTGCTTCGCAGCGAGTGTTGGAGAAAAACGTGTTCGAGTCCTACGGCACGGCCAAAACTTTGTCCCCGGTTAGTGGGCTTGTCTAATTGAGGAAACCCAAAATGCTACGCAGTATTTAGGGGCCGACTTCCCTCAAGATCAACACAATTTATCGCATCGATGGACAAATAGCCTTTCAACTAAGCCCTGTGGCTCCCTATTGTGTTGCAAGGACGACGATGTCCTTTCATCGAGGCGGTAGGGGGCCACCGATCGTGAACACGGTGTTGCACAATATGGAGATGCGGGAAGTCCGACTGACGGTCGGGATTGAAGGTTCTTTTGGGATCCTGCTTTACGCGGTTCTGGCGTTTACCGCCGCCCGACCCTCTGCCGACAGACAACCCAACGTTGACCAGTGCCCTTTGCCGACTCAGGATCTGCTTGAACGTGGGTTTAAGCCCGCACGCAATGCTGATGTTGAAGACATTGTTCTCAAAGCCCAGCCAGCTGACGGCAGCATTCAGTGCCGGGTTTCTAACGAGGGATTCATTTCATTGCTAGTCGACAACAGCCTGGTGTGGTCGCGGCAATTCAATCCGGAGGACCCGGAGACCGCCCTTTGGCTCAAAGCTGCGCGAAGCAGGGGAGTGACTATCATCAGCGGCGACCATCTTCTGAGTGTGACCAAGGTCGATCGCGCCGCAAGCATGGAGTCCTTTGTGATGGCCAAGGTTCCTACTGTGTGGACCCGTTAGCCGGACCAGCAGGACGAAAGCCTTGCGGTCCCACTGCGGATCCATGCTGCATGGAAGCCGTTTGGTTTCGGGTACTGACGGGCCGCCTGCCCGAAGCCGCCACGAGCAGGTTCAGCGGCGCGCGCCTACCAAAATATGACCCCCAGGGGCGAACACGGGATCGGTTTCAGTTCCCGGCACGTGTCCCGCCAGAGGTTCGACTTGTAGGCTGAGCCGTTGTCAGAGAGGACCCGCTCGACGGGGACGCCGCGGAGGGCGAACCAGGATACGGCCCGCCTCAGCACTCCGACCGCGGTGG
>NZ_JBNHFF010000265.1:0-4145 GCF_059089965.1 Arthrobacter sp. SPT-J7
TGTACTGCCCAGGGACGTTGGTTGGATGAATGTGATGACTCGCTGGAGTCGTTGACTCATGGGTGAGGACCTCCGATTGCACAGTGGAGTTGCTTAGACAACCGCTGAAGCGACCAGGAGGTCCTCATGTCCCACGCTAATGCCGCTTTGACGCCACGCCAACGCTTACGCGTCGCACGTTTGATTATTGACCACGGCTGGCCGGTGTCCCGGGCTGCCGAACAGTTCAATTGCTCCTGGCCCACAGCCAAGCGCTGGGCTGAACGGTACGCCGCGATGGGCGAGGCGGGGATGATTGACCGGTCATCGAGCCCGCACCGGGTGGCGAACCGGACCCCGCAGCATCTGGTTCGCAAGGTCGTGCACCTGCGTTGGAAGCAAAGGCTGGGGCCCATCGCGATTGGAGCGAAGCTTGCTATGCCTGCCTCCACAGTCCACGCGGTCCTGGTCCGGTGCCGGCTGAACCGGTTGCATCACGTGGACAAGCGCACCGGAGAGGTCATTAGACGGTACGAATACGACAAACCGGGCGCGATGATCCACGTCGATGTTAAGAAGCTTGGCAACATCCCGGACGGTGGTGGCTGGCGCTATGTTGGCCGCCAGCGAGGCAAGCAGAATCGGGCAATGACCCCGGAAAAGCCGCGAAGCATCCACCGCAACCCCCTGATCGGCACCGCCTACGTGCACACGGTCATCGACGACCACTCACGGGTCGCCTACGCCGAGATCCACGGTGACGAAACAGCTGCCACCGCGGTCGGAGTGCTGAGGCGGGCCGTATCCTGGTTCGCCCTCCGCGGCGTCCCCGTCGAGCGGGTCCTCTCTGACAACGGCTCAGCCTACAAATCGAACCTCTGGCGGGACACGTGCCGGGAACTGAACATTAAGGCCAAGAAAACCCGCCCTTACCGCCCGCAAACAAATGGCAAGATCGAACGCTTCCACCGAACACTCGCTGACGGATGGGCATTCAGACGCTTCTACGCGACCGAATCAGCCCGCAGAAACGCCCTCCCGGCGTGGTTGCACCATTACAATCACCACAGGCGCCACACCGCAACCGGAGGCCGACCGCCCATCAGCCGCTTAACCAACCTGCCTGGGCAGTACATCTAACCCTCTTGGGCGAACTGCTGCCGCTGGATGAACAGCGGGCTGTGGAGGCCTGCGTGTGGATGGCGTTTCGGAACGCCGCCAGGATCAGGCCGTTCCTTGCGGCTGAGGCCGATCGCAGCCACCGGGAAGTGGCGGCCTTGATGGGACGTGTCATCACCAGCCTGGTGCCCGCGGGTGCACCTGAGGAAGCCCTGGTGGTGGAGGCCGAAAGACTCTTGGCGACCCTCGACGGACTGTGCATGCATGCCCTGCTCCAGCCGGCCTGGATGACGGCCGGCATGTGCAGGGATGTCCTGGAACGGCACCTTGACGGGCTGGCTGCGTGACTGCCGTTAACGTCCGGAACGTGGGGGAATAGACTGATAACCGGGGGTGTGACACCGGATCAACAGGCCCGGTAACAACCGCCAGGGAAGGATTTCGGATGCACCAAACAGGCGGTTCCGGCTGGCAGATCACCACCGACACCTCGGGACCGATGATGATTGCCCTGTACGTCCGCGATGCAGCCGGGCTGGACGGCGCCGGCCATCCGGCCCTCTCGCACGCCGCTCCCAAAATCCGCCCTGCAGACCATACCCACCTCACGGCCGATGTTGGTGGCCTGAGCGTGCTTAAGACGGAATGGGAGGCCTGGTGGGCGCAGTTACTGAAGGCTCATCCCCAGACGTCGCCGGAACTGTCGCCGCCCAATTTTGAGGCCTTTGGCAATTCGCCCGCTCTGCAGCGGGTACTCCAGGCGCACTTCGGCGCCGCCCTTACGTGGGCGCGGGAGCGCAGGAGCGAATACGCCGAGCTGGAAGCAGAGCGCGCTGCCATCGGTGCAGACCAGCTGCTGGAGGACATGGTTGATGACAGGCTCTTGGAGGTAGGGCGGGACGCCCGTGACTTCAAGCTGACCATCATCGAGCTGCCGCTGAATGAGCAACGGGCCTGGTACCTCGAGCCGGACAAGATCATCATGAGCCACCAGCTGATGGGCCAGCCCGAGCTGTTCCGCAGTTATGTCCAGCCCGTGGTGGAAATCCTGGCTTAGAACCGCAGGCAGCTCAGCCCTTGACGGCAACCGGTGACACAGTGATCCGGACCTGTCCGTCGGAGGCCGACGATTCCTGCCAGCCGTTCCGCGCCGCTCGGTCCCAGGTCCGTCCGGCGACCTGTACCTGCGTCACCTCATATCCCTTGGCGTTCGCCACGGCCCACTGGGCAACCGACCAGGCCTGGCTGCCGCTGGCTTCAACCACCAGCGTCTGGCCTTCCACAGCCGTGTCCAGCGGTCCATAGGCCTCGGCCAGTGCGGCCGAAACGACGCCGGGGTCTCCGGCAGCCGCAGCAGAACGAAGTGTGCATTGAACGGCTTCGGGTGTCTGCCCGGACAGTCCGGAGGCGAAAGAGCGTCCCAATTGCTCATGCTGGGCATAGGCAGTGGGGAAAGCGGACCGCTGGACCCGCTGCGCGGCTTCGGTGATTTCCATCGACTCGTAGCCCGGGACCTGGACCAAAGCGTCGTAAAAGGCGTTTGCTGCATAGTACGGGTCCATTACCTGCGCCTCGCTGCCCCAGCCCTGCGAAGGCCGCTGCTGGAACAGCCCCCGGGAATCAGGGCCTGCCTGGTCTCCGTGGTCGATATTCCGCAGCTTGGATTCCTGCATCGCAGTGGCGAGTGCTATGCTCGCGGCCCGCGGCGGGAGCCCCCGCTGGACAGCGACGGCGGTGATCAGGGAAGCGTACACCGCCTGGTCGGGGGCCAGCTCTGCCGTTCCTCCGCCGACGACGGCGACGCAGCGTTCCGAAACAAGGGTCTCGGAACGCTGCACAAAAAACACCGCCGCGTAAACGCCGCCGATCACCAGTGCGAGGGCGAGCAGCAGCACCAGGAGCCGGCGCAGGCTTCGGCTTCGTGCCATAAGGATCAGTTGGCGTGCAGGGCGTCGTTCAGTTCCACTGTCTGGCCGGCGCGGGGGAGGACCTCCACCGCGCCGTTGGTGGAGTTGCGGCGGAACAGCAGGTTTGGAACGCCGGAGAGTTCCGCGGCCTTGACGATCTTGGTGGTGTCTTCGCCCACCTCGTCCTTGGGACCAGGTACGCGCACCCGTGTTCCGGCCGTGACATAGAGGCCCGCTTCCACCACCGAGTCGTCGCCGATGCTGATGCCGACACCGGAGTTGGCGCCCAGCAGGACGCGCTCACCGATGGTGATCTTCTCCTTGCCGCCGCCGGACAGCGTGCCCATGATGGATGCTCCGCCACCCACGTCGCTGCCGTCACCGGTTACCACACCGGCGGAAATCCGGCCTTCGACCATGGAGGTGCCCAGCGTGCCCGCGTTGAAGTTGACGAAGCCCTCGTGCATCACCGTGGTGCCTTCGGCCAGGTGGGCACCCAGGCGCACGCGGTCGGCGTCGGCAATCCTGATTCCCGTTGGTACCACGTAATCCACCATGCGGGGGAACTTGTCGACACCGTACACCGTGACTGCCCCGCGCCGGCGCAGCCGGGCACGGGTCAGTTCAAAGCCCTCCACCGCGGCGGGCCCGAAGTTGGTCCACACAACGTTGGGCAGTTTGCCGAAGATGCCATCCAGGTTGATGGTGTTCGGCCGAACCAGGCGGTGCGAGAGCAGGTGCAGGCGCAGGTAGGCGTCAGCGGTGTCGGCCGGGGCCTCATCGAGGTTGATCTGTACAAAGACCACCTTCTGCTCGGTGCCGCGGTCCTCGTCCGTGCCGGTTTCGGCAATCCGGGTGAGGACGTCGTCCGCGTTCTCCACCGAGCGCAGGTTTTCGGCGGCTACACCCAGGGCAGGGGCCGGGAACCAGACGTCCAGGACAGTGGCATCATCTGCGTTGCCTTTGGTAGACGCAATGGTGGCCACGCCGAAGCCGTAGGCGGAGCGTTCTTCGGTGGGGGCGTTCTGGATTTCGGGCACGGCGGAGGAAGCAGTCTCAGTCATGGCCCCAGTCTATCGACGGCGGGGGACCTGCTCCGAACTAGACTGGCTTCGTGACTGCCGAAACCGCCTCCGGACC
>NZ_JBNHFF010000266.1:0-4049 GCF_059089965.1 Arthrobacter sp. SPT-J7
CCGGCCTTTTCCTGCTGACCGGCGCCAGCCTGAAACGCCTCTGGGCTGCCGTCCGCCCGCTCGCCGCCGTCCTCCTGGTGATCGGGCTCTTCCAGTGGTGGCAGCTCGGAGCACCAACCGCTGCCCGGATCGTATTGAACATCCTCGTTTGTGTGGTGGCGGCGTCGCTGCTGACCGCCACCACTCCGGTGCAGCGCCTGCTGGACGGAGTGGTCAAAGCGGCCCACCCCTTCCGGCGGTTCGGCGCGGACCCCGAGCGGTTTGCCCTCACCATCGGCATCATGCTCCGAAGCATCCCCTACATCGCCGGAACGTTCGCCGACGTCCGGGATTCGGCAAGGGCCCGGGGGCTGGAGCGCAATCCCCGCGCCCTGATCCTCCCGGTATTCATCACCTCCGTGGCCTTCGCCCGGCAGACGGGCGAAGCGCTCGCCGCCCGCGGCCTGGGCGACGCCGAAGACCAAGGTCCCGGGAGAGCGCCCTAGAGCTGCTCGTATTGCAGCAAGGCGGCGGTACCCATTCCGCCGGCGATGCTGATCATGGCCAGCGCCAAGCTCCCCGGCGTTCCGGCCCTCCGCGCCTGTGCCAGCAGGCGGGTCACCAGCACAGCACCCGACGCTCCGTACGCGTGCCCTAAGGCCAGTGCGCCGCCGTCGAGATTCACCCGCTCGGCGTCAATCCCCAACTCGTCAAGGCAGGCAAGCGTCTGCGACGCGAACGCCTCATTGAATTCCACCAGGTCCAGCTCATCCGCTTTCACACCCGCGGCTGTCAGCACGTTGCGCGCAGCAGCGGCGGCACCGATGCCCAGCAGCTCGGGCTCCACGCCCGTTGTCCCGGTGCCGAGCACCAGCAGACCGTCCGGGGCACCCATTTCCCGGGCCCGCTGCAGCGAAGTGATAACGACGGCGGATGCCGCGTCCGCGTCGAAGCAGGAGTTTCCGGCGGTGACAGTTCCCCCGTCCACAAAGGCGGGAAGGAACCGTGCCGTCACCGCCGCGCTCAGGCCCCGCCGTGGCCCGTCGTCCGCAACGACAATACCGGCAGCTGTCTCCAACGGGACCAGCTCGCGGTCGAAATGTCCGGTTTCTGCAGCAGCGAGGGCAAAGCGGTGGCTGCGCAGGGCGAAGGCATCCTGCCGTTCCCTGCCGATACCGAACTTCCGCGCCACGTTTTCAGCGGCCACGCCCATGTCCGGGTCTCCGAAGCTGTCCGGCACAAACTGTGCACGCGCGTAAAACTCCGGCCCACCGTCGTCATTACGGTGCGCGCGCAGGGGCGCGGTGCTGGTGCTTTCCACTCCCCCGGCCACATAGAGCGGGTTGCCGCCGGCCGCCACCAGTCCGGCAGCGAGGACGATCGCGTCCAGGCCCGAGCCGCACTGGCGGTCCACAGTGAGACCGGGGACCGTGACGGGCAGGCCGGCCTCCAGCAGTGCAAGCCTGGCCACGTTTCCGCTGCCGCCCACCGCGTTGCCGATCACCACATCCGTGACAGCACCCGGCTCCACACCCTGAACCGCGACCAGCTCCCGCAGGACCGGCGCCAGAAGCTCGTGCGCCCGCAAGTGTCGCAACACCCCGTTGGTGCGGCATACCGGGGTGCGGCGGGCCGCGATGATGACCGGCTGACGGTCCGCCGGAAGGAGCTCAGGCGCCAAGGTTCCGGATCCTGTGATCCCCCGAGCTGATCCACTCCAGCAGCAGGTTCCTGCTGACCTTGCCGCGGTCGGTGGTGGGCAATTCGCTGACCTCATAGTACTGAAGCGGCCACTTGTCGCGGGCCAGGATACTGTCCAGGCCCGCCTTCAGCTGTGTTGCGGTAACAGCACCGGCGGACGGCACAACTCCGGCCACCACCCGCTGTCCCCGCAGGTCATCCGGCATCCCGGTGGCCACAGCGGCGGCGACGCCGGGCACGGCCGCCAGTGCCAGTTCCACCTCATGCGGATACACGTTTTTGCCGGCAGTGAGGATCATGTCCGAACGACGACCCAGGATGTGAAGCTCCCCCGCCTCCAGATAGCCTTGGTCCCCCACCGTGAACCATCCGTCGAAGGACCGTAAAGCCTGGCCGTCGTCCCCCCAGAGGTAGCCGTTGCTCACCATGGGGCTCCGCACGCAGATGTTGCCGACGGTCCCGTCCGGAAGGGCTTCACCCGCGTCATCGAGGATCCTCACGTCAACGCCGGGAAAGGGACGCCCGATGCCGGTCCCGCCCACGGCTGCCTCCTTGCCCGCAGCCAGGCCTGCCCCCGATACGAAGCTTAGCTCCGAAGCGCCGTAGTACTCGAAGATGGTGGCGTTCGGGGCCCAGCGGCGGGCAGCTTCGAGAGTCCGCGCATCGAGTTTCGAGCCGGCGCAGATGATGGTGCGGAGCCCGGAGGCGTCAACGCATCCCGTCAGTCCGCGCTCGCTCAGCATCCTCAGCATGGTGGGGACCAGCACCAGCCGGGTGACCCGGTCGTACGAGATGGCCGCGTGGACGTCGCCGACATCGAACGCTTCGAGGGTCTGGAATTCGGAGCCGGCGTAGAGGCACTCGGCCAGGGCATAGAGGTTAAGGCTGGCGGCCAACGGCCCCGGGGCCAGTGTGACGTCGTCCTGGCGGAGCCCGAAGAACTCGATGGACGCGTCGAAGGATTCCTGCCAGGACCGCCGGGACCGGGTGAAGGCCTTTGGGACGGAGGTGGTGCCTGATGTGAGGCCGATAAGGAAAGTGGACTCCGGAGTCCCGTCGGCAAATTCATCACCCGGGGACACCGCGGCGGGTTGGGCTGATGATTCAACGCGGCGGACAATGTCATCCTGCAGTGTGGCAGGCCAGGCGGGATCAAGGACGGCGCACTGGCGCCCGCCTGCTACAGCGCCGGCGAACTTGGCCACAAAGTCGACTGAGTTGGCTTCGCAGAGCGCAGTGACGGCCTTCGTTTCAGCGACCAGCGCGGCGGCGGAATCACGGAGTTCCGCCCAGGCGAGGCGTTGACCTGCAACCACGACGGCGGTGTCGTGCGGCCGTTCTTCGGCCCAGCGCTGGATTCTGTTCAGGAAAGGCACCGGACCAACTTTACCCGCCGGCACGGATTGAGCCTTAGGTCCACGGGTAATGTGATTTTATGAGCTTCAACGATAATGTCCAGCTGGATCCTTCACAGGTCCAGGACCGGCGCGGCATGGGCCGCGGAGTGAAGGTGGGCGGCGGCATCGGCGGCGGGCTCATCCTGCTCATCGCCGCGCTTCTAGGCGTCAACCCGGAGTTGCTGGAAGGACTGGCAGGGGCAGGCCAGGCGCCGCAAAGCCAGGGCACCGCCCCGGCCTGCGAGAGGGGGGCGGATGCAGATGCCCGGGTGGACTGCCGCATCACGGGCACCGTGAACAGCCTGAACGCCTTTTGGCCCGCGTATTTGCAGCAGTACAACGTGCAGTACCCGCGGCCGGAGACGGTGATCTTCGAGCAGGCGGTGGACACAGGCTGTGGGACAGCCTCGAGCGCCGTTGGCCCGTTCTACTGCCCGGCCGACACCACCGCCTACTTCGATCCCGGCTTCTTTCAGGAGCTCGTGGACCGCTTCGGCTCCTCCGGTGGGCCGTTGGCGCAGGAGTATGTGGTGGCCCACGAGTTCGGACATCACATCCAGAACGTGCTGGGAAACCTTGACCAGGCACAGCAGGATCCGCAGGGCCCGGAGTCCGGTGCCGTGCGCGTTGAGCTTCAGGCCGACTGCTATGCGGGGCTGTGGGCCAAACACGCCTCCACCCAACCCGGCCCGGCAGGCGAGCCGTTCCTGGAGGCGCTCACACAGCAGGACCTGAACGACGCACTGTCCGCCGCCTCGGCCGTCGGCGATGACCGGATCCAGGAGGCCGCCACCGGACGCGTCTCCCCCGAAGCCTGGACCCACGGCTCCAGCGAGCAACGGCAGCGCTGGTTTTACACGGGCTACGAGACCGGCGACATCACCCAGTGCGACACCTTCTCTGCACCCACCCTCTAGCGAGGCCGGTGGGGACGACGACGGCCGGTACCTTCCGTGGGGAAGGTAACCGGCC
>NZ_JBNHFF010000267.1:0-4037 GCF_059089965.1 Arthrobacter sp. SPT-J7
TCCGGCTTGCGCACGGCAGATCCTTGTCCCTGCCCGCCGCGAAGAATGGTGAGAATGTCCGCCATTTCCTCCAGTGAAAATCCCAGCGGCTTCATCTGCTTGATAACCATCAGACGTTCGAAGTCATCCTCTGAATAGACGCGGAACCCGCCTTCGGTCCGTGCTGTCGCGGGAAGCAGGCCCACCTCGTCGTAGTGGCGGATGGTCCTCAGAGACAGGCCCGTCCGTTCTGCCAGTTCACCGATGTGCATGGTGGTGCTGCCGGTTTTGGCCGTCATCAGGGATCTCCATTTCTTGCCGGGTTCCAAACTCTACCATCACGTTAAGGTAGAGTTCCTGTGAGTGGCGAGACCTTCAAGCGTGATTCCCCTCCTTTCGGCGCGGTGCTGCGCCCCTTCATTCTTCAAGAAATAGCGAAGACACCGTCGTGTCTTCCTGACCATGAACGGAGCCAGCAATGGCCGTCAAAAGCGCTGGGGAAGCCCAGGCCTACACCCCCGAGCAACTCCAATCGGTCCGGGAAACTCTGAAGTCCCCGCGCCGGCTCAAGACCGAAGTCCTCGCCGGGCTCGTCGTCGCCCTGGCCCTGATTCCGGAAGCAATAGCCTTTTCCATCATCGCCGGGGTCGACCCACGGCTTGGCTTGTTTGCGTCCTTCACCATGGCTGTCACCATTGCCTTCGTCGGCGGGCGGCCGGCCATGATCTCCGCGGCCACCGGTGCGATCGCCCTGGTCATTGCCCCACTGGTGAGGTCCCACGGCGTGGACTACTTCATCGCCGCGGTCATCCTCGCCGGGATTTTCCAGATCATCCTCGGCCTTTCCGGGGTGGCGAAGCTGATGCGCTTCATCCCGCGCTCGGTGATGGTGGGCTTCGTCAACGCCCTGGCCATCCTGATTTTCATGTCACAGGTCCCCGAGCTGATCAATGTCCCGTGGCTGGTCTACCCGTTGGCAGCCCTGGCCCTCGTGATCGTGTTCGGCCTGCCCAAGCTCACCAAAGTCGTGCCCGCCCCGCTGGTAGCGATCGTCGTCCTGACCCTCATCACTGTCCTGGCCTCGATCGTCGTGCCGACCGTGGGGGACAAGGGCGAGTTGCCGGACTCGCTGCCGTCGCTGTTCATCCCGAGTGTTCCGTTCACCCTGGAGACCCTGCAGGTGATCTTTCCCTTCGCAGTGGCCATGGCGTTCGTTGGCCTGCTCGAGTCCCTGATGACCGCAAAGCTCGTTGATGACATCACGGACACCCGCTCCCACAAGACCCGCGAGGCGTGGGGCCAGGGCGTGGCCAACATCGTCACCGGCTTTACCGGGGGCATGGGCGGCTGCGCCATGATCGGCCAGACCATGATCAACGTCAAAGCTTCCGGCGCCCGCACCCGCATCTCCACCTTCCTCGCCGGCGTCTTCCTGCTGATCCTTGTGGTGGCCCTGGGAGGGGTCGTGTCGGTGATCCCGATGGCAGCGCTGGTTGCGGTGATGATCTTTGTTTCCTGGGCCACGTTTGACTGGCACAGCATCCACCCCCGCACCCTGAAGATGATGCCCAAGAGCGAAACCATGGTTATGGCGGCCACCGTCATCGTCACCGTTGCCACGCACAACCTGGCCATCGGCGTCGGCGTCGGCGTCCTCGTGGCCATGGTGCTGTTCGCCCGCCGCGTGGCGCACTTCGTGACCGTGGAGCGGACCGTCACCACTGCCGGGGGACACGAAACTGCCACCTATGTCGTCAACGGCGAACTCTTCTTCGCCTCCTCCAACGACCTCTACACGCAGTTCGAGTACGCGCTGGATCCCGAGCACGTGGTGATCGACATGCACGCCTCCCACCTCTGGGATGCGTCCACCATCGCCGCCCTGGACGCGATCACCGAGAAGTACAGGCACCACGGCAAGGACGTGAAGATCATCGGGCTGAACGATGCGAGCACCACCATGCGGGAGCGCCTTGGCGGGAAGCTTGGCGCCGGCCACTGACCCGAGCAGCCGAACACCGGCTGTCAGGCCCTGGTTTTCCGCTTCAGCCATCCCAGGCGGCATTGGCGCCAGCTGATCCTCGGGCTCAGTGTCCGGGCACAGCCGCGGACCGTGTGGGTTGCCAGGCAAGTGGCACTCATTCGGGAGCGCACTGCCCCTTCCGTGCCCAAATCTCCACTTGTAAGATGTGGACCGGAGAGCCGGGAAGCCTGGTCGGCCCGCATGCGGAAACGACTGCGGCATGCCCCTGGTAACCGCCTCGGGCGTGATTGCTGCGACCAAGGAACGGCCATGCATCCAGAATCATCTCCCGTCGTCTCCACCACACGGCTAGTTAAGAACTTCGGGCGGGCGGCCGCGCTCGCTGGCCTGGACCTGTCCGTGATGGCCGGGGAAGTCCACGGCTTCCTGGGCCCCAACGGGGCGGGGAAGTCCACTACCCTCCGGATACTGCTGGGCCTGATCCGCCCGACGTCGGGAACGGCAAGGGTGTTTGGCCTCGACCCGTGGACTGAACCGGTGCGGGCCCACCGGGACGTCGCTTACGTCCCCGGGGACGTGACGCTGTGGCCGAACCTGACCGGGGGCGAGGTCATCGACCTTCTGGCCGGGCTCCGCGGTGGCGCGGACGAAGGCCTGCGCCGGCAGCTCATCGAGGAGTTCGACTTCGACCCGAAGAAAAAGGCCCGGACCTATTCAAAAGGTAACCGGCAGAAGGCGGCGCTGATAGCGGCGTTTTCCCGCCCGGCCAGGCTCTACCTGCTGGACGAGCCGAGCTCGGGCCTGGACCCGGTTATGGATGCCGTATTCCGCCGGCATGTCCGCAGGGTCAGGGACGACGGGGCCACAGTGCTGCTGTCAAGCCATATCCTGGCCGAGGTGGAACAGCTCTGTGGCAGGGTGACCATCATCCGCTCCGGGGCCGCGGTGGAGACCGGGACCTTGGCCGAGCTTCGGCATCTCACCCGCACCCGCTTCCGGGTCACCTCCGCAGCTAAACCGGAGGCATTGTCATCGGTACCGGGCATCCACGATCTCCGCACCGACGGGACGGCACTGGAGTTCGACGCCGACACAGAGGACCTCGGGTCCGTCCTGGATGCTTTGGCTGCAGCCGGCGTTACGGGCATCACTGCCGCACCTCCGTCCCTGGAGGAGCTGTTCATGCGCCACTACAACGAACAGCCCATCGCGCGGAAGAGCCAGGTCCTGTGATGGGCGCCGTCGTTCGCCTTGCCCTGCTGCAGGCACGCGGGGACCGCGGCGTCCTCACCACTTGGATTCTGGGCATCGCCGGTTTGGGTTTGGCGGCAGCCACCGCCGTCACTACACAGTTCAGTGCGGACAACGATCGGGCCGCCCTGATCGCAGTTGCTGCTGCCAGCCCCGCATTCCTCTTCCTCCGGGGGCTTCCGGACGGCATCAGCTCCGGAGCGGTCACCTTCTTCCAGGGCTATTCCTTCACCGCAGTGCTGGCAGGGCTGATGAGTACATTCCTGGTGGTACGACACACCCGGGCGGATGAGGACCAGGGCCGCTTCGAGCTGGTGGGCTCCACTCCCGTGACCCGGGTGTCGTCCCTGTACGCAACCGTGCTGCTCGGCACCTGCGCCAACGTGGTCCTTGCGCTGGCTGTGTCCGCCGGCTTCGTCGGGGCGGGGCTGCCAGTTGCGGGATCGTTCCTGGCGGGGGCAGCTGTGGGGGCTGTTGGGCTGTTCTTCATGGCGGCCGCCGCACTGGTGGCGCAGTTGATGCCCTCAGCGCGGAGCGCCAACGGTGCAGCGGCGGCGCTCGTGGGCGGGGCATACCTGGTCCGGGGCGCCGGTGACGCCCTCGGTGCCTCCGACGCGTCACTGCAGCACGTCACCCCCGCGTGGCCGTCACTTTTTTCGCCCATCGGCTGGGGCCAGCGCATGAGTCCCTTCACGGATGCTGACGGCTGGCCGTTGCTGGTCATTGCAGCCGGGGCGGTGGTCCTGGCAGGGGTTGCCGTGGTGCTCCGCCGTAGCCGGGATCTCGGTGCCAGCTACATTCCTGCGGATGAAACAGGGCCGGA
>NZ_JBNHFF010000268.1:0-4031 GCF_059089965.1 Arthrobacter sp. SPT-J7
TGGCCCTGCACAGGTTGCTGACCCTGCACGGGGCTTGCCGGGGCCGTGCGCGGGACTGGCTGGCCCGTCGTCGGACGCTCACCCTGGGGGCGCTGGCCGGGAACAGACGGACGTTGGCCTGGAGCAGCCGCGGGAGCTGCCGGCCGCTGCTGCGGGCGAACAGGAGCGTTCACGCGGGGCGCTGCCGAGGGCCGGCTTCCCTCGGGAACAGAAGTGTTCGGCTTGGGAAATGAGTCCGGATTACTCACTCGTTACCTCCGTATTGTCTTCGTTCGGCTCAGCGTCGCCCGAGGCGTCCTCTGACTCAACGGCCGGTGATTCTTCTGCCACTGCTGACTTTGCGGCTTCCTCAACGGAAGCGCCATCTTCAGCCAACGTTACGTCATCCTCAAGCGATTCCTCGCCCTCGAGACCGCGTTCACTGTTGCACGCCACCTCGATGATCCGGTCGTTTTTGTCCGGCTTCGCAAAGATCACGCCCATGGTGTCGCGTCCCTTGGCAGGAACCCCGGCTACCGATGAACGGACAACCTTGCCGCCCTCCATGACCACCAGGACTTCATCCTCTTCCTGGACGATCAGTGCTCCCACCAGGTCGCCGCGTCCTTCGGCCAGCTTGGCAACCTTGATGCCCAGACCGCCGCGTCCCTGAAGCCGGTATTCCTCCACGGCGGTGCGCTTGGCATAGCCTCCGTCCGTAACAATGAACACAAAGGAACCATCGGTCACCACGTTGGCGGCCAGCAGTTCGTCCTCCTCACGGAACTTCATGCCGGTGACGCCGGAGGTTGCCCTGCCCATGGGGCGGAGGGCGTCCTCCGTGGCCGTAAAACGGATGGACTGGCCCTTGCGGGACACCAGCAGCAGGTCATCGGTTTCCGAAACCAGCTGGGCAGACACGAGTTCGTCGCCGTCGCGGAGGTTGATCGCGATCACGCCCGCGGAACGGTTGGTGTCGTAGTCCTCCAGCCGCGTCTTCTTGACCAGGCCCCGCTTCGTTGCAAGAACCAGGTACGGCGCCTGCTGGTAGTCCTTCAGGTCCAGGACCTGGGCGATGTGTTCGTCAGGCTGGAACGCCATGAGGTTGGCAACGTGCTGGCCCTTGGCATCGCGGCCGGCTTCCATCAGCTCGTATGCCTTGGCACGGTAGACGCGGCCGAGGTTGGTGAAGAACAGCAGCCAGTGGTGGGTGGTGGTGACGAAGAAGTGCTCCACCACGTCGTCACCGCGGAGCTGGGCACCCTTGATACCCTTGCCGCCGCGTTGCTGGGAGCGGTAGTTGTCACTCCGGGTGCGCTTGACGTACCCGCCGCGGGTGATGGTGACAACCATCTCCTCTTCGGGGATGAGGTCTTCCATGGACATGTCGCCGTCGTAGCCCATGAGGATCTTGGTGCGCCGGTCGTCGCCGTGCTTGGCTACGATTTCGCCAAGCTCGGTGCTGATGATTTCGCGCTGACGCTGCTCGGAGCCAAGGATCTCGTTGTACTCGGCGATCAACGCTTCAAGCTCTGAGTGGCGGTCCTGGATCTTCTGGCGTTCCAAAGCGGCCAGGCGGCGCAGCTGCATGTCCAGGATGGCCCGTGCCTGCAGCTCATCGATGTCCAGCAGTTCCATCAGGCCGTCACGTGCCGCCTCCGTCGTGTTGGAAGCACGGATGAGGGCGATGACTTCATCGAGCATGTCCAGTGCCTTGAGGAGCGCCCGCAGGATGTGGGCTTCTTCCTCGGCCTTGCGCAAGCGGTACCGGGTACGCCGGGCAATGACATCCATCTGGTGGGTCACCCAGTGCCTGATAAAGGCATCCAGGCTCAGGGTCCGGGGCACGCCGTCAACAATGGCCAGCATGTTGGCGGAGAAGTTGCTCTGCAGTTCGGTGTGCTTGTAAAGGTTGTTCAGCACCACCTTCGGGACGGCATCGCGCTTCAGGACGATGACCAGCCGCTGGCCGGTCCTGCCGGACGTTTCGTCGCGCAGGTCGGCGATGCCCTGGATCTTGCCGTCCTTGACCAGTTCGGCGATCTTGATTGCAAGGTTGTCCGGGTTCGCCTGGTACGGCAGTTCCGTGACCACGAGGCAGGTGCGTCCCTGCAGCTCCTCCACGTTCACCACGGCCCGCATAGTGATGGAGCCACGCCCGGTCCGATAGGCATCCTCGATGCCCTTGTGCCCCAGGATCGTGGCACCGGTGGGGAAATCCGGGCCCTTGACCCGCAACAGGAGTTCCTCCAGCAATTCTTCGCGGCTTGCTCCCGGGTTGGCCAAGTACCACTGCACTCCATCGGCTACTTCGCGGAGGTTGTGCGGCGGGATGTTGGTGGCCATGCCGACTGCGATGCCTGAGGATCCGTTAACCAGCAGGTTGGGGAATCTGGCCGGCAGGATGGTGGGTTCCTGGTTCTTGCCGTCGTAGTTGTCCTGGAAATCGACGGTTTCCTCGTCGATGTCGCGGACCATCTCCATGGCAAGCGGCGCCATTTTCGTCTCGGTGTAACGGGGCGCAGCAGCACCGTCGTTGCCCGGGGAGCCAAAGTTACCCTGGCCGAGGGCCAGCGGGTAACGCATTGTCCAGTCCTGGATGAGGCGCACCAGGGCATCGTAGATCGCGGTGTCGCCGTGGGGATGGTACTGGCCCATGACCTCGCCCACCACGCGCGCACACTTGTTGAAGGAGCGCTCGGGACGGTAACCGCCGTCGAACATGGCGTAAAGCACGCGGCGGTGGACAGGCTTCAGACCGTCACGGACGTCTGGAAGGGCACGGCCCACGATGACGGCCATGGCGTAGTCCAGGTAGGACCGCTGCATCTCCGTTTGCAGGTCCACCTGCTCCACGCGGTCGATCAGCACATCGCCTTCAAGAACGGTGTCCGGATTCCCGGCCTCGGAGGCCGGGTTCTCGGGTGTTTCGTCGCTCATTTTCTATTTCCGTTTCAGGTATATGTCAGCTCTGGAATATGCAGGACGAGCGCTTAGATATCCAGGAACCTGACGTCCTTGGCGTTCTGCTGTATGAAGTTACGGCGCGATTCCACGTCCTCGCCCATCAGCACAGAGAAGATCTGGTCGGCTGCGAGGGCGTCATCCATGGTGACCTGCAGCAGGGTGCGGTGGTCCGGGTCCATGGTGGTGTCCCACAGTTCCGTGTAGTCCATTTCGCCAAGGCCCTTATAGCGCTGGATGCCGTTGTCCTTGGGGATGCGGCGCCCGGCTGCCTGGCCGGCGACAAGTTTAGCGTCGCGCTCCCTGTCGCTGTAGACGTAGTCGTGGGGAGCGTTGGACCACTTGATCCTGTACAGCGGCGGCTGGGCCAGGTAGACGTAGCCGTTTTCAATCAGCGGGCGCATGTAGCGGAACAGCAGGGTCATCAGCAGGGTGGTGATGTGCTGGCCGTCCACATCGGCATCAGCCATCAGGACGATCTTGTGGTAGCGCAGCTTGGCGAGGTCGAAGTCTTCACCGATGCCGGTACCAAACGCCGTGATCATGGACTGGACTTCTGCGTTGCCCAGGGCCTTGTCCAAGCGGGCGCGCTCCACGTTCAGGATCTTGCCGCGCAGCGGCAGGATGGCCTGGGTTTCGGGGTTGCGGCCGCGCTTGGCAGAGCCGCCGGCGGAGTCACCCTCCACGATGTAGACCTCGCACTTTTCCGGATCCTTGGAGGAGCAGTCCGACAACTTGCCCGGCATACCGAAGGATTCGAGCGGGCTCTTGCGGCGGGCGTTGTCCCTGGCCTTGCGGGCAGCCATACGTGCCTGTGCAGCCGAAATGGCCTTTCGGATGACGTCCCTGGCAGGGCCAGGATTGCGTTCCAGCCAGTCGCCGAGTCCGTCGGTGACAACGCGCTGGACGAAGCCCTTGACCTCGGAGTTGCCAAGCTTGGTCTTGGTCTGGCCTTCGAACTGCGGCTCGGCGAGCTTGACGGAGATGACGGCGGTGAGGCCCTCACGGATGTCGTCACCGGTGAGGTTGTCGTCCTTTTCCTTGATGATCCCCTTTTCGCTCGCATAGCGGTTGATCAAATACGTCAT
>NZ_JBNHFF010000269.1:0-4016 GCF_059089965.1 Arthrobacter sp. SPT-J7
GGTGAGCAAGGGAAGATAGATCAAAGCCCTCCTTGGAAGGACCTACAATGACGTACACAGTGAACTGCTCCATCCTCCTCACGGAGCTGCCCCTGCTCGAGCGCCCCGCCGCAGCCAAGGCAGCAGGCTTTGACGCTGTCGAGTTCTGGTGGCCCTTCGAAAGCTCCGTCCCCGCCGACGCCCAGGTCACCGAATTCGAGAACGCCATCAAGGATGCCGGCGTCCAGCTCACGGGCCTGAACTTCAACGCCGGCAACATGCCCGGCGGTGACCGCGGCCTCGTCTCCTGGAAGGGACGCTGCTCCGAGTTCAAGGACAACATTGACGTTGTCGCGGGCATCGGCGAGCGCCTTGGCTGCAAGGCCTTCAACGCCCTTTACGGCAACAGGCAGGACGAATTCACCCCCGAAGAGCAGGACGAACTGGCCGTCAAAAACCTCGCCGCAGCTGCAGTAGGCGTCGCCAGGATCGGCGGAACCGTCCTCCTCGAGCCCGTCAGCGGCGCACCCAGGTATCCGCTCCTCACCGCCGAGGACGCACTCAAGGTCATCGCCCGCGTGAAGTCGGAGGCCGGCGTCGGCAACATCAAGCTCCTCGCCGACTTCTACCACCTCGCAGTCAACGGCGACGACGTCGAATCCGTCATCGAAAACCACGCCAAAGACTTCGGCCACATCCAGATAGCCGACAACCCCGGCCGCGGCGCCCCCGGCACTGGCACCCTCCCGCTGGGCGAGTGGATCGCCCGTAGCCGCGAACTCGGCTACGAAGGCTACATCGGCCTCGAATACAAGGAACCGCAGGAAACCGCCTTCAGCTGGGCCATCCGCCAACCGGCCACCGCGTAATTCCAACAAGCTCCGCCACCGCACCACCACAGACTTCCAGAAAGAGAACCATCATGAGCAACGTTGCAGTCATCGGACTCGGAATCATGGGCCTGCCCATGGCCATCAACCTGGTCAAGGCCGGCCACACGGTCACCGGCTTCAACCGCAGCCAGGACAAGATCGACAAGCTCGTCTCCGAAGGCGGCAAGGGCGCCACCAGCATCGCTGACGCCGTCAAGGACGCCGACGTCGTCATCACCATGGTGCCGGACTCCCCCGATGTTGAGGGAGTGGTCAGCGGCGAAGAAGGCGTCTTCGCCAACGCGAAGCAGGGCACCTTGTGGATCGACGCTTCCAGCATTCGTCCCGACGTGGCCAAGCGACTCTCGGACGAAGCCCGCGAAGCCGGCATCCGCCCCCTCGACGCACCGGTCAGTGGTGGCGAACAGGGCGCCATCGACGCCGCACTTTCCATCATGGTCGGCGGCGAGAAGGAAGACTTCGACGCAGCCTCGGACGTCCTGAACGCCGTCGGCAAAACCATCGTCCATGTCGGCCCCTCCGGCTCCGGCCAGACCGTCAAGGCAGCCAACCAGCTCATCGTCGCCGTCAACATCGAAGTCCTCGGCGAGGCCATTGCCTTCCTCGAGGCCTACGGCGTGGACACCGATGCCGCCCTCAAGGTCCTCGGCGGCGGCCTGGCCGGCTCCAAGGTCCTGGACCAAAAGGGCCAGAAGATGCTCGACCGCAACTTCGACCCCGGTTTCCGCCTCGCCCTCCACCACAAGGACCTGGGCATCGTCACCTCCGCTGCCCGTGAAGCCAACGTCGCCGTCCCCCTCGGCGCCGTCGTCGCACAGCTCGTCGCCGCCACCGTCAACCAGGGCGACGGCGCACTGGACCACTCCGGACTCTTCAAGCAGGTCCTCCAGCTCAGCGGCCGCGAGTAATCCCGGCGCCACAGCCGCGCCGCACACAAGTTTTTGTCCAGATAAGCCGGCTCCCACGTTTTCCAAGTCTGCATATCTGGACAAAAACTCCTTTCAGCACACCCAAAAACAGACTTCCCCCACAGACTTAAGTAGGAGCACCCCATGAGCAAAATGCGTACCGTTGATGCGGCGGTGGCCATCCTGGAAAAGGAAGGCGCCATCGAGGCGTTCGGCCTGCCAGGCGCCGCGATCAATCCCTTCTATTCAGCAATGCGGGCCCACGGCGGCATCCGCCACACCCTGGCCCGCCACGTTGAAGGTGCCAGCCACATGGCCGATGGCTTCAGCCGCGCCAAGGACGGCAACATCGGCATCTGCATCGGCACCTCCGGCCCCGCCGGCACAGACATGATCACCGGCCTTTACGCCGCCTGGGCCGACTCAATCCCGATGCTCTGCATCACCGGCCAGGCTCCCGTTGCGAAGTTGCACAAGGAAGACTTCCAGGCCGTGGACATCGAGTCCATCGCCAAGCCCGTCACCAAGATGGCCATGACCATCCTGGAGCCCGGCCAGGTTCCCGGCGCCTTCCAGAAGGCCTTCCAGCTGATGCGATCCGGCCGCCCCGGCCCCGTCCTGCTGGACCTGCCCATCGACGTGCAGCTGGCCGAGATCGAATTCGACATCGATACCTACGAGCCCCTGCCCGTCGAAAAGCCCAAGGCCTCCCGCAAGCAACTGGAAAAGGCCCTGGACATGCTCACCGCTTCCCGGCACCCGCTGATCGTGGCCGGTGGCGGCATCATCAACGCCGGCGCCTCCGCGCAGCTGGTGGAGCTGGCAGAGGTCCTGAACGTACCGGTGATCCCCACCCTGATGGGCTGGGGCACCATCCCGGACGACCACCAGCTCATGGCCGGCATGGTGGGCCTGCAGACCTCACACCGCTACGGCAACGAAAACTACCTCCAGAGTGACTTCGTCATCGGCATCGGCAACCGCTGGGCCAACCGCCACACCGGCGGCCTGGAGACGTACACGGCCGGCCGAAAGTTCGTGCACATCGACATCGAGCCCACACAGATCGGCCGGGTGTTCTCGCCCGACCTGGGCATCGCGTCCGACGCCGGTGCGGCGCTGGGCGGGCTTGTTGAACTCGCCCGCGAGCGCAAGGCCGCAGGGTCCCTACCGGATTACAGCGCCTGGGTTGCCGAGTGCCAGGAGCGAAAGGCCTCGCTGCACCGCAAGACGCATTTTGCGAACATCCCCATCAAGCCGCAGCGCGTGTACGAGGAGATGAACAAGGCCTTCGGCCGCGACACCATCTACGTGTCCACCATCGGCCTGTCCCAGATCGCCGGCGCCCAGATGCTGCACGTGTTTGGCCCCCGCAAGTGGATCAATGCCGGCCAGGCAGGTCCGCTGGGCTGGACCGCTCCGGCGGCGCTCGGCGTCGTGCGCGGCAAGCCGGACGAGACCGTGGTCGCCCTCTCCGGCGACTACGACTTCCAGTTCATGATCGAGGAACTGGCCGTGGGCGCACAGTTCAACCTTCCGTACATTCACGTGGTGGTGAACAACTCCTACCTGGGCCTGATCCGCCAGTCCCAGCGTGGCTTCAAGATGGAGCAGAACGTGTCCCTGGCGTTCGACAACATCAACTCGCCCGAGACCAACGGCTACGGCGTGGACCACCTGAAGGTGGCCGAGGGCCTGGGCTGCAAGGCCGTCCGTGTGGAGGACCCCAACGACCTCGCCGCCGCGTTCGACAAGGCCAAGGCACTGATGGGCGAGTTCCAGGTGCCCGTGGTGGTGGAAGTGATCCTGGAAAAGATCACCAACATCTCCATGGGCGTGGAAATCAACGCCGTGAACGAGTTTGAGGAACTGGCCGAGACCGCTGCCGACGCCCCCACCGCCATCCTGGCGCTGCAGGCCTAGACCAGGAAAGACACACACTCCCATGCGCATCGTCATCGCCCCGGACAAGTTCAAGGGGTCCCTGTCCGCCCCGGAGGTCTGCACGCACTTGGAAAAGGGCCTGCAGCGCGGGGTTGGAGGGAACCTTGACGTGGTCCGGATTCCCGTAGCCGACGGCGGCGAGGGAACCCTCGACGCCGCCGTCGGCTCCGGCTTCACCCGCCGCAGCGCGGTGGTGGCCGGCCCAACAGGCGAACCGGTAACGGCCGAGTTCGCTGTCCGGGGCAACGAAGCGGTCATCGAAATGGCGGCGGCCTCGGGTTTGGCCCTGCAG
>NZ_JBNHFF010000270.1:0-4000 GCF_059089965.1 Arthrobacter sp. SPT-J7
GGTTGATCTCGAAGCCATAGGCTGCGCCCGGGTTGATGACCATGCCCAGCTCATCGCCAATGTTGGCGATAATGGCTGCCCCCTGGGTGCCCAGGACGTTGGGGGCTGCTTCCAGGTACTGCTGGTCAACCCGGCTGGGGTGCGAGAACACAGCCAGGACAGGGTCGCCATCGGCGTTGGCCAAAACCAGCGGCTCCACCTGGGAGTCCTCGCCCTCGATGCCGTCCGAGCTGATGATGTAGACCTCGCTGTTCAGGAAGGACAGGATGACGTCCACGGGACTGGCATCAGGCTGTCCGCCCTTGGCGAGCTTCTCCTCGAGGTCGTTCAGCGGAGTCTGGTCGGCGATGCCGGGCTGTTCAGTCATATACCTACTCGACCACGTTGTGCCGTGCACCGCAATTCGCAACTACTTCTTCGCCGTGGCCTTCTTCTTGGCCGGAGCCTTGCGGGCTGTGGCAGTGCGCTTGACCGGGCCCTTGGCGCGCTTCTCGGCGAGGAGCTCAACCGCCTGTTCCCGCGTGAGTTCTTCCAGGGACGTAGCCCGCGGAACGGTGATGTTGGTGATGCCATCAGTGATGTAGGGGCCGAAGCGGCCTTCCTTCACCACAATGTTCTTCTCCGACACCGGGTCCGGGCCGAACTCCGCCAGCGGCGGCACGGCCGCACGGGCGCCGCGCTGCTTGGGCTGGGAGTAGATCTCCAGCGCCTGCTCCAGCGTGATGGTGAAGATTTCCTCCTCGGAGCCAATCGACCGGGAGTCTGTCCCCTTCTTCAGGTACGGGCCAAACCGGCCGTTCTGCACGGTGATGAGGTTGCCTTCGGCGTCCTCACCGAGGACGCGGGGCAGGCTCATCAGCTGCAGCGCCTCGTCGAGGGTTACAGACTCCACTGTCATGGACTTGAAGAGCGAACCCGTCCGCGGCTTGGCTTTCACCGGCTTCTTGGGCGGCTTGGGCTTGCCGTTCTTGTAGTACTCCACCGGCTGGTTGGCGATCTGTTCCTCGGTCATCTCGGGGATGATCTCGGTGACATAGGCGCCGTAGCGGCCGTTTTTGGCAACGATGGTGTGCCCTGTGTGTGGATCTGTGCCCAGAACGCGTTCCTCCGGCGCAGCCGTTTCCATGAGTTCAATGGCTTTGGCGGCCGTCAGTTCATCCGGTGCCAGGTCCTCAGGTACGTTGGCGCGCGCCGATTCCACGATCTCCCCAGTCTTTGGGTCGACAGTGGCGGCGGAGCTTTCCAGGTAGGGGCCAAATTTGCCGACCCGAAGCGTGATGTCGTCCGTGATGGGAATGGAGTTGATTTCCCGTGCATCGATCTCGCCCAGGTTGTTGACGATACTGAGCAGGCCCGGATCCGAGTCTTCGCCGAAGTAGAAGTGCCGAAGCCAGGAGGCGCCAACAGCCTGGCCGTTGGCGATCTTGTCCAGGTCGCCTTCCATGTCTGCCGTGAACTCGTAATCAACGTAATCGCTGAAGTGTTGCTCCAGCAGGCGGATCACGGAGAAGGCGATCCAGCTCGGGACCAGGGCAGAGCCTTGTTTCCGCACGTAGCCGCGGTCCTGGATGGTTGAGATGGTGGACGCGTACGTGGACGGACGGCCGATACCCTTTTTCTCCAGCTCCGCCGTCAGCGACGCTTCGGTGTAGCGCGGCGGCGGCGAGGTCTCGTGGCCCACCGCGACGATCTCGGAGGCAGCGAGGGAGTCGCCCTTGGTTACGTTGGGGAGCCGGCGGGCTTCGTCGGAGTCGTCGTCGCCGCGGGTCTCGTCCTTGCCTTCCTCGTAAGCTGCGAGGAAGCCGGGGAAAGTAATTACGGTACCGGACGCGGAGAATTCGGCGTCACGCCCGTCGGAAGCAACCGCGCCCAGCCGGATGGTCGCCGTCGAACCCTTGGCGTCAGCCATCTGGGAGGCGACGGTCCGCTTCCAGATCAGTTCGTAGAGCCGGAATTCGTCGCCGGAGAGCTGCTTTGCCACCTGGGCCGGCGTGCGGAAGGAGTCACCGGCAGGACGGATGGCCTCGTGCGCCTCCTGCGCGTTGGCTGCCTTGCCGGTGTACACACGCGGGGACTGCGGGATGTACTCGGGACCGTACAGTTCGGAGGCCTGGCGCCGGGCAGCCGTCACGGCTTCGTCGCTCAGCGCGGAGGAGTCCGTACGCATATAGGTGATGTAGCCGTTTTCGTACAGCCGCTGGGCCACCTGCATGGTGCTTTTGGAGGAAAAGCGCAGCTTGCGGCCCGCTTCCTGCTGCAGGGTAGAGGTGGTGAAGGGCGCAGCTGGTCGCCTGGTGTAGGGCTTGGTATCGACGGAGCGGACGCGGAAGTCCGCGTTCTGCAGCCCAGCCGACAGGGAGGTGGCCAGCTCCTCGTTAAGGTGGGCAACATTCTTGGAAGTAAGCACGCCGTCGTCGTTGAAGTCCCGGCCGCTGGCCACCTTGGCACCGTCCACGGCGGCAAGCTTGGCCTTGAAGGAACCGGCCTCGGCGCCGAACTGACCGGTGAGGTCCCAGTAGGAGGCGGCCTTGAAGGCCATGCGTTCGCGTTCGCGGTCGACCACCATGCGGGTGACTACGGACTGCACACGGCCGGCGGACAGGCCACGGGCCACCTTGCGCCACAGCACCGGGGAAATTTCGTAGCCGTACAGGCGGTCCAGGACACGGCGGGTTTCCTGGGCATCCACGAGGGCCGAATCAACATCACGCAGGTTGCCCATGGCGCGCTGGATGGCTTCCTTCGTGATTTCACCGAAGGTCATGCGGTACACCGGGACCTTGGGCTTGAGTACTTCCAGCAGGTGCCACGCGATGGCCTCGCCCTCGCGGTCCCCATCGGTTGCGAGGTAAAGTTCGTCGGCATCCTTGAGCGCAGCCTTGAGCTCGGTCACCTTCTTCTTTTTGTCCGCGGACACCACGTAGTAGGGCTTGAAGTCGTGGTCAATGTCGACGGCGAACTTGCCTACTGAGGTTTTCTTCAGTTCGGCAGGAAGTTCAGACGGCTGCGGCAGGTCGCGAATGTGACCAATGGAGGCCTCTACGATGAAGCCCTCGCCCAGGTACTTGGCGATGGTCTTGCTCTTGGCCGGAGACTCCACAATCACGAGTTTCTTGCCGGTTTTGGCCTTGCTTGGCACGGTGCTCCTACAGAAAAAGGTTTCTCGGGCAGATGCGCCCATACTGGCCTAGTTCACCATATTTTGGAGAATTGTGCGCATCCATGTGGAAAAGACGCGGGTTCTGCGGAATGCATTCCGCGCCTCAGTCCGCGGCCGGGATCAGGAAGCCGTCCCGGACCAGGTTGGCCACATCGGCGAGCAAACCGCTCCGGAACGAGCCGGCGTTGAACCCCTCCTCCCCAGCAGCGCCGCCGCCCAGGAGCGCCTCCAGCGCGCCGGCAATTTGGCCGGCGGAGAGGTCGCCGTCGCAGGCGGAAATAAAGCCGGCGAGTTCGGTGCTGAGCAGGTTGGTCCGGCGGAGGCCGGCGCCCTGGCGGAGCAGGATCACCCCGGGGTGTTCGGCGCCGGGACGCTGGTGCCGTTCCTCGGTGACGTCGTCGGCAACCAGCAGGTGCGCGTCGCTGATATTGTTCGCCGCCAGCCAGTCCTGGCGTTGCAGTGCCGCCCCGAGGTGGGGGCCGATGGGCTGCTCAATGGGGTAGGTGATTTCCTCGAACCTGTTGAACGCGGCCTGTCCTGGGGACAGGGGCCGGCGCAGCAGCACCATCCCGAAGCCGATCCCCGCCACGTTCCGGGACTCGAAGTCATCGAGGTAGGCCGCGTAGGCGTCACGGTAGTGCTGCCGGTCCCGGCTTTCGGACGCGTCACGCAGCCATGTTTCGGCGTACTCCTCCGGGCCCACCATCTCCCGCTGGATGAACCAGGCGTCCGTGCCCACGGGGACCCACCCCTGGGGCCGCTCCTGCCAGGAGGACCCGGCCGGCACCTCCCAGTTTCCGAGCATTTGGGCAGTACCGCCGGGAGCCAGCACAGCGGGCA
>NZ_JBNHFF010000271.1:0-3993 GCF_059089965.1 Arthrobacter sp. SPT-J7
CTAAGCAACTCCACTGTGCAATCGGAGGTCCTCACCCATGAGTCAACGACTCCAGCGAGTCATCACATTCATCCAACCAACGTCCCTGGGCAGTACACCTAGGCCAGCGGAGGGTCCGGCTCCTCCACCGGCGATCTGTTGCCGCGGCGCCGGGTCACAATAATGCCGACGACGACGCCGACTACCAGTCCCAGCGCGACTCCGATCAGCGAGCTGGCCCAGAAGGGCAGGCCGGTGGCCGAGCCGGTGAAGTAGCCCAGGCCCACCAGCCAGCAGGCCCAGAGCAACGCACCCAGTCCGGCGCACAGGCTGAAGCCGCGGACCGAGACGTTAGCGATCCCGGCAGCGGCCGACGTAGCCAGCCGGCCGCCCGGAATGAACCTGGCCCCGATGATGGTCCCGTAAGTTGACGAGCGGCCCGCCTTGGCGATGGCATCGTGGATTCCGGAATGCACGCGCCGGCCCCATCTCCAGCGGTCAAGGACGTGGCTCAGCCGCCTCCTGAACAACTGGAACACCACAACGTCCCCCAGCCAGGAGGCCAGGGCGGACAGGGCCACCACCAGGAACACATTGGCCCGGCCGTCAGCGGAAAGCGCTCCGCCGGTGATTACCACCATCTCGGACGGGACCGGCGGAAAGATGGCGTCGCCGAGCACGATGGGGATGATCCAGAAATAGATCGCCGTCCCCCAGCTGTCAGCGCTGCCGAAGTCCATTGCCACAAGGTATCGCAGAATCGGGAGGCTGGAACCGTGGGTCTGCCAAAGAACGGCCGCAGATTGGCGCCGCGTTGCCTGCCGGCTCAGCGCCGGACAAAGTCGGACACAAGTTCGCTGAGCTGGTCCGACGGCGGGACGCCGAGTTCGTCGTAGAGCCGGTCTGCGAACATCGTGTAGGCGCGGACCGCAGCTGCCCTGTTTCCGGCGCCGAGGTGGGCCTGGACCAGCAGCAGATGAGCCGATTCCCTCAAGGGCTCGATGCTCGCCGCGGACAAAGCGGCATCGACTGCCCTCGCGGGATCACCTGCCGCCAGATGCTGGCGGGCCAGGAACTCCAGTGCGCCCAGACGCAACTGCCGGAACCGTTCCTGTTCGAAGATGACCCAATCGTCGTACCAGCCCGGGAGCAGGTCCGCCCGGCCCAGGCTCTCCAGGTAGCTGTTCGGGATGTGGGCTTGCGCATGCGGCTGTGTCTGTATCGTGGCCACCTGCCGCTCCAAGGCCCGGGCGTCCACCCGAACCGATTCATCGAGCTCGAGCGTGTCAGCTCCTGTTTGCAGCAGGTGCGGGAAGGTGTGGGAAATGCACCAGACGGTGGTACGCAGGTTTCCCGCAGCCTGCGGTTCACTGCTTTTCGGCCACAGGAGCCCGGCCAGAAAGCTCCGGTGGCGGCACCCGAATAATCCCAGGCATGCGAGGAGCCGTTGTTCCCGGCTGGCTACCGTCACGGCAGTGCTGCCGTGGCGCAACCGCCAAGCTCCCAGCAGACTTAAGTGCCACTCCTGTCCGAGAGTCACCGTCATGCCAATCCCTCTCAAGCGACCGGGTAACACCGATCCCCCCGAGTACCATGGTGGCACTCAGCCAGAGCATGTCAAGTCATTTTAGTAACAAAGGCTTTGGAAGCTGACAAACCGGGAATGGTACATAAATGCCCGTCAAGAGGGATAAGCGCCAGTAGTAAACCCTTTTGCCAGGATCCCGCGTGCTACGCGCTGGTTGCACTCCCGGGCGTCTGCAGCAGGTCGAGCCAACGGCGGACGGCAAGGAGGATGGCATCAGTATCGGCTGCTGTCTCTATGAGTTCCGCATCCCGGCCTGGATGGCTGGAAATCAGGCGCGCCCGCAGTGGCTGGGGGTGGCTGGGCTCAACCCATGCGCGGATTACCATCGTGCCTTCAATTTCCGCCATAAAACAGGCGCCTGCTTTCCTTGTCTGTAATTCCAACTGCATTTTCCGGCAATTCAGGGATATTACTGCCCGGTATGACCATCCTAGGCACAGAATATTCGGCGCCCAAGTCAAGCCTGTCACAGCGGCGTTACTCGATAACAAAAAAATGACGCTGCAGTAACGGCGCCGCCACGGTGCCCCGCGTTGACTGATCGGGAGACGTCGAGAGGGGGTGATTGACATGATGAAGGAACTCACCATCCAGGAACTGGAAAGCCAGAGCGTGGAGTTGCTGCCTTCGCGGGAAACCCTGTACTTCGGAGGCGACAGCATTAACCTGGCCAGCGTCTACGCGAATAACACGTCCGTGGCACTGAACGCTGCCTCGCTGTTCTCGGAAGCACACAGCAGCGCCGTCCAGAACATCGCTGTCCTCCAGCACTAACCCTGTCCATCATTCATGTCTGGACCTGGGGTAGCCCGGGGGAGAGAGGTGTGGTGCTATGACAGCATCGACGGCGCTAACACCGGTGGATCTCGACGCTGAGGTTGTGGAGCTGCTTCCCGTAAAGGAAACGCTGCACTTCAACATCAACGTCTCTCCCGTGATCGCAGTGAATCTGTCTATGGCCATCAACGCGGCCTCGATCGGTTCCATTGCCAACTCGGCAGCGTTGCAGGACATCCTGGTACTGCAACAGTAGGTTCGCCGGCTCCAATGCGGTGGGCATGCCTCAGCGATGTGGGCATGCCCACCGTCCTACCCGCTCAACCTTTGGGGGGAAAGTGGCAACTGCACCCGATTCGGCCGTGCTGAGGCGCTGGTCCCCATCACCAGGCGTGAAGTTCCTCGGGCAGGTGGAAGGCTCGGGGCTCAAGAGCAGCAGTTATCTGCTGCAGCGGGGAGACGGGCAGGTGGTTCAGCTTTCAGAGCTGCTCCACGTGGTGATGGTCTCCCTGTCGCCGGGGAAGTCCGCCGAAGAAGTAGCTCAGGAAGTCAGCAAGGCTTACGGCAGGGAGCTGGATGTCAGCGGGCTCCTCCACCTCGTGGATACCAGGCTGGCTCCAATGGGCCTGGTTGCAGAGGCTGACGACGACGGCGACGACGGCAGGCAGCCGGAGTCCAATGCCTTGCCGACCGCCAACCCATTGCTCGCTCTGCGGCTGCGTGGGACGCTCCTCCCCGAAAAGGCCGTCAATACCCTGGCCGGAATACTGGCACCGCTGTATTGGGGACCGGTGGTTGCCACCGTCCTTGTTGTCCTGGTGATCGTCGATGTCCTGCTGCTGGCCAGGGGAGACCTGATGGCTTCACTGCAGCAGGTCCTGCTTACCCCGGCACTCCTCCTGGGAGTCGCCGCGCTGCTGACAACCGGGGCCGTGATCCACGAGCTCGGCCACGCCGCGGCCTGCCGGTATGGGGGTGCCAGGCCCGGAAGGATCGGCGTCGGCGTGTACCTGGTTTTTCCTGCCTTCTTTACCGACGTCACAGACTCTTACCGCCTGGATCGGGTGGGCAGGATCCGTACTGACCTGGGCGGGCTGTATTTCAACTGCCTTTGCCTCATCGGGCTGGGCGGCGCCTACCTGCTGACCGGGCAGGGGTTCTTCCTGCTGGCTGCGGCGCTGATGCACTTCGAGATGATCCAGCAACTGGTGCCCACACTGCGCTTTGACGGATACTTCGTACTTGCCGATATTGCCGGTGTGCCGGACCTCTTCAACCGGATCCGACCGGTGCTGCTAAGCCTGATACCGGGCCGTCCCATGGATCCCCGGGTTGCCGAGCTCCGCCCCTTCGCCCGGCGCATCGTGACGGCGTGGGTCGTCACCGTGGTGCCGCTCCTGTTCCTGGCACTCGGGTGGATGCTGCTGAACCTGCCCTTGATCTTTCAGCAGACCGTCGCAGCAATGAGGCAGCACGCGGTGCTCGCGGGCAACGCCATCGCAACCGGCGACGCCGCCGCCACCGTGCTGTCACTGTTCTCCATCCTTATGTTGTCCCTGCCGGTCATAGGCCTGGGCATTCTGCTCTACCGGATGCTGTCCGCACTCCTTGCACTCCTCCTGCGCCTGGTAAAGCGTGCGGGCAGAGGC
>NZ_JBNHFF010000272.1:0-3961 GCF_059089965.1 Arthrobacter sp. SPT-J7
TCCGGCTGCTGCCGCCCCCGTTGCCGCCGCTCCGGCCGCCGCCAGTGCCTCAGCCGAATCCGCAGCCGGCCTGCTCGCCATGGCCCAGCAGATGCACGACCGCCACGTCGCAGACGGAAAGGCACAGAAGGACAAGATCATCGCAGAGGCGCAGATCGAAGCCAGTAGCCTCGTCAACGATGCCCAGGAGAAGTCCCGCAAGATCCTCGGAGCCCTCGAGCAGCAGCGTTCCGTGCTGGAGCGCAAGGTGGAGCAGCTCCGCGGTTTCGAGCGCGACTACCGTTCGCGCCTGAAGGCCTACATCGAGGGCCAGCTCCGCGACCTCGATGCCCGCGGTTCAGTGGCAACGCCGGAAGTCAGCGAAGCCAACTAATCCGGCAAGCACGTATTCTGAAAGCCGGTGGCTGAGGTTTCCTCGGTCACCGGCTTTTGGCATTGACACAGGTCTTACGAATGAAAGCACCATGACTGACGAACTCGCCGCCGACCCGGCACGCCCCGTACCGCCTTCGCCCCGCCCCCGGAGGGCCGTGTTGATGTCCCTGTTTGCGGGGTTCGCAGTTTTTGCGTATGTCCTGGACCAGCTGACGAAAATGTGGGTCACGTCCACGATGGTTGAAGGGGAGCGGATCCCGGTACTCCCGCCCCTGCTGCACTGGTACTTCATCCGGAACTCCGGGGCGGCTTTCTCCATCGGGCAAAACGTCACGTGGGTGTTCTCCATCATCATGGCCGCCGTTGCCGTGGCCATCCTGTTCCAAGTGCGCAGGCTTGGCTCCAAGTGGTGGTCCCTGGCCCTCGGCCTGCTGCTGGGTGGCGCGCTGGGCAACCTCACCGACAGGCTCTTTCGGGAACCGTCCTTCGGCATGGGACACGTAGTGGATTTCATCCAACTGCCCAACTTCGCGATCTTCAACATCGCCGACTCAGCTGTAGTGTCCGCCGTCGCGATCATCTGCATCCTGACCCTGCGCGGAATAGCCCTGGACGGAACCCGGCTGACCCATGAGCGCAAGGAGAAGTCCAGCGATGCCTGAACGCGTGGTCGTCGCGGACGAATTCGCGGGGTCCCGCGCAGACGCGGGCCTTGCCGGGCTGCTGGGGATCTCCCGTTCCCTCGCGGCCACCCTGATCGCTGAAGGCAGTGTCCTCAGCAGAGGCAAAGCATTGGGCAAGTCAGCCAAGCTCGTGGCCGGAGACGTCCTCCAGGTGAGCCTGCCGGAACGGCGTGACCCTTTGGAAGTCGTGGAGGAAGTTGTGGAAGGCCTGAAGATCCTGCTCGACGACGACGATTTCGTCGTCGTCGATAAACCCGTGGGGGTCGCCGCCCACCCTTCCCCTGGCTGGGTGGGTCCAACGGTGGTGGGCGGCCTCGCCGGGGCAGGCTACCGCATTTCCACCTCCGGCTCGCCTGAGCGCGCCGGCATTGTCCACCGGCTCGACGTCGGGACGTCAGGGGCGATGGTGGTGGCCAAGTCCGAACGTGCCTACACCGCCCTGAAGCGGGCTTTCAAGGAACGCACCGTGGACAAGGTGTACCATGCAGTGGTCCAGGGCCTGCCCGATCCGCTGGTGGGCACCATTGACGCGCCGATCGGCCGGCACCCGGGGCATGACTGGCGGTTCGCGGTCATTGAGGACGGGCGGCCGTCCGTGACCCACTACGAAGTGGTGGAAGCATTCGGCAAAGCGAGCCTTGTTGAGGTGCACCTAGAAACGGGACGGACCCACCAGATCCGGGTGCATTTCTCGGCCCTGCGCCATCCCTGCGCCGGTGACCTGACGTATGGCGCCGATCCCCGCCTGGCCGCCACGCTCGGCCTGACGCGGCAGTGGCTGCACGCCCGCGAGCTCGGCTTTGAACACCCGGTTACGGGCGAGCCGGTACGTGTAGTGAGTGACTACCCGCAGGACCTGGCGTTTGCGCTCGAAGTGCTGGAGTCCGGGCAAGCCTAGCCAATCTCCAGCCCGCCCAGCGCATAGAATAGTGCGGTGACTTCCAGCAACGACTCGTTTGTCCATCTCCACAACCACACCGAGTATTCAATGCTGGACGGTGCTGCACGGCTCGGTGAGCTGTTCGACGAAACCGAACGGCTGGGCATGCCCGCCATTGCCACTACCGACCACGGCTATCTCTTCGGCGCCTTCGACTTTTGGAAAAAGGCCACCGACAAGGGGATCAAGCCGATTATCGGCGTTGAGGCCTATGTAACTCCGGGCACGGCGCGCGGTGACAAAAGCAGGGTGCGCTGGGGTGAGGAGCACCAGCGCAAGGACGACATCTCCGGCGGTGGCTCATACACCCACATGACGCTTCTTAGCTACAACAACGCAGGCATGCGGAACCTGTTCCGGGCGTCGTCCATCGCTTCCCTGGATGCTGTATTCGGAAAGTGGCCGCGGCTGGACCGGGAACTGCTGAACACCTACTCCGAGGGGCTTATCGCCACCACCGGCTGCCCCTCAGGGGAGATCCAGACGCGCCTGCGGCTGGGCCAATACCGAGAGGCGCTTGAGGCAGCCTCCGAGTTCCGCGACATCTTTGGTGCCGAGAACTACTTCTGCGAACTGATGGACCATGGGCTGGACATCGAACGGCGTGTTACGGGGGACTTGCTCCGGCTCGCCAAGGAACTGAACCTTCCCCTCGTCGCCACCAACGACCTCCACTACACGCACGAGCACGATGCCAAGGCCCACGAGGCGCTGCTGGCCATCCAGTCCGGCTCCACCCTCCTGGAACCCACGTACGACAACGGCGGCTCCCGCTTCGCCTTCTCCGGCAGCGGCTACTACCTGAAGTCACCGCAGGAGATGCGTGAGCTCTTCCGGGACCACCCCGATGCCTGCGACAACACCCTCCTGATTGCCGAGCGGTGCGAGGTTTCCTTCAACACCGGCGCCAACTACATGCCGCGCTTCCCGTGCCCGCCAGGCGAGGACGAAACCTCGTGGCTGGTCAAGGAAGTAGCCAGTGGGCTCGAGTACCGTTACCCGGCCGGCGTTCCGGACGAGGTGCGGGCGCAGGCCGATTACGAGCTGGGCGTCATTACCTCCATGGGGTTCCCCGGCTACTTTCTGGTGGTGGCGGACTTCATCAACTGGGCGAAGAACAACGGCATCCGGGTAGGTCCCGGCCGTGGTTCCGGAGCCGGCTCCATGGTGGCCTACGCCATGCGCATCACCGACCTGGACCCGCTGCGGCACGGCCTCATCTTCGAGCGCTTCTTGAACCCCGACCGCGTCTCCATGCCCGACTTCGACGTCGACTTCGATGACCGGCGCCGCCCGGAGGTCATCGACTACGTGACCCGCAAGTACGGTGACGAGCGCGTTGCCATGATCGTCACCTACGGCACGATCAAGACCAAGCAGGCGCTGAAGGACTCCTCGCGCGTGCTGGGATATCCGTTCAGCATGGGGGAGCAGCTGACCAAGGCGCTGCCCCCGGCCGTGATGGCCAAGGACATCCCGTTGGCGGATATCCAGAACCCGGAGGCCAAACGCTATGGCGAAGCGGGTGATTTCCGGCAGCTGATCAGCACGGATCCGGAAGCCGCCAAGGTGTTCGAGACCGCGCTGGGCATTGAGGGGCTGAAGCGCCAGTGGGGCGTCCACGCGGCCGGCGTGATCATGTCCTCGGACCCGATCATCGACGTCATCCCCATCATGCGGCGGATCCAGGACGGCCAGGTGATCACGCAGTTCGACTACCCCACCTGCGAAGGCCTTGGCCTGATCAAGATGGACTTCCTGGGGCTGCGGAACCTCACGATCATTTCCGACGCCCTGGAAAACATCAAAATGAACCGCGGCATCGACCTGGACCTGGAGTCCCTGGAACTCGATGACGCTCCGTCCTACGAGCTGTTGGCCCGCGGCGACACTCTGGGCGTTTTCCAGCTCGACGGCGGGCCAATGCGGTCCCTGTTGAAGCTGATGAAGCCTGACAACTTCG
>NZ_JBNHFF010000273.1:0-3956 GCF_059089965.1 Arthrobacter sp. SPT-J7
GGGCTTCCTCTGCGTCGGCGAGGGCTACGGCGCCGGGAATGCCTTCGATGGCAGCCTGTGCACGCGCCAGGTCGACGTCGACGACGGCGGCAACGTCTGCTCCGTGAATGCGGGTGTTAAGGCGCTGGATATGGTCGGCGCCCATCCGTCCGGCGCCGATAACGGCGACGCGAAGGGTTTCAGTCATTGTTCTTGTCCTTAGCTTCTGGAGTGAGCGTCTAGCTGACGGCGGTGCGGGACCCGCATGAAAGAAGGTAATTGCGGGTGCGCTTGGCAATGGGCATGGGAACGTCGAAGGCGACCGGATACATGTCCTGCTCAACGATGCCGAACATGGGACGGCCAAGGGCTTCCACTGCTTCGATAACAGCACGGAGATCGGGCAGGCCGTTCGGCGGTTCAGTCATAACACCAGCCAGGTTGGCCGCCGCCCAGGTCATGTTTTCGTCATTGACCTTTTTAAGGATCTCCGGGTTGATCTGCTTGAGGTGCAGGTAGCCAATCCGGTCAGGGTAGTTCTTGATCAGCTCCAGGCTGGACGCGCCACAGTATTCGGCGTGGCCGGTGTCAAGGCACAGGTTCAGGTACTGGGGATCAGTAGCGGCAAGGAGGGTTTCAATGTCCTGCTGGGCGCCCACGTGGGAGTCTGCATGGGAATGGAACTGCTGCTGGAGGCCGAAGTCCTCCAACAGGGTCTTGCCCAGCCGGTTGTGCCCGGCGAACAGGTCGTCCCAGGCCTTTTCGGTAAGTTCTCCGCTTTCCACTGCTTCGCCTGTGACGTCATCACGCCACATAGCCGGGATAACGACGATGTGCTCGCCGCCCATGGCTGCTGTCAGCTCGGCGACTTTGCGGGCCGGCTCCCAGGCTGTTTCCCACTGGTCCAGCCCGCGGTGGAAGGCGGTGAAGACGGTTCCGGCAGTGACCTTCAGGTCACGCTGCTTGAGCTCTTCGGCCAACCGGGTCGGGTCGGTGGGAAGGTAGCCGTAGGGCCCGAGTTCTATCCACTTGTAGCCGGACTCGGCTACTTCGTCGAGGAAGCGCTCCCAGGGGGTCTGCTTGGGGTCTTCTGCGAACCACACGCCCCAGGAGTCAGGTGCGGTGCCGATGATCAACTTGTTTTCGGTCATGACAGCCTTGTCTTTCTTGGCAGTGGGATTTAGTTGGAGGGGAAGTTGTAGGAGGCGCCGGAGGCGTGGGTGGGTTCGGGCCAGCGTGAGGTGACGACCTTGCCGCGGGTGTAGAAGGAGACGCCTTCGGGGCCGTAGATATGCTTGTCGCCGAAGAGTGAGGCTTTCCAGCCGCCGAAGGAGTGGTACGCCACCGGCACCGGGAGGGGCACGTTGATGCCGATCATGCCCACGGTGACGGAGCGCTGGAACTTCCGTGCAGCGGCGCCGGAGGAGGTGAAGATGGCGGTGCCGTTGCCGTAGGGGTTGGCATTGATGAGGTTGATGCCCTCTTCGAGGGTATCGACGCGGACGACGACGAGGACGGGTCCGAAGATTTCCTCGGTGTAGGCCGTCATCTCGGTCTTCACATGGTCAATGACGGTGGGGCCGACCCAGAAGCCGTTCTCGTGGCCGGGGACGACGAGGTCCCGGCCGTCCACCACCATCGCCGCTCCCGCCGTTTCGGCTTCGGTGACGATCCGGACAATCCGTTCCTTGGACGCCGGGGTGATGACCGGGCCCATTTCGGCGTCCGGGGCGGTGCCGTTGTTGACCTTCACGGCCAGGGCGCGCTCTTCGACTTTCTTGACCAGCAGGTCCGCGGCATCGCCGACGGCGACGGCGACGGAGATGGCCATGCAGCGCTCACCGGCGGAGCCGAACGCGGCGGCGGCGAGGTGGTCGGCGGCGTTGTCCAGGTCCGCGTCGGGCAGGATGATGGCGTGGTTCTTTGCCCCGCCCAGGGCCTGGACGCGCTTGCCGTGCTTGGTGGCGGTTTCGTGGACGTACTGGGCGATCGGGGTGGACCCGACGAAGGAGATGCCGTCCACGTCCGGGTGGGTCAGGAGACCGTCAACGGTTTCCTTGTCGCCGTGCAGGACCTGGAACACGCCGTCGGGCAGGCCGGCCTGCTTCCACAGCTTCGCGAGCAGCATCGAAGCGGAGGGGTCACGCTCGGAGGGCTTGAGGATGAACGCGTTGCCGGTGGCGATGGCCATCGGCGCCATCCACAGCGGCACCATCACGGGGAAGTTGAACGGCGTGATGCCCGCGACGACGCCCAGGGGTTCGCGGAAGTTGAAGACGTCGATGCCGGTGGAGACCTGGTCCGAGTAGTCGCCCTTGAGCAGGGTGGGGATGCCGCAGGCGTACTCGATGACTTCCAGGCCGCGGCCGATCTCGCCCTTGGCATCGGAGATGACCTTGCCGTGCTCGGCCGTGATGAGGGCCGCAAGGTCGTCCACGTGCGCGGCGACGAGCTCGCGGAACTTGAACAGCACAGCAGTGCGCCGTGCCAGGGAAATATCACCCCAGGTATCGGCCGCTGCCCGGGCGGCCGCGACGGTGGCGTCCAGATCTGCCCGGTTGGCCAGGCGCAGCTCCGCGCTCACCTGGCCCGTGGCCGGGTTGTAGACGGGCTGGGTGCGTGTTCCTTCGCCGGCGCTTTCGGCGCCGTTGATGAAGTGATTGATGGTGGAGGTCTCAGTTGTGACAGTCATGGCGACTCTTCCTTGAGTTGTAAGGGTTCGGGGGTCGAGGAGATCAGCCGAGCAGCTTGCGCTGGCGGCTCTTGTGCTCGGTATAGGTTTCAAAGGCTTGACGGGTGGAATCGAGCTCCGAAACCTGGGAAACAGGGACGTCCCACCACGATTCTGAGCTGGGCGCGTCCAGCAGGGGGTCTGATTCGATGTGAATGAGGATGGGCCCGCCGCGTTCCGGAGCAGCCTTGGCATCGGAGATGGCCTGCTCGAGTTCCGCGATGACCTTCTCCCCCGGTTCGATGCGGATGACCTTGACGCCCAAGGACTGGGCGTTGAGGGCCAGGTCCACCGGCAGGGTCTCGCCTTCGTCGAAACTGTGCTGCTCTTCGTTCAGGGCCCGGTACTGGGTGCCGAAGCGCTGGGAGCCCAAAGATTCGGACAGCGAACCGATGGAGGCGTAGCCGTGGTTCTGGATCAGGACCACGATCAATTTGATGCGCTCGGCGACCGCGGTAACGAGTTCGGTGTGCATCATCAGGTAGGAACCGTCCCCTACCATCACGACGACGTCGCGCTGGGCACCACCGGAGGCGGCCTCGGCCAGTGCTGCGCGTTTGACGCCCAGTCCGCCTGGAATCTCGTATCCCATGCAGGAGTATGCGTATTCAACGTGGTAGCCGAACGCGTCCCTGACGCGCCACATCTTGTGCAGGTCACCGGGCAGCGAACCGGCAGCACAAATTACCACGTCCTGCGGGTCCATGGCCCGGCTGGTGGCCCCGATGATCTCATTCTGGGCCGGCAGCGGTGTGTGGCGGGTGTCGAAGGCCTCGTCCACTGTGGCATCCCAGCGCTTCTTCTCCGCAGCAATCTTCTGCTCAAGGTCAGCGCCGACGCGGTAGCCGCCCAGGGCTTGGTTCAGCTTTACCAAAGCCTTGCCGGCGTCGGCCACGATAGGAAGCGTGGTGCCGTGCTTGTACGCATCGATGGCCGCGACGTTAATGTTGATGAACTTCACGTCCGGGTTCTGGAAAGCCGTCCGTGACGCCGTGGTGAAGTCCTCATAGCGGGTGCCGATGCCAATGATCAGGTCCGCCTCCGCTGCGATGGCATTCGCCGCCGTCGTGCCCGTCGAACCAATCGCACCAAGGGAGAACGGATGATCCCATGGAAGGACGCCGACGCCGGCCTGGGTGTTGCCGACCGGGATCCCGGTGAGCTCAACAAACTTGGCCAACTCCTCGTTTGCGTAGGCGTACAGGACACCCCCGCCGGCGATGATCAGCGGCCGCTAGTCAACCCT
>NZ_JBNHFF010000274.1:0-3903 GCF_059089965.1 Arthrobacter sp. SPT-J7
GGGGATCGATGAAGAAGTACGGCAGGTAGAGCAGTCCCGCGCAGTAGCCCATGTACACCAGGAACTTGGTGAACCAGGCCCAGCCCAGGCCGGGGTAGGTGCGGGGGTTGAAGTAGAAGGATCCTGCAATTTCTTTCAGGTTCAGCGGTGCAGGCTTTTCGGTGAGGACGCGGTCTTTGAAAGTGAATGCGAAGGCGATGGCGATTGCTGTTCCGACGGCTCCCGGGACGACTGCCATCTGGAAGGCATTGTCAAAAAGCTGGGCGAAGTACGCCGCAGCCACGAGGCCGATCGGCAGGGTCATTCCGATCAGGCCGGAGAGGCGTCCGCGTTCGGCCGGAGCCGTCTGGTCAGGGAGGGTTGCTACGAGGGCTGCAAGTGCGGCGTTGAAGCTCAGCTGCGCAAGGATCCAGGCCACCAGCACGCCCGCGACGTCCGTGGCTGACCCCAGCAGGACCAGCGAGCCCATGCCCACGATGGAGCCACCGATGATCCAGGGCTTGCGCATGCCGAACCGTGAGGTAGTGCGGTCGCTCAGCCGGCCGAAGAACGGGTTGGCCAGAAGTGCGATCAGGGCGCCGACACCGGCCACCAGGCTGAGGGCTCCGGCGCGGGTTTCCGGAGTGGTGATCTCCGAAACCTTAATGGCCAGCACCACCAGTGCCGGAGCCAGCACGGCCATCCAGAGCCCGGCGCTGGCGATGGGCATGCCAATGACGTAGGCGCGCGGTGTCTTCACTGGTGAGGGCGCGCCGGTTTCGGCGGTGCCTGTATTGCTGCTGAAGGTCGCGCTGGCCGGAGAAGCCGCGGGATCTTGGGAAATGGTCTTATCGGCCACATTGCCTCCTGATAAAAGTGACCCTCCGTTGGGCCGTGACATGGATCATACACAAAAACCAAGTCAAACTCGGTTTTTTGCTGTTTGCTGGTGAAATAAACTGGCGTGATGCCGATATCCAAGCCGCGGGGCCCGTACGCCAAGGGAGCGGAGCGCCGGGAGCAAATCATCCAGACAGCAACGGATGTTTTCGCCACCGAAGGGTTTGAAGGCGCGGCGCTGAAGCGGGTGGCTGAGCTCGTGGGGGTGAAGGAAGCGACCCTGTTTCATTACTTCCGGGGCAAACAGGAGCTGCTGACTGCCGTTCTGGCGGAGCGGGACCGGCGGGTTTTGGATGCTGCCGCCGGCACAGTGGCGGCAGGGCTTCGGCTCCTTGCGCCCGTCGCCGAACGGAACCGGAAAGAACCCGGACTCACCACGCTGTACGCTGTAGCCTCAGCTACTGCCAGTGATCCCGGGCACGACTCCCACCCTTATTTTCAAGACCGTTACGCCGTGCTTGTGGCGGAGTTGAGCCAGGACATCCGGCGCCGTCAGAAAGCAGGTGAGGTGCGCGAAGATGTTCCCGCCCAGGCCCTGGCGAGGCTTGCCATCGCAGCCTTTGACGGGCTGCAACTGCAATGGCTCTACGACAAGAACGTCGACATGGCCGAGGGCCTGGCCCAACTCATCGACATCCTCATGAAGCCGCCCTTAACGGCAACGTGAACCACGGCAATCCGACGGGTGCCGTCATCAGGCCCGCCCTCTTATCCCTTGAAGTTTTCCGGTCCCGCCAGCAGCCACTCTGTTGAGACTGGCCGGGACGTGAAAACCGGGTGGGGCAGGGAGGGACGTGCACGCCGAGGAAGAAATTGGCGATCACACGATCGACGCAGCATTGCATCTTTGCATGCCGGAGTTACTGGTAGGCGGTCTCCCGGCTGATCCCGTCGTGACGGGCAAGGAAGGCTCCTAGAACGCCGGAGCTGGTGCTGAAGGAGCAGAAACATGATTCCCCAGACGTCCGCGTACTAGGCCTTTTTCAGCCAAGTCATCGCTTCATCAAGTGATGTGAAGAACCGCGTGGGGCAGGCGTGGTTGTGCCGCGAGATGTAGAAGCTGGCTATGGTTTCGTCTACGGGGCTGGTGCCGACGAGGGCCATTTGCACCAAAGGCCACGGGGCTGAAAAAATTTCCCCGGCATGGCGATCGATCCATTTCATGCTGGCCATTTCGACCAGCATTGGGAGGCTGCGCCCTGCAGTTAGCGCAGCGGCGCGGCTCTTCAGCGCGTTCGCTTCGGTTGCAGTAACCACTGCTCCGGGTGCCCACCGGACATGCAGAATACCCTCGGTGGAAAGCTCAATAGCTACTAGGTCGCTTTTTTGCCTGATCTGTTTCACACCTACCCCTCAGCACCCGTACGCGGACCGCTTCCGTGAAATCAGCAGGCCAAGAAGCCTAATCGTACGTTTTTGGGCCCCTGCAACGCTTTATGTCATCATTGCACCTGCCGTGGAGGGGGCGGGCGCAGCACGCTAATCCAGGAACTTGATACTAGGGCCGCAACCCTCGGGATTACGGAGCGATGATGGGCATGAAGCCGGGCACCGACAGTAGTTGGGGGAGATCGTGTTGGATGTGAAGCAGCAGGTGTCCTCGTCTCGCTACACCCTGAGCGATAAGGGAGACTTCCTTCGCCTGCAATGGACGCCCGGTGTCACGATAGAAGCCGACGACATTCACTCGACAATCGCCGCTGTTACTGCTGCATCTCCGCAGGGCAAGCGGCCGTTACTGGTGCATATCGGGCCGCTGGAGATGATTACCTCGGAAGCCAGGCAGTTACTCATCGATGACACCTGTTCCGCTCGCACCGCCGTTGTAGGGGTTGATGATGTGGGCAGGGTAATCACTGCCTTCAACTACAGATCCGCCACCCTCAGCCGGTACTTTGAGCAGGAGGCTGAGGCAATCGCCTGGCTCACGGAGGACATCGACCCGGGTCGGGCCTCTGGCCGCATATAAGCCTTCTATGACGCGAGTAGGGCTTTCGGTACACCGCTGCCGGCACGCTGGACCAGTTCAGCCGCCCGTTCCGGCGTGAGGGTCTTTTTCGCCCTTTATGAACGCCGCGTTGCTTGGCCAGGCCTTTTGGCGTTCTCTGATGAGGGAACGTTCAAATTCGGCGAAGGCTCCGATAAGGCTCCGATGACGGAGAGCATGAAGTTGGCCATGGGAGAGTCCTCCCCCGTGAAGACCAAGTTCTCTTTGACGAACTCCACCCGGATGCCCTTGCGTGTGAGGGTCTGGACGAGAGCACGTAGGTCATCGGTCCAGGACCTGGCCCTCAAGCTGACGTTTCTCGTTCTGGTCCAGAGTGCTCACGCGCACGTACCGATCCGCTGTCCGACCACTACTGCCTCCCCAAACTTCCGCCGTGAAGTTGAGTGGAGGCCGTTCACCACGACTTTGAGCTTGTCAGAGGGCTCGAGAAGTTTGGTATCGAATATGCACGGATACCAGTAATCGCCGCTCCGGCCACGCATACGGCCGTGCCGGCAGGGGAGGGATTTCACCCGAGCCTTGCCGTTGCGCAGGTACTGGCAGACGGTCTCCCTGCTGATCCCGTAAACACGGGCAAGGACTGCTTTCGGGGCACTGCTGCCAAGGACAATCTCGCTCGCTGACTCTGGTCCGTCCACAGCTGGGGCAATTAGGGTCATTCACGGCTGTGCATTGAGGGAATCGTTGGAGTAGCTCCCCTCACAGAAGTAGCGGTGGATAACCCATGAGGCTTGTCCCCAAGTGTGGGCGGTGGGCGGGCTTCTCCAGGACCTTGGCGACGATGCGGTCCGTGGCGAGGCCGTAGCGGTCGTGGAGGGTGGGCAGTGCGCCGGTGTCGAGGAACTGGTCCGGCAGCGCGACCGGGACCACGCGCTTGCCTATGCCGGCGGTGACGACGGCGGAGGCGACGGTTTCGAAGAGGCCGCCTACCACGGAGTGGTTTTCCAGGGTCACGGCGAGCCGGTCGGTGTTGATTTCGGCGAGGACGGTGGCGGCGTCGAACGGCTTGATGGTGG
>NZ_JBNHFF010000275.1:0-3800 GCF_059089965.1 Arthrobacter sp. SPT-J7
GAGTGGGGGGCGGGTGCGCCCCCCACCCCCGACTGGCCCCTGCTGAACGCCCTGCTCAACACCGCCTCCGGCGCCACCTGGGTATCCCTGCACCACGGCGGCGGAGTAGGCATCGGCCGGTCCATCCACGCCGGCCAGGTCTCCGTCGCCGACGGCACCGACCTCGCCGCCCAGAAGCTCGAGCGCCTCCTTACCAACGACCCCGGCATGGGCGTCATCCGCCACGCCGACGCCGGCTACGACCGTGCCCTCGACGTCGCCAAGGAACGCGGCGTCCGCATCCCCATGAACGAGAGTAAATAACATGAGCACCATTACCCACGAACCGCTGACCGTCACCCTCGGGTCCAGCGGAGTCACGCCCGAGGACGTCGTCGCCGTCACGCGCCACAACGCCAAGGTCACCATCTCCCCGGAAGCACTGCAAACCGTTGCGAAGGTCCGGGCACACATCAATGACCTGGCTGCCAGCGACGTCCCGGCCTACGGAATCTCCACCGGCTTCGGCGCCCTGGCCAACCGCCACATCCCCAACGAACTGCGCACCCAGTTGCAGAAGAGCCTGATCCGCAGCCATGCTGCCGGCATGGGTCCTGCCGTAGAGCGTGAAGTGGTGCGTGCCATCATGTTGCTGCGCGCCAAGACCCTCGCCTCCGGCCGCACCGGCGTCCGCCCCGTGGTCCTGCAGACCATGGTGGACGTGCTCAACGCCGGCATCACTCCCCTGATCCGCGAATTCGGTTCCCTGGGCTGCTCCGGCGACCTCGCCCCGCTGTCGCATTGCGCCCTGGTCCTGATGGGGGAGGGTGAAGCAGCCGGGCCCGACGGGGAGCTTTACGGCGTTGCCGGCCGCCCCGCCGTCGCCGAACTTCTCGCCGAGCACGGCATCGCGCCGGTCACCCTTGCCGAGAAGGAAGGACTGGCGCTGGTCAACGGCACGGAAGGCATGCTGGGCATGCTCCTGATGGCCATCGCGGACCTTCGCGAGCTGCTGACGACGGCGGACATCACCGCCGCACTGAGCGTCGAGGCATTGCTGGGCACCGACCAGGTGTTCCTGCCGGAACTTCACGCCGCGCTGCGCCCGCACCCGGGCCAGGCAGCAAGTGCCGACAACATGCTGCGTGTGCTGTCCGATTCTCCGATTGTTGCCTCACACCGGGTGGGGGACTCTCGGGTGCAGGACGCCTACTCGCTCCGCTGCGCCCCGCAGGTTGCCGGTGCAGTCCGGGACACGCTGGCCCATGCAGCGCTCGTCGCTTCGCGTGAACTGGACGCCGCCATCGACAACCCGGTGGTCCTTCCGGACGGACGGGTCAGCTCCAACGGCAACTTCCACGGTGCCCCGGTGGCCTACGTCCTGGACTTCCTGGCCATCGCCGTCGCCGACCTGAGCTCCATCGCTGAGCGACGCACGGACAGGATGCTGGATCCGGCCCGTTCCCACGGCCTTCCTGCCTTCCTCGCAGCTGACCCCGGCGTCGATTCCGGGCTGATGATTGCCCAGTACACCCAGGCAGGCCTGGTATCGGACAACAAGCGGCTCGCTGTCCCCGCATCAGTGGACTCCATCCCGAGCTCCGCCATGCAGGAAGACCACGTCTCCATGGGCTGGCACGCGGCGCGCAAGCTGCGGAAGGCAGTGGAGAACCTGCGGCGGGTCCTGGCCATAGAACTGGTGACGTCGGCCCGTGCGCTGGACATCCGCACCCAGCTCTCCGGTGGAGTGTTGACGCCCGGACCGGCAGGTGCCGCTGTGGTCGCGGCCCTTCGCGCTGTGGTGGACGGTCCGGGAACGGACCGCTTCCTTTCACCGGAGCTGGAGGCGGCAGACCGTCTGGTGGCGGCCGGGAAGGTGCGGCGGGCAGCCGAATCGGCCGTCGGGGCACTGGCCTAGGTGTACTGCCCAGGCAGGTTGGTTAAGCGGCTGATGGGCGGGTGGCCTCCGATTGCGGTGTGGGGCCTGTGGTGATTGTAGTTGTGGAGCCATGCCGGGAGGGCGTTTCTGCGGGCTGATTCGGTGGCGTAGTAGCGTTTGAATGCCCATCCGTCGGCGAGGGTTCGGTGGAAGCGTTCGATCTTTCCGTTGGTCTGCGGGCGGTAGGGCCGGGTCTTCTTTGCCTTGATGCCCAGTTCCCGGCAGGTGTCGCGCCAGAGGTGGGATTTGTAGGCCGATCCGTTGTCGGAGAGGACCCGCTCAACGGTGACGCTGCGGGCGGCGAACCAGGACACTGCACGCTTGAGCACTCCAACTGCGGTGGCAGCTGTTTCGTCGCTGTGGATTTCGGCGTAGGCGACCCGGGAGTGGTCGTCGATGACCGTGTGGACGTAGGCGGTCCCGATCAGCGGATTACGGTGGCTGCTCCGCGGCTTTGACGGAGTTGCAGCCCGGTTCTGTTTGCCTTGCTGTCGGCCGACGTAGCGCCAGCCGCCGCCGTCGGGGATATTGCCGAGCTTCTTCACATCGACGTGGATCATCGCCCCGGGCGTCTCGTGCTCGTAGCGGCGGATGACTTCCCCGGTGCGCTTGTCCACGTGATGGAGGCGGTTCAGCCGGCACCGGACCAGCACCGCGTGCACGGTCGAGGCTGGCATGGCCAGCTTCGCACCGATCGCGACCGGCCCCAGCCGTTGCTTCCAGCGCAGATGCACGACTTTGCGCACCAGCTGCTGCGGGGTGCGGTTCGCCACCCGGTGCGGGCGGGAGGATCTGTCGGCCACGCCGGCCTCGCCCATTGCGGCGTAGCGCTCAGCCCAGCGCTTGGCCGTCGGCCAGGAGCAGTTGAACTGTTCAGCGGCCCGGGACACCGGCCAGCCGTGGTCTACGACGAGACGCGCGACGCGTAACCGTTGGCGTGGAGTCAAAGCGGCATTAGCGTGGGACATGAGGACCTCCTGGTCGCTGCAGCGGCTGTCTAAGCAACTCCACTGTGCAACCGGAGGTCCTCACCTTTGGGTCAACGACTCCAGCGAGTCATCACATTCACCCAACCAACCTGCCTGGGCAGTACACCTAGGTACGAAGAATCTTCAGCTTCCCGGCATAAAGCGTCCGCCTGGTGGAATTTCCAGCGTCACGGTCATCAGGCGGACGGGGAGTGTAGTAGAACTGAAGGTGTAGTGAAAGTCACATCAAAGAGGCTGTGGCGCGGAACATATACAAAGGGGTAGAAGTTCAAATGAAAGCACGTGGGGCAGTCCTGTCGAGGCGCAATGCCCATTCCGCCGCGGTTACCGACTGGAGGACTCTTCAGGCCGGGGAACGTGTCGAGATCATCAAGCAGGCGCATGTGGTAGCTGCCGGGGAGGTTGAAGAAGTGTCCCAGAGCGGAAACGTTCTGTGGCTTGTGCCGGCTGGTCCGACTGAAAAGCAGCTCTTCCTGAAGTCCGACGGCGTGCAGGTACGCCGCGGCTGACAGCCTTCGCAATACCAAAACAAAAGTCCCCGCCGCTGCTTGAGCAGGCGGGGACTCTTGTTTGATGCGCGGAGAGGCGTCCGTCGCAAACTGTCAGGCGGCGATGGCCTCGTAGGTTTCGCCGAACGGCACTGATTCATCCAACGCTACTGTGAAGCGGCCGGGATGCAGCCGGGTAACCAGAATTCCGCAGGAGGCGTCTTTGGCAGCTACCTCGATCAGCTCCGCAACGGCTTCTTCCAGGCCTGCATGCATTTCGCCTGCAGTGGAAAACTCCAGGTCGATGGTCCGGTTCCGCTGCTCTTCCGTGGAGACAGGAGAGGCAGGAACGCGTTCCAGAGTTGCTGTAGACATGTACTGAACTTTCTATGGTTTGTTCCCCAG
>NZ_JBNHFF010000276.1:0-3785 GCF_059089965.1 Arthrobacter sp. SPT-J7
AGCTTGTTGGCTGCTTTCCCATCCGGTGTGGTCCCCGGCCTGCTGCCCAGGAGCAGTTCCTCGGCGCGGGGAATGTACCCCGGCGCCATCATGACGATCATCTCGTCCACCAGCTCGCAGTGCTGGAACAGCTCCACCGTGTGCTCAAGGCTGGTGCGGCCGGCGATCGGGACAAACTGTTTTGGTATGTCCAGGCCCATGCGGGCGCCGACTCCTCCTGCCAGGATGACCGCGACGTTGCGGCGGCGGGTGCCGGATGGAGAGGGTGGTTTCTGGTCCATGGCTGGTCCTTTCATTCGACGTCGCGGCCTAGTGGCGGCCGCAGGGGGTGCCTCCCGCGTTTTCGGTGGCGGATGGGATATCGATGGATGCGGCCTGGAGCCGCTGCCGGGTTTCCTCGGCTGTGATGTAGGAGTTCATCCGGGGGTACTCACCCACCGGAACCACCGCCGAGACGAAGGTCCGGTTGTGGATGCGGATCAGGTTGTAGGACCGGGCGCCGTCCAGGCCCTGCATGGCACCCGAGGGCAGTGCCAGGTCCTGGTTATAGCTGGTGGAGGAAGCCACCGATACCGGGATGCTGGCGAAGGTTGAAAAGACGCTGTGGTGGGTGTGGCCGGAGAGGATTCCGATAACGTCGCTGCCCTCCAGCACCTGGGCCAGGCTCCCCTGGTTCCGCAGCTCCGAAAGCACCGCGAGTTCCTGTACCGGCGGCACAGGCGGGTGATGGATTACCAGGAGGGTGCCGTCGTCGGCCGTTGTCTCCAGTTCCCCCGCCAGCCAGCGCAGCTGCTCATCGCTGATCTCGCCGTGGTGGTATCCAGGGGTGGAGGAGTCCAGGACCAGCACCCGGAGATTGCCCAGGTAGTAGCTGCGGTCCACCGGAAGGGTCTGCGGCTCCTCGTCGAGAAGCATTTTTTGGAAGTTCATGCGTTCGTCGTGGTTGCCCATGGCCCAGATGAGCTGCGCCCCCATGCGTCCGGCGTATGCCTGGCAGGTGGTCCGCAACCGCCGGTAGGCTTCCAGGCTGCCCTTGTCCGCCAGGTCGCCGGAGAAGATGATGGCTTCCGGTTTAAGCCCGCTGGCCTCGATGGCGTCAAGGACTTCCACCAGCCCAGATTGGGGATCCAGCTCGCCGTACAGCAGCCCCTCTTCCACATAGTGCGGGTCGCTCACGTGGACCAGCACATGGTTGGGGTTTGAGTACTCGGACCGAATCAGGTGCATGGGAGCCTTTCAGCTGTTCCCGTCAGGCGCAGCCCAGCCGGGAAGGTTCGCTGACGGTCGCTGCATGCCGTCGAAAGAAGAACATGATAAGCACCCTTATGAATTCTTGGGAAGACTTGTCTTTTGTTACGGCGGTGTGCGGGCCCTACCCAGGACCGTTTCTTCAGGCTCCTGACGGTAGCGGTCGGACTGTACTTCCCAAGGCGCCACGGGTAAATTCAGAAGTGTGACGGGCATTACTCCGTCCTCCCCGGCCCTTACTGCAGGGGCCCAAGGAAGCAGCTGCTGGAGCCACCCGGTGGCACGTATTGCAGAACCGGATTGGGCCATCATGACGTCCTCGCACTTCCAGCAGTTCCTCGACGAAGCCACCATCACCGATCCTTCGTTTGAGCACCCGTTGGGACCTGACTGCCTTTACGGCCTCTACGTCAGCTGGGCAGCCCTGCACGGCTTCCGGGCCAAGCCGGACCAGGCCTTCCGCGCAGGAATGCGGCGTTGCGGTGTTGACGTGAACAACTGCCGCCTGTACATGACCGGGCCCGCCGCAGCCGACTACATCCTCGCCAGCTACCCGGACGTCGCCTGACGCGCGGCCAGCCAGCGCCGCCCCACACGACGTCAAGGGGACAGTCATGGGATTCGAGCCGCACGAGCCGGAGCAGCGCAGCCAGCTCAACCACACCCTGAAGGACGCCGACATCACCGTTGCCGAGCTCTGGCTGCGGTACTTCGGCATGAGCGGCACAGTTGGCGAATACGAGGTCCAGGCCTACGTGGAGGGACTGATCTCGCTGCCCGCCCTCCAGCGTGACCTGCTGGCCATGGCCGCCAGGGAAATCATCAGCGAGACGACGTGATGTGACGCCCGACGGCGATACCTCCGGGCCGCCGTCGGCCTCCTGCGGCTTGCCCTGGTTCCGGCATCCTCCGGGGACGCTCCCGCGCGGTTTCACCCTCTTCCCATTCGGCTCCTTCCCGCGCTAGGGTGGGCACAAACCAGCTGGCCACGTGCCATGGGTTATTGGGCTCATGCAGTTGGGCCTCTGGGCATTTTCCGGAGGGGAACCGCGCTGTGAGCAGCACTGGAAGAAACACTTTTAGGTGGCGGCGGGCTGCCGCTTTACTGACAATTCCGGCCCTGTTGGCTTTGACCTCATGTTCTGCGGAAGTCCAGCGCGGCTGGCTTCCCGGTGAACGGGATACCACGGACCACACCCCCCTGGTTACGGATTTGTGGGTGAACTCGTGGATCGCTGCACTGGTTATCGGCGTGATCACCTGGGGGCTCATCCTCTGGTGCGTCATCGCCTACCGCCGCAGGAAAGATACCGTCGGCTTTCCGCGCCAGATGAGCTACAACCTCCCGCTGGAGGTCTTTTACCTCTCCGTACCGCTGATGATCGTTGGGGTCCTGTTCGTGTTCACCGACCGGGAACAGCGGGCCATGGACGACCGCTTCGAAGACCCGGACGTGGTGATCGATGTCCGCGGCAAGCAGTGGTCCTGGGACTTCAATTACGTCAAGGAAGACGTCCACGAGGACCCTGGTGTGCAGGCCCACCTGGACGGCAACTGGGGTACGCCTGACCGGCTGCCCACCCTGTACCTGCCGGTCAATAAAAAAGTGGAGATCCAAGTGAACTCCCGGGACGTCCAGCACTCCTTCTGGGTGGTGGAGTTCCTGCAGAAGCGGGACATGTACCCGGGCGAAAACCAGTACAACCGGTTCATCGACATCATTCCCACCCGCACCGGTGAATTCACGGGCAAATGCGCCGAACTCTGCGGCGAATACCATTCGGAAATGCTCTTCAAGGTGCGGGTAGTGACCGAGCAGGAATACAACAACCGCATCGCCGAACTCCGGGCCAGGGGCAACACCGGGATCCTCGGAGACCAGTACGACCGGAATCCGGAACGACCAGCCCTGGAACAGGCACAGCAAAGGACGGAACCGTAATGACCACCACCGGCCAGAACATGGGCGTCACGACGGCGACCGCCGCACCGTCGGTGGTCAAGCGCCCCAAGGGCAGCATCGTGGTCAGCTGGATCACGTCCACGGACCACAAAACCATCGGGTACATGTACCTGATCTCCTCGTTTGTGTTCTTCCTCCTTGGCGGCGTCATGGCGCTGCTGATCCGAGCTGAACTGTTCGAGCCCGGGATGCAGATCCTGCAGACCAAGGAGCAGTACAACCAGCTGTTCACGATGCACGGCACCGTGATGCTGCTGATGTTTGCCACCCCGCTGTTCGCAGGCTTCACGAACGTCATCATGCCGCTGCAGATCGGCGCTCCGGACGTCGCGTTCCCGCGGTTGAATGCGCTGGCTTTCTGGTTCTTCCTGTTCGGCTCCACCATCGCAACGTCCGGCTTCATCACCCCGCAGGGCGCAGCCTCGTTCGGCTGGTTCGCCTACACGCCGCTGTCCAACACAACGTTCACACCGGGCCTCGGCGGGGACCTGTGGGTGTTCGGCCTGGCGCTGTCCGGCTTCGGCACCATCCTCGGTGCGGTCAACTTCATCACCACCATCATCTGCATGCGTGC
>NZ_JBNHFF010000277.1:0-3783 GCF_059089965.1 Arthrobacter sp. SPT-J7
ATGACGTTGCGGAAAGCCGGGCGGTCGAACAGGGCCGTGGAGAGGATGTGCAGCATATAGAACCAGCCGCGCGTCTGTCCGATGTACTCCACGATGAAGTCGGCAGGGTTGTGGGTATCGAACCAGGCTTCGTTCTGGAAGGGGTAATGCACCTGGCCGTACGGCATGGAGCCGGAGTCGAACCAGACGTCCAGCACGTCCTCCACGCGGCGCATCACCGACTGGCCCTCTTCGGGCGTGCGGGGATCGTCCGGGTTGGGCCGCGTCAGTTCGTCGATGAACGGGCGGTGCAGGTCGACCTGGCCGTCCTTGTTCAGCGGGAGCCGGCCGAAGTCCGCCTCGATCTCGGCAAGTGAGCCGTATACGTCGGTGCGGGGGTATTCGGGGTCGCTGGACTGCCACACGGGGATGGGGCTGCCCCAGTAGCGGTTGCGGCTGATGGACCAGTCGCGGGCGTTTTCCAGCCACTTGCCGAACTGCCCGTCCTTGACGTTGCCGGGGATCCAGTTGATCTCCTGGTTCAACTCGGACATCCGGTCCTTGAACTTGGTGACCTCCACGTACCAGGAGGACACCGCCCGGTAGATCAGCGGGTTGCGGCAGCGCCAGCAGTGCGGGTAGCTGTGCTCGTAGCTGGCCTGGCGGACCAGGCGGCCCTGGGCGCGCAGCACCTGGGTGATCGGCTTGTTGGCTTCGAAGACCTGCAGGCCCACGATGTCGTGAAGGTCGCCGTGCTTGAAGAGCGGGAGGAATTTGGCGCCCTCGTCGACGGAAAGGATCACGGGGATGCCGGCCTCTTCGCAGACCTTCTGGTCGTCCTCGCCGTAGGCGGGTGCCTGGTGGACGATGCCGGTGCCGTCGGTGGTGGTGACGTAATCTGCCACCAGGATGCGCCAGGCATTCTCCATGCCGTATTTTTCGTTGTCGGCGAAGTCCTGCCACAGCGGCTGGTAGGCCAGGCCTTCCAGTTCCGCGCCCGTATGCGTGGACACGACGGCCGCCTGTGCTGCCTGGAAATCGTCGTAGCCCAGGTCCTTGGCGTAGCTGGCCAGCAGGTCCGCGGCGAGCAGGAAGCTGCCGCTGACGGGTGCGTCGGCTGCGGCTGCCTTGATGCCGTTGGGACCGGCGGGCAGCACGGCGTAGGTGATGGAAGGGCCGACGGCGAGCGCGGCGTTGGTGGGAAGGGTCCAGGGCGTGGTGGTCCAAGCGAGAGCCTGGACACCGGCCAGCTGCCGCGACAGTTCGGACTCCCCTGCGGTGATGGGGAAGGTCACCGTGACGGTCTGGTCCTGGCGGTTCTTGTAGACGTCGTCGTCCATGCGCAGCTCATGGTTGGACAGCGGGGTTTCGTCTTTCCAGCAGTACGGCAGCACGCGGTAGCCGTTGTAGGTCAGTCCTTTTTCGTGGAGTTGCTTGAACGCCCAGAGGACGGACTCCATGTACTCCACGTTGAGGGTCTTGTAGTCGTTGTCGAAGTCCACCCAGCGTGCCTGCCGGGTGACATAGCTGCGCCATTCGTCGGCGTACTTCATCACGGAGGCGCGGCAGGCATCGTTGAACTTGTCGATGCCCATGGCTTCGATCTGGGTCTTGTCTGTCATGCCCAGCTGCTTCATCGCTTCCAGCTCTGCCGGCAACCCGTGGGTGTCCCAGCCGAAGCGGCGCTCCACGCGCTTGCCGCGCTGGGTCTGGTAGCGGCCTACAAGGTCCTTCGCGTACCCCGTGAGCAAATGGCCGTAGTGCGGCAGCCCGTTGGCGAACGGGGGGCCGTCGTAGAACACGAACTCATTGCTGCCGGGTTCACCGCCGGGAACGTCCGCGCTGCGCTGGTCGATGCTGGCCTGGAAGGTGCCGTCCTGGTCCCAGTATCTGAGGATGCGCTCTTCGACTTCCGGGAACTTCACGGAGGCGGAAACGCCGGGCGTGCCACTGGCGGAGGCTGAGGCCTTGGGGTAATACGTCATTCTCGACATCCTGGGTTGAGCTTGGCGAACTGCCGGCTTGCGCCTGGCAGTTCCGTTCAGGATGCGAGGACGGCTGCCGTGTTGTCCTCCGGACCCCACGCCCACCGCGGTACCACCTCACTTACCGGCGCTGCCAGTTCCTTGGGAACGTGCCTGCTCCGGCCTCTCATTACTGCTGTGACGGGCTTACCCGTCCGGTTCTACTGACGCTCCCCGCCTGGCAGGTGGTTTGCGCGTTCTTCCGGAAGCTCACCGGTGATAGCCGGGTCGTAGCCGCTTACGAGTCTACTATTTCCCTGGCCGCGCCACCAATAACGTAGCGTGAGCAGAAACAAGGCGCTGGTGGGGGAACAGGAGGTGCCAAAGTCAGCCCTTACGGATCAGTTTATGGTTTGCGGCCTGCGCGACGGGGCGGATAACGATCTGGTCCAGGTTGACGTGGTGCGGGGCTGTCACGGCGTAGCGGACCACTTCCGCCACATCTTCTGCCGTCAGCGGCCTCTCCACCCCCTGGTAAACCTTTTCGGCGGCCTGCCGGTCGCCCAGCCGGTTCAGTGCGAATTCCTCGGTGTACACCAGCCCGGGAGCGACTTCGATGACCCGGAGGTTGTTTTCCGCTTCCTCGAGCCGCAGCGCCCCGGTCATGGCATGCTGGGCGAACTTGGCGGCGTTGTAGCCGCCTCCGCCCTCGTATGCAGCCAGGCCGGCCGTGGACGTCAGGTTCAGCACGGTACCTTCGCCGGTGGCGCGCAGCATCGGCAGGAACGCCCGGGTGAGCTTCATGGTGCCCAGCACGTTAACCCGGTACATCCACTCCCAGTCCTCGGTATTCGCGGAACCGATGGCATCCGCTCCCCGGGCGCCGCCGGCGATGTTGACCAGGGTGTCTATTCCCCCAGCTTCCGTCACCCGGGCAAGCAGCCGGGACACGTCGTCGTCCTCGGAAATGTCAGCAGGAATTCCGACGGCGCCCGTCTGGGCTTCGAGGGCGGCGAGGCGTTCCGCGCGGCGGGCTGCAGCGAACACTGTCCATCCCTGCGCTGCCAGGGCTCGGACGGTCGCCTCCCCGATTCCGCTGCTCGCGCCGGTCACCAAAGCTGCCTTTTTCTGGAAGTCCTGAGTCATGGCACCACCCTAGCGGCAGGCGTCCGGAGCATTCTGCCGCATGACACACGGCAACCGTGGCTGCAGCGCAGCCGCAGCGGACCGGCGGAAGGGCCTGTCCATGAAACAATTGTCAGATGGCTGAAGACACGCAGGGTACAGACACGCCCACCACCGCTCCCATCAACGTTCCGGATAAGCCGGCCCTCGAGGGCCTGGAAGCTGCCCTCACGCAGCGCTGGCTTGCCGAGGGGACCTACAAGTTCAACAGGGACACCTCCCGGGAGCAGGTCTACTCGATTGACACTCCCCCGCCCACGGCATCAGGATCGCTGCACGTGGGGCACATGTTCTCCTACACGCAGACGGACGTACTGGCGCGCTATCAGCGCATGACCGGCAAGAACGTTTTTTATCCGATGGGCTGGGACGACAACGGCCTGCCTACTGAACGCCGCGTGCAGAACTACTACGGCGTCCGCTGCGACCCCTCCATCCCGTACAACGCTGACTACCAGCCGCCGGCGCAGCCTGCGAAGAACCAGCGGGACTTCGACGTCGTTTCCCGCCGCAACTTCATCGAGCTGTGTGAAGAGCTTGCAGTCGAGGATGAGAAGGTCTTCGAAAACCTCTTCCAGACCCTTGGCCTGTCCGTGGACTGGGAACTCACGTACCGCACCATCGACGACAACTCGCGGGCAGTTTCGCAGCGCGC
>NZ_JBNHFF010000278.1:0-3774 GCF_059089965.1 Arthrobacter sp. SPT-J7
GGCCTCCAGTTGATGGTCGTAAGTCTCAAACCCTCGTACAGTCCACGTGCGGTCCAGCCCGTTATTGCTCTGGGTGATGGAGTGCCCTTTGGAAGGGAAGACCAGGTTTTTGACCACCAGTTCTCCTTCGGTACCGAGCACTTCAAGGGACAAGTTCAGATGCCCGGGCTCTTCCACCATTGCTGTTGTGATGAGCGCTTTTGCTCCTGAGGGAAACTGGAGGTCGGCCGCTACGCTGAGGTCGGCGCCAAGGGGATTGAGAGACCCGCTGGCTCGGACTACCGTTGGTTCTTCGCCCATGAATGCCCGCACCCAGTGAACCGGGTAGCAACCGAGGTCCATCAGCGATCCGCCTCCCAATCGTGGGTCGTGCCGCAGCGACGCGGGATCGAACGGATTCGAGCTGGAAAAGTCTGCGCGCAGTGTCAAAATCTCCCCAAGCCCGCCGGAGGCTTTAACGGCATCAAGTTCAGCGCTTAGGGGATGATAGCGGTCATGGAAGGCTTCGATGAGCCGGTAACCCGTCGATTGCGCAGCTTCCAGCATTAGGGCAGCCTCATCAGCATTCATCGCAAAAGGTTTCTCGCAGAGCACGTGCTTTCCTGCTTCCAGAGCGGCGATCGACCACTTTGCGTGCTCGGAGGGTGGCAGCGCAATATAGACCAAATCAACTCCGGGGTCGGATAACAAAGCGAAGTAATCGCCGTAGAAACGGTCAATCCGGTGGCGCTCTGCGAACTGGCGTGCTGACTCTTTACGACGGGAGGCTACCGCGACGACCTCGACGTCGGTCCGCCGACTGGCGGGCCGGATGACCGCCGCAGGCGCGATACCCGCTGCGCCCAGAATTCCCATCCGTAACACTGCATGTCTCCTTGCCGCGGCGCCAGAACCCGCAGTTTATTCGCGTCAATTTGTACGAGTATCCCTTTCATGCTGACGGGTGCCAACAGGACACAGTCAAGCGATATCTGCCTACCGCAACAAGTCAAAGCAGCGGAATGTAGATAGGAACAAACGGCAGCACCGGGCGCGATCGCCGCTGCTGTTGACCCACCATATGCCTACCGATATAGTTCAAGCAATAAACTATCTGCCGGATTGGCGGCGATACCACTAGTGCAAGGACGCATCATGACTCTTTCCCCGACCCCCGCTGATAAGTTCACCTTTGGTCTGTGGACTGTTGGCTGGACCGGTGCTGACCCGTTCGGTGTTGCTACCCGCGCGGCGTTGGATCCGGTGGAGGCGGTGCACCGGCTGGCCGAGCTGGGCGCGTACGGCATCACCTTCCATGACAATGACCTGGTTCCCTTTGAGGCCACGGCCTCGGAGCGGGAGCTGATCCTGAAGAACTTCAAGGCGGCCCTGGCCGAGACCGGGCTGAAGGTCCCGATGGTGACCACCAACCTGTTCAGCCACCCGGTGTTCAAGGACGGCGGGTTCACCTCCAATGACCGCTCCATCCGCCGCTTTGCCCTGTCCAAGGTCCTGCGCAACATTGACTCCGCTGCCGAGTTCGGCGCCGAGACGTTTGTGATGTGGGGCGGTCGTGAAGGCAGCGAATACGACGGGTCCAAGGACCTTTCCGCGGCCCTGGACCGGATGCGCGAGGGCGTGGACACCGCCGCCGCGTACATTAAGGACAAGGGCTACAACCTCCGGATCGCACTCGAGCCCAAGCCCAACGAACCCCGCGGTGATATCTTCCTGCCCACCGTCGGGCACGGCCTGGCCTTCATCGCCCAGCTCGAACACGGCGACATTGTGGGCCTGAACCCTGAAACCGGGCACGAGCAGATGGCCGGGCTGAACTTCACCCACGGCATCGCCCAGGCCCTCTGGGCCGGCAAGCTCTTCCACATCGACCTCAACGGCCAGCGCGGCATCAAGTACGACCAGGACCTCGTCTTCGGCCACGGCGACCTGACCAGCGCGTTCTTCACCGTCGACCTGCTCGAAAACGGCTTCCCCAACGGCGGCCCCCGCTACCAGGGCCCGCGGCACTTCGACTACAAACCCTCCCGCACCGACGGCTACGACGGCGTCTGGGAATCCGCCAAAGCCAACATGGCCACGTACCTGCTCCTCAAAGAACGCGCACTGGCCTTCCGCGCCGACCCCCAGGTCCAGGAAGCCCTCGCCGCCTCCGGCGTCTTCGAACTCGGCGAACCCACCCTCGCCGCCGGCGAAACCGCCACCGACCTGCTCAACGACACCACCGCATTCGAAGACTTCGACGCCGACAAGGCCGCCGAACGCTCCTTCGCGTTCGTCCGCCTCAACCAGCTCGCCATCGAACACCTCCTGAACGCCCGCTGAACATGGCACTCGTAGCAGGCATCGACAGCTCCACGCAGTCCTGCAAAGTGGTGATCCGTGATGCGGACACTGGTGCACTGGTCCGCGAAGGCAGGGCCAGCCACCCGGAGGGGACCGAAGTCCACCCGGATCACTGGTGGGCAGCTTTGCAGGAGGCGATCACAAAGGCCGGCGGACTGGACGACGTAGCGGCGGTTTCGGTCGCGGGCCAGCAGCACGGCATGGTCTGCCTGGACAGCGACGGCAGGGTGATCCGGCCGGCGCTCTTGTGGAATGACACGCGCAGTGCCAGCGCCGCCCTGGAGCTGATCCGGACCGCGGGTAGCGGTGACCCTGCCGCCGGCGCCAGCTACTGGGCCGGTGCCACGGGCACCGTTCCGGTAGCGTCGCTCACGCTCACGAAGCTGCACTGGCTGGCCGCCAATGAGCCGGAGAACGCGGCGCAGGTTGCTGCGGTCTGCCTGCCGCACGATTGGCTGACCTGGCGGCTTCTGGGCTACAGCGAGGGCAGCGGACCGGGAAGCCTCGAGGCATTAACCACCGATCGGTCGGACGCCTCCGGTACGGGCTATTATTCGACGGGGGCGGGCCGGTACCTTCCGGACGTACTGGAGTCTTCACTGGGGCACGTCCCGTTGCTGCCCGAAGTGCTGGGCCCGCTGGACGTCGCTGGCAAGACTCCCGCCGGCGCCCTCGTGGCGGCGGGGGCCGGGGACAACGCGGCAGCGGCGCTGGGGGTTGGTGCGGGCGTAGGCGATGTGGTGATGTCGCTGGGCACCTCCGGAACAGTGTTTGCCGTCTCAGGTACACCGGCCGCCGATCCGTCCGGGTTGGTGGCAGGGTTCGCCGATGCCGCCGGCAATTACCTGCCGCTGGTGTGCACGCTCAACGCCACCCGGATTTTTGATGCCACCGCAGCCCTGCTGGACGTCAGCCTGCCGGAGTTCACCGAGCTGGCACTGTCCGCCGAAAGCGGTGCCGGGGGCCTGACCCTGGTGCCGTATTTCGACGGCGAGCGCACGCCAAACCTGCCGGACGCAACAGGTTCCCTGCACGGGATTACCCGCCGTAACTACACCCCTGCAAATCTGGCACGCGCCGCGGTCGAAGGCGTGGTTTGTTCGCTGGCGGATGGGCTGGCAGCCCTCCAGCAGCAGGGAGTGGAGGCCAGGCGGATCATCCTGGTGGGCGGCGGGGCACAGTCCGCGGCCGTGCAGGAGGCGGCAGCGCAGCTGCTGGGAATCGAGGTCACTGTGCCGCGTCCCGGGGAATACGTGGCCGACGGCGCCGCACGCCAGGCTGCTGCGGCACTCACCGGGAAATTTCCGCAATGGGCGCCCGACGCCGTCGACCTCCCCGCAGGGCAGGACGACGGCGGAGTGCTCACCCGCTACCGCAGGTGCGCCTCGCAGTACACCTAAAATTTCTGCGAAGAAAGGACCCGGACCGCTG
>NZ_JBNHFF010000279.1:0-3769 GCF_059089965.1 Arthrobacter sp. SPT-J7
GAACCGTTTCCTGATGGATGACCTGCTGCACGACGGTGGGGGGCGCCACGAGCGGCTCGAACAACCGCAGGACCCGCGAAACGAAGCCGGGCATCAGGCGGTACGGGAAGAGGATCATGGGTTCGCCTGCCAAGTCGTTCGCCCGGACCTCCCCGCGCCCAGCCAAAGGGTGCGTTTCAGGCAGGACTACCACCAGGTCCTCGGTGCTGAGCAATTCCAGGTGGAGGCCGGGCACGTCCCCCGGGTCCCGGACCAGGCCTACGTCGAGGTCGCCGTCCAGGAGTTGTTCAATCTGTTCGCCGCTGGTGAGTGGGGACAGCACCAGGTCCACGCGGGGGCGGTGCTGGCGGAAGGCACGGATCGCCTCCGGCACCGTGGTGTAACTCGCGGAACTGACGAAGCCGACTTTGATCCTGCCGCTCTTGCCCGCCGCGACGTCGGCAACGTCACCGGCGGCGCTGTCCAACTCCGTGACGGCGGCCGAGACGCGGTCGCGGAACGCTTGGCCGGCCGGCGTCAGGGAGACGCGGCGGGTTGTCCGGTCCAACAGCTGGACGCCGAGCTCGCGTTCCAAGCCCTTGATGGCGACGGTCAGCGGCGGCTGGGTGATATGCAGGCGTTCGGCCGCCTTCGCGAAGTGCAGCTCCTCCGCCACGACGAGGAAGTACCGCAGTTGCCGGAGCTCCATGGAAGATTCTTTCGATTGACGCCAATAATTGCTAGTCAAATGATATTGGACGTAGGGCATTCGCGGGTGCGTAACTGGATACAACGAAGTCACCCATCACCCTAAAAGTACAAGGAGCGATCATGGATTCGATCGAGTACGCCGTCGTCGGGGCAGGGCTCTCTGGAGCCGCGACCGCGTGGCACCTCGCCGCCCGCGGCCACGAGGTTAACCTGCTGGAACGCACCACGCCCGCCAACGACGCCGGAAGTTCCCACGGCTCGGCCCGGATCTTCCGCTACGCATACCCCGAGGAGTTCTACACCGGCCTGGTCCAGGAGGCCAAGGCCGGCTGGGACGAACTGGCACGCCTCAGCGGCAAGCAGCTCATCACCCCTACCGGGGCCGTGGACTACGGAGCCATCCGCCAGCCGGAGCGCCTCGCGGCCGTGCTGGCGGCACGCGGTATCGACCATGAGCTCCTCAGCCCAGAGGAGGCCAATCGCCGGTGGCCTCAGATTGCTTTCGACACCCCGGTGCTGTGGCACCCGGATGCCGGCGTCATCGACGCCCACGAATCCGTCGCCTCCATGGTGGAGCAGGCAGTAGCCCAAGGAGCCGGACTGCACACCAACTGGGCTGTTGCCTCGATCACCGGATCGGCCGGCGGCTACGTCCTCACCTCCGAGGACGGCCGCACCATGCGCGCGGCCAACGTCATCGTCGCCGCCGGCGGCTGGCTCCCCCAGCTGCTCGGGTCCTTGGCGCTGCCGTCCTCCTTCCTGGCCTCCATGCCGCCCATTCAGGTGCGGCAGGAACAGGCCTACCACTTCCCGTACGTTGACGGCACGGACCCCGCAACATGGCCCACCTTCATCCACAAACGCGAAGGCTGGCAGGCCTACGGCCTCCCCGGCGGCCTCGACGCCGGCTTCCGCGGTCAAAAGGTCGCCGAATACAACGGCGGCAAAATTCTGCCCTCCGCTGCCAACCAGGACGGACAGATCAACCCGGACAACCGCCAGCGCGTCATCGAGTACGTCGAACAGTACCTGCCGGGCCTGGTGCCGGAGCCCTACGCCGAAACCACCTGCCTGTTCACCAACACCCCCACCGAGGACTTCATCCTGGACCGGGCCGAGGGCATCACCATCCTCTCCCCCTGCTCCGGACACGGCGCCAAATTCGCCCCGCTCATCGGACAGCTCGCAGCAGACCTGGCCACCGGTTCAGGACGCGTTCCGGATCAGTTCCGGCTCGCAGCCCAGGGCGGCCGCACAGCGGTGGCGGCGCACTGATGGCGCACGGCACCGACATGACCAACGCCCCGACAGCAACGGTGACGGGACTGATGTCCGAGATCGCCGGCACCGGCACGGACGCGGTCCGCGGTGGTTATACCCGCCCGGTCTACTCGACAGCCGAACTGGACCTGCGCGCATGGTTCACCGAACAGGCCCAAAAGCGAGGACTGTCCGTGGAGACGGACCGCAACGGCGCCATCTGGGCGTGGTGGGACGTGCCGGGCGGAGTCCGCACCAACAGCCTGGTCACCGGAAGCCACCTGGACTCCGTGCCCGGCGGCGGCCCGTTCGATGGCCCGCTCGGCGTCGCCTCAGCCCTGGTCGCCGTCGACATCCTCAAAGCCCGAATGGCAACCCCCACGCGTCCGCTCGCCGTCGTGGTGTTCCCGGAGGAGGAAGGATCCCGCTTCGGCGTCGCCTGCCTCGGCTCCCGGCTGATGACCGGCGCCATCGACCCGGACAAGGCACGGAACCTGCGCGACCCCGACGGTTCATCCTTCGCAGACATCGCCCGTGCCAACGGGCTCGACCCCCGCTTCGTAGGCAAGGACGACGAGCTCCTCGGCCAGATCGGGGCCTTCGTCGAACTTCACGTCGAGCAGGGCCGCGGGTTGATCGACCTGGACCAGCCCATTGCCATCGCCTCCTCCATCCTTGGCCACGGGCGCTGGCGCCTGAGCGTCCAGGGCCAGGGCAACCATGCCGGGACTACGCTTATGGCGGACCGGCATGACCCGATGGTGTCCGCGTCCAGGATGGTCGTAGCCATCCGCGACATCGCCCGGAAACAGCCCCACGCCAGGGCTACCGTCGGCCGGCTGCAGCCCGTTCCCGGCGGCACCAACGTCATAGCCTCCCGCGTGGACTTCTGGCTGGACGTCCGCCACCCTGACGACGCCGTTACCGCGGCCCTCGTAGAGAGCATCCACCTGCAGGCTCAGGTCATCGCAGCGGAGGAAGGCTGCAGCATCCACCTCCGGGAGGAATCGCTCAGCCCCACCGTCCACTTTGACCCCGGACTACAGCGGGAACTGCAGCTGGCCCTTCCACACGCGCCCACCCTGGACACCGGGGCCGGGCACGACGCCGGCGTTCTGGCACCCTACGTCCCCACCGCCATGGTCTTCGTCCGCAACCCCAGCGGCATTTCCCACTCCCCCGAAGAACACGTCATGGACGAGGACGCCGAAACCGGGGCGCAAACCCTGGCCGACGCCCTGCAGGGACTCATGGCCTAAGCACACAACCAGCACCCGCGCCGGTTTCCCGGCGCGGGTGCTTTTCTGTGCCCGAAAGGCCACCCACCAACCTTCCTGCCCGCCAGAAAAAACACGGACTCCGGGCACGGGCGTGTCAACGGAGACAACGGTGTCAAGACGACGGCGGCCCCGGAGTTCTTCGAAGAGGAGGACAAACTCTTGAATCCGGCCGCACCAGACCTCTACGCCATCGACGGCAACAGTGATCCTGCCACCTCCAATGGTCAAGGCGCGAGGACCTGTGGGGATACCTCCCCTGCACCGCGGAAAAGATGGGCGGTGGCCTTTCCGCCGAGACGAACCTGCGGCTCACGGAGAGGTGGTCTCCGCCGCCTTCGTTACGCCATACCCGCCCGGCTTTCCGGTCCTCCTCCCCGGCCGGCTCCATCACCTCCAACGTGCTGGACTTCATGGCCGCGCTGGATACCCGGGACATTCACGGCTACGACAAGGACCATGGATACCGCGTGCTGCGAACCAGGGAAACCTCCGGAGGGGAACGAGCAAGCAAAGGGGCGGTTGGATCAAAAGATCCAACC
>NZ_JBNHFF010000280.1:0-3748 GCF_059089965.1 Arthrobacter sp. SPT-J7
TCGAGTCGCCGGTGTGCACGCCCACCGGGTCGAAGTTCTCAATCGAGCACACCACCACGACGTTGTCGTTCTTGTCCCGCATCATTTCGAGCTCGTAGTCCTTCCAGCCGAGGATGCTCTCTTCGAGCAGCACTTCGCTGGTGGGGCTGTACTGCAGGCCCTGGCCCACGATGCGGCGGAGGTCGTCCTCGTTATAGGCGAGGCCCGAGCCGAGTCCGCCCATGGTGAAGGACGGGCGGACCACCATGGGGTAGCCGAGGTCATCGGCGGCCTTCAGGGCCTCGTCCATGGTGTGGATGATGTGGCTGCGGGCCGATTCGGCGCCGCAGCGCTCCACCACGCCCTTGAACTTCTCGCGGTCCTCGCCGAGTTCGATGGCGGCGATGTTGGCCCCGATGAGCTCCACATTGTACTTCTCGAGGACGCCGTTCTTGTCCAGGGCAATGGCCGTGTTCAAGGCTGTCTGGCCGCCCAGGGTGGGCAGCACGGCGTCCGGGCGTTCCTTGGCGATGATCTTCTCCACCACCTCAGGTGTGATGGGTTCGATGTAGGTGGCGTCAGCGAACTCCGGGTCGGTCATGATGGTGGCCGGGTTGGAGTTGACCAGGATGACCCGCAGGCCCTCCTCCTTCAGGACGCGCAGCGCCTGCGTGCCGGAGTAGTCGAACTCCGCGGCCTGGCCGACGACGATCGGGCCCGAACCAATGACGAGGACGCTTTTGAGATCTGTACGTTTCGGCATTACTTCTTGTCCTCAGTCTTGTTGTCGTTTTTGTGTTCGGCGCCTGTGTTGTCCGCCCCAGCGGGGTGCGCAGAGTCCACGGGGTCCTTGGACAGGTTGGCAGTCCTGCCGTCCCGGGTTCCGTCCATCAGCTCGATGAAGCGGTCAAACAGGTAGGCGGCGTCGTGCGGTCCGGCCGCTGCCTCAGGGTGGTACTGGACGGAGAAGGCGGGGATGTCCAGGCAGGCCAGGCCTTCCACCACGTCGTCGTTCAGGCTGACGTGGCTGACTTCGACGCGGCCGTACCGTTCCTCGGGAGCCTGGGTTGCGCCGTCGAGCGGTGCGTCCACGGCAAAGCCGTGGTTCTGGGAGGTGATTTCCACCTTGCCGGTGCGGCGGTCCAGCACGGGCTGGTTGATACCGCGGTGGCCGTAGCGCAGCTTGTAGGTGCCGAAGCCCAGCGCACGTCCCAGTATCTGGTTGCCGAAGCAGATACCGAAGTAGGGCAGTTTTTCGTCCAGGACGGAGCGGAGCAGCTTGACCTGGGCGTCGGCCGTGGCGGGGTCGCCGGGGCCATTGGACATAAAAAAGCCGTCCGGGTTGACGGCCTTGACGTCTTCCAGGGTGGCGGTGGCAGGCAGCACATGGACCCGGACGCCGCGCTCGGCGAACCGGACGGGTGTCATGGCCTTGATGCCAAGGTCGACGGCGGCGATGCTGAAGCGGGGTTCGCCGTCCCAGCCGTGGTCCTTCGGTTCCACCACGTATGCCTCGTCAACGCTGACTTCCTCGGCGAGGCGTGCGCCTTCCATGGGAGCGCTGGCGAGCACGGCGTCGACCAGCTCCTTATCGGTGGCCTGCGCGGCTTCGCCGGAGAAGATGCCCGCCCGCATGGTTTTGTGCTCGCGGAGATGGCGGGTGATGGCCCGCGTGTCCACGCCCTGGATGCCCACGATCCCCTGGTCCACCAGCTCCTCGTCCAGCGACCGCTCCGAGCGCCAGTTGGAGGGGCGGCGGGCGGCGTCGCGGACGATGTAGCCGGCCACCCAGATGCGGCGGGACTCGGCGTCGTCGTTGTTCACCCCGGTGTTTCCGATGTGGGGGGCGGTCTGGACCACGAGCTGGCGGGCGTAGGAGGGGTCCGTGATGGTTTCCTGGTAGCCGGTCATGCCGGTGGCGAAGACGGCCTCGCCCAGGGCCGTTCCAGTGGCGCCGTAGCTGCGTCCGCGGAAGATGCGGCCATCCTCGAGCACCAGCGCAGCTGGAGCGGAAACTGGGGCCGATACTGCTGTGTTTGTTGTCACTGTCTTACTTTCCACTATTGGCATCGGCCGCGGGGGCCGAAGAAATCAATTCCTGAAGTGCTGCGAAAAGCACGTTCCTGTCCTCTGCGCGGCGGGTCCGGAAGCCGGTGTCCAGCTCGTGGCTGCCGTGCATCCACGCCAGGACCAGGAGGCCGTCCTTTTCCACGAACTTGCCGGCCATGCCGCTGTCCAGCCGCACCCCGGTGAGGGAAGCCGCGGGGATGTACAGCGCCGGTGCCCCTGCCCGGTCAAAAAGGACGCCGTGCGCGTAGACCTCGAGCGTGGCGTTCGTACGGATGCCGAGGGAGTGCACTGCGATCCGGTCCAGCCAGTCTCCGCCGGTGGTGGACGCGACGTACTGCCCCTCGGCACTGGTGAGCGGCTCCCCCGGCGCCTCGGGCACCGAAGGCAGCTGTTCGACGTCGGCCTGGCGGCGCAGGCGGCTGCGCCAGCCCAGCCAGATGAGGCCGAAGGCTGCGGCGATGAGGGCCAGCGTGATGACCAGCGAGAGCAGCTGGGTGTCCATCAGGCGGCACCCAGCGAAGCGGCGTGCCGGTACGGGGTGTTGAGGGCGCCGTCCAGGACAGTGGGGTGACCCTTGAAGAACGTGGCAACAACCTTGCCGGGCAGCTCCATGCCCTTGAACGGCGAGTTCCGGCCCATGGTGGCCATCAGGGAAGGCTCAACCGTCCAGCGCGCGGCGGGGTCTACCAGGATGACGTTGGCGGGTTCCCCTGCTTCCAGCGGCCGGCCCTGGTCCTCCAGGCGGCCAATTTTTGCCGCGGCGGCGGAGGTGACCCGGGCAAAGTCCGCCCACGTCATCAGGCCGGTTTCGATCATGGTGTGCTGCACTACGGACAGGGCGGTCTCCAGCCCGGTCATACCCATGGCAGCCTGCGCCCACTCGCATTCCTTGTGCTCACTGGGATGCGGGGCATGGTCGGTGCCGACGACGTCGATGGTGCCGTCGGCGAGGCCGGCGCGCAGGGCCTGGACGTCAGCATCGGTGCGCAGCGGCGGGTTGACCTTGTAGACGGGATCGTAGCTGCGGACCAGGTCATCGGTCAGCAGCAGGTGGTGCGGGGTGACCTCTGCCGTGACGTTGATGCCGCGTTCCTTGGCCCACCGGATGATTTCCACCGAGCCGGCCGTGGAGACGTGGCAGACGTGGAGCCGGGACCCCACGTGCTGGGCCAGCAGGACGTCCCGGGCGATGATGCTTTCCTCCGCCACTGCCGGCCATCCGGCCAGTCCCAGCACCGCTGATACTTCGCCCTCGTTCATCTGGGCGCCGGCGGTAAGCCGCGGCTCCTGCGCGTGCTGGGCCACCACGCCGTCGAACGCCTTGACGTACTCCAGCGCCCTGCGCATGAGGACCGGATCGTGGACGCAGATGCCGTCGTCCGAGAACATGCGGACCCGGGCGCGGGAATCGGCCATGGCGCCGAGCTCGGCGAGCTGCTCACCGGCGAGCCCCACGGTCACGGCGCCGACGGGGCGCACGTCCACCCAGCCGGCCTTTTGGCCCAGGCTGTACACCTGCTCCACCACGCCCGCGGTGTCAGCGACGGGAGTGCTGTTGGCCATGGCGTGCACGGCGGTGTAGCCGCCCAGGGCAGCGGCGCGGGTTCCGGTCTCCACGGTCTCGGCGTCCTCGCGGCCCGGCTCGCGCAGGTGGGTGTGGACGTCCACCATGCCCGGCAGCGCCACCAAACCGGCGGCG
>NZ_JBNHFF010000281.1:0-3734 GCF_059089965.1 Arthrobacter sp. SPT-J7
GCGTTGAGCTTGCCGTCCGGGCCTTCAAGGTTGCCGACGAAGCCCACCTTGTTTTCGAAATTGCTCGGGTCTGCCTGCTTGAACAGGTTGATGAGGACGCTGACCCGGGAGTCGACGTCGACAATCATGCCGCCCTTGCCGTTCAGGAACGGCTCGTTCCACTTGGTGGGGTCGAAGGTGGCAAAGTCCGGGTTGATGAGCTTCTCGTCCACCATCTTCTTGACGAACCGGTTGGCTTCCAGGAATTCCTCGGTTTCGAAGCTCGGGATCAGTTTCCCGTCCCTTTCGGTCCAGCGGTTGCCTGCGCCATACCAGGTCTCGATGAAGTCGTAGGGGCTGTTGGTTCCGAGGGCGCCCCACTTGGGGATGGTGATGCCCCAGGTGTCATTCTGGCCGTTGCCGTCCGGATCCTTTTCAGTGAATGCCTTGGCTACCTCGTACAGGTCCTCGGTAGTCTTGGGAGCCTCAAGCCCCAGCTTGTCCAGCCAGTCCTGGCGGAACATCACGGCAGCACGCATGGGGGCGCGTCCGCGGTAAACGCCGTACACCTTTCCGTTGATGCTCGCGTTCTGCTGGATGTCCGGGAAGGTGGTCTTCAAATTCGGGTACTCGGCCAGCTTGTCCGTCAGGTCCCAGAAGGCACCGGCTTCGGCGTTCTTGACGAAGCCGGGCGTTTTGCCCTGGATGACCATCACGTGCGGGATCTCGGACGAGGCCAGGGTGATGTTGGTTTTGTCCTCGTAGGAGGCATTGGGAGCCCACATGATGTTGACGTCCTTGCCCGTGAACTCCTCGAGCTTCGTCTGGACGGCGCCGTCTGCGGAAGGCGGCTGCGCCTCGAGGAAGGGAGCCATGACGTTCACGGTGGAAATATCTACGGACTGGGTTTCACCTCCGCCGCAGGCCGTCAGGGTGAGCGCCGTGGCGGTAACGACGGCGGCAGCCAGGGACATTCTTCTGCGGATCATTTTGTTCCTTTTCCACTTCTTTGGGGTCGGTTTTGCTGTCACCGGGCAGCGTTGAGCCCGGGCAGCATGAGGTCAGTTATTGGTTAGCGTGCGTTCAGCGCGCTGTCAGCGCCTGGCTATGGTTCAGGCCGATGGCAGCGGCCTGCTGTTGCTCCATAACGGCGGCCATGGAGTCATCGTTGGCGGTGAAGAAGCGGTCGCACAGCCACCCGGTCAGGAACAGCCAGGCTCCGATGCTGAAGAACGGGATCAGGCCTGGGACTGCACCGCTCGCATAGGCCACGGCTGCGGAGACGAACAGCAGGATGACTGTGCCCGCGAGGTGGCGGAGGGCGAAGCGCGATGACATCAGGAAGTACTGGGGCAGGGGAAGGTCGTACCGGGCAAACATGGGAAACAGGTAGCACACCCCCCCGGCAACAAAAATGGCCCCGACAAAGGTTGCAGCGGCAGCCAACTGGGACAGCAGGCCACCGGAGCCGGAAAAGTAGTTCCAGTTCATGACGAGGGCCACGGTCACCCCCATGATGGGGAGAGCCAGCGCGTTGCCGCGGACAAAATTGCGACAGTATTCGCGGGCAAAGCCGGGCAGCAGGCGCGCAGCTTCACCTTTGGCCCTCTTGCGGACCAGGATCTGTGCTGCTGCGGTGGCCGGCCCCGCACCCAGGACGCCGAGCCCCAGGACGGTGAAAGCGAGCCACAGCATGTTCAGGCAAGCGATCCACAAGAGCGTGTCAAAGAACGAGTATGCGCGGGCGCTCCACGACGACGTTGACATGGCAGGGCTCCCTTCGGTTCTCCATCGCTGCAGAAACGCGGCCAGAGTGGTCCACGTCACCTAAGTAATCGGTTTCTCGAAAATCTAGACCCCGGCCGCGGGGTGGGTCAAGCCAGTTTTTTGAATCGTTACATAACTGGACTGCAAGCCTGCTCGTGGCGCACACTGGAAACCGGAAAGCGCTTGCCCCACGCGTTTGAGGAACATATGCCCTGTCCGGGCGGAATGGAGCACCATGGGAACGCCAGCCGGCACCGTCGCCCGGACCCAGCCCCGGGATCTCACTACCTCAGCAGCAGCCAGCACGCAGCCCGGCGCCGAGCTTGGGGCGGAGCGGTCGGGCGGGCGTGCTTCGAGGGTGGCGTTGGTAGGTGTCCACGGCTTCGGCACCCACCACCTGCGGAACCTTGAGCGCCTGCAGGCGTCCGGCGTGGTTGACCTTGTTGCCGTTGCTGACCCCAATCCCCCTGCGCCGGGTTCGGTCCCTGCAACAGCGCACGTCTTTCCGGGGCTGGTTGAACTGCTCGCGGAGACCAGTGGGCTGGACCTCATTATTGTCGCCACCCCCATCCAGACCCATGCCCCGCTGGGCCTCGCAGCCTTGGCCACCGCTGCCGATCTGTATCTGGAGAAGCCGCCGGTCGCGTCACTCTCGGACTTCACCAAGCTGTCCGACGCTGCAGCAGCCAATGGACGCAGCGTCCAGATCGGCTTCCAGAGCCTGGGTTCCCACGCACTGCAGGCGATCGGCAAACTGCTCGCAGACGGAACCATCGGCACGCTGCAGGGTATCTCAGCCACCGGCCACTGGGTCCGGGACCGGGCCTACTACAAGCGGTCACGCTGGGCCGGTAAACGCACCATCGACGGCGTGGACGTGGTGGACGGCGTGGCCACCAACCCCCTTGCACATGCGGTGGCCACAGCCCTCAGGATTGCAGGAGCACGCACCACTGCAGACATTGCTTCGATTGAAACTGAGCTTTACCGTGCCAACGACATCGAGTCCGATGACACCTCGGTGATCCGGATCCGAACCAGCTCAGGGCTGCCCATCACCTGCGCGCTCACACTGTGCGCCACCGAATCCGTAGAACCTTACGTGACCCTGCAAGGCTCGGACGGCACCGCCGTCTTCCACTACACCGAGGACCGGCTCACGGTGGAAACTGCCGAGCGCCGCTCCGAGGAAGTCTTCGGCCGGGACGACCTGACCGAAAACCTGCTGGCCCACCGCATCAGTGGAGCTCCGCTCATCAGCCCGCTCCTGGACAGCGGTGCTTTTATGCTCGTCCTGGAAGCCATCCGAACCGCTCCGCTGCCGGCCCCCATCGACGAGGCATACCTCCAGTGGGAGGGCGAGGGAGATGCGGCGCACGCTGTGCTCATCGGTATCGAGGATGCCCTGGCACGAGCCGCCGGGCAGCACGCCACCTTCAGCGAACTCGGGCTCCCCTGGGCCGGTACCGCCCCGCACGCCTTCACCCTGCCGGAGTCCTGAATGACCCCCACCCCGGCTGCACAGTCCGTGACTTCCGTACGGGGGCAGTTGCTGGCCAACCACCTGCTGACGGACGGGCACTCCCCCTGCCTTACGGCGGGAGCACGCCCCTCGTTCAGCTGGCAGCTCGTGCAGCCAGGGGATTCGGATCCGTCCCGTGCCCGGCAGACCGGCTACGAGATCGTGGTGCAGGACGGAGCAGGGTCCCCAGTGTGGAATTCAGGCCAGGTGGCTTCAGACGCCCCCGTCTCTGCTGCCTATGACGGACCAGCGCTCGACGACGATGCGGACTACGTGTGGCAGGTCCGGGTATGGGACGCGGCAGGCCTGGCGGGACCGTGGTCGCAGCCACAGCAGTTCAGTACCGGCCTCTCGGACGCCGGGTGGGGAGCGGACTGGGTGCACCGCGCGCCGGGCGGCCGCGCTCCGCTGGAGGTCCTGGACGGAGCGCTGCGCGTAGCCGGCACGCCGTTCCTTCCCATCCCCT
>NZ_JBNHFF010000282.1:0-3662 GCF_059089965.1 Arthrobacter sp. SPT-J7
ACCACAGCCTCACGCGTCAGCCGGCTGCTCTCCCCGCAGCCGGAGCTGCCCGCCCCCGTCCGCAGCCTGGTGCTGGCAGGCTGCGTCCTCCTGCTGGCCCTGCCGACGGCCCTGCTGGTGGTGCCGGGCCTGCTGGCCTGACGCGCGCCGTCGTACTTTCTGCACAGTCTCCCCCGCATGGGGGCGGCTCCCGCTGCCGTCAGGCGTCGATGCGTTCCCGGTCCAGGCTTGCGGCGCCGGCGATGATGAAATCCTTGCGCGGCGAAACATCCGAGCCCATCAGCAGGTCGAAAATCTCTTCCGCCTGCTTGGCGTTCTCGATCCCCACCTTGCGAAGGGTACGGTGCCGCGGATCCATGGTGGTTTCGGCCAGCTGTTCAGCGTCCATTTCGCCCAGGCCCTTGTAGCGCTGGATGGGTTCCTTGTACCGCTTGCCCTCCTTCGCCAGCCGGGCAAGCAGCACGTGCAGCTCGGTTTCGGAGTAAGTGTAGATCATGTCGTTGGCCTTCTGGCCGGCGTTGATCACTTCCACCCGGTGCAGCGGCGGGACCGCGGCAAAGACCCGGCCTTCCTCAATCATCGGCCGCATATAGCGGAAGAAAAGGGTGAGGAGCAGCGTACGGATGTGCGCGCCGTCCACGTCGGCGTCCGTCATCAGGATGACCTTGCCGTAGCGGGCGGCGGCGATGTCGAAACTACGTCCCGACCCTGCCCCCACCACCTGGATGAGGGCCGCGCATTCGGCGTTGGAGAGCATGTCCCCCACGGATGCCTTCTGGACGTTGAGGATCTTGCCGCGGATGGGCAGCAGGGCCTGGAAGTCCGAGGACCTCGCCAGCTTGGCGGTTCCCAGCGCCGAGTCGCCTTCCACAATAAAGAGTTCGGAACGCTCGACGTCGTCCGTACGGCAGTCAGCGAGCTTCGTAGGCATTGATGAGGTTTCCAGCGCGTTCTTGCGCCGTTGCGTTTCCTTGTGCACACGTGCCGAGATGCGTGATTTCATCTCGTTCACGATTTTCTCCAGGAGGAGGGCGGACTGTGCCTTGTCGTTCCTGTGGGCGGAGGCGAGCTTGGCGTTGACCTCGCGCTCTACGACCTTGGCCACGATCGCCCGCACGGCCGAGGTGCCCAGGATCTCCTTGGTCTGGCCTTCAAACTGCGGCTCAGCGAGGCGGACGGTCAGGACGGCGGTAAGGCCGGCGAAGATATCGTCCTTTTCGATCTTGTCATTGCCGGCCTTGAGCTTGCGGGCGTTGTTTTCCACCGCTTTGCGGAAGGTCTTGACGAGGGCCTGCTCAAAGCCGGACTGGTGGGTTCCGCCCTTGGGGGTGGAGATGATGTTGACGAAGCTGCGAACCGTGCTGTCGTAGCCGATCCCCCAGCGCAGCGCCACATCCACCTCACAGTCGCGCTCAACCTCCGCGAGCTGGCTGTGCCCCCGCTCGTCCAGCACGGGGACCGTCTCCTTGAACTTTCCGGAGCCGTGCAGCCGCCAGACATCGGTGACGGCGGGATCTGCGGCAAGGAATTCAACAAATTCGGAGATGCCACCGTCGTGGTGGAAGACCTCCTCGTGGGGTCCGGACTCGCCGGGTGTTCCCGGGACTTTGCGCTCATCGCGGACCGTCAGTTTGAGGCCGGGCACCAGGAAGGACGTCTGCCGGGCCCTCGCGGCGAGTTCCTCGTAGGAGAACTTTGCGTCCGGGGTAAAAATCTGCCGGTCTGCCCAGTAGCGGATCCTGGTTCCCGTGACGCCGCGCTTGGCCCTGCCCACCACGTCCAGCACCGAGTCGTCCACGAACGCTGTAAACGGCGCGGCCGGATCAATTTTGGACCCGGTGTCCTTGAAGCGCCCGGGCTCACCCCGGCGGAAGGACATTTTGTACGTTTTTCCACCCCGGTCAACTTCAACATCGAGGCGGGAGGACAGTGCGTTGACCACGGAGGCACCCACGCCGTGCAGGCCGCCGGAAGCAGTGTAGGAACCGCCGCCAAACTTGCCGCCCGCGTGGAGCTTGGTGAAGACCACCTCGACGCCGGTGAGCCCGGTTTTCGGTTCCTTGTCGATGGGGATGCCGCGGCCGTCGTCATGGATCTCCACAGAGTTGTCCGCATGGAGGATGATCTTGATGTCGTGGCCGAATCCGGCCAGTGCCTCGTCCACCGAGTTGTCGATAATTTCCCACAGGCAGTGCATCAGGCCGCGGGAGTCAGTGGAACCGATGTACATGCCGGGGCGCTTGCGGACGGCTTCAAGGCCCTCCAGTACAGACAGGTGCCGGGCAGTGTAATCAGAGCTTGGTGCCACTGGTGATGAACTCCTTCAGGGACGGAACAGCGGGCTTAAATCGCTCTTCCTAGGGTAGTCGGCCAGGCCCGGCAGTACCGACTGCCACACCTGCCGGCGCATGTGCCCCGCGCCACGTGCCGCTCTCGCCGGGGCCGTACTGCGATCTTGATTCATTCTTGCGGCTACGCGGACAGCGAACTTGTCCCATCCTTGCGATGGTTTTGTTACGAATGCTGGTTATATAGACGTACTGATCTACTAAGGAGGCCGACATGACAACAGCAGTGGCAGACCGCACACTCAACGCACTGGACCGGTGCGATCGTTGCGGAGCTCAGGCATATGTCCGGGTTGTACTGGAGTCCTCCGGCGGTGAGCTGCTTTTCTGCGGCCACCACGCCCGTGCAGTTGAGGCAACGCTCAAGCCCTTGAGCTCCGACTGGCACGATGAGACGGGGAAGCTTCACGAGAAGGCTGCCGTAGAAATCGACTAGCCTGGCTGAAGCTGTTGGGACCTCACCGGAAGGTGGGGTCCCAATCTTTTTAATCTCTGTTTCTGTAAATGGACCCCGGACGTCGCGAATGGACCAGCAAAAAGCGGCCCACCGGTTACCGCCCCGCTACGGGTACGGCAGCCGGCGGGCCGCTTGTGATGCGTTCTGCTTCTAGTCGAGGTAGTCCCGCAGCACCTGCGACCGGGAGGGGTGGCGGAGCTTGGACATGGTCTTGGATTCGATCTGGCGGATACGCTCGCGCGTCACTCCGTAGACCTTGCCGATTTCGTCTAAAGTCTTCGGCTGTCCGTCAGTGAGGCCGAACCGCATGGCCACAACTCCGGCCTCGCGCTCCGAGAGTGTATCCAGCACGGAGTGGAGCTGCTCCTGCAGGAGCGTGAAGCTCACGGCGTCCGCCGGGACAACAGCCTCGGAGTCCTCGATCAGGTCACCGAACTCCGAATCTCCGTCCTCGCCCAAGGGCGTGTGGAGCGAGATGGGCTCACGGCCGTACTTCTGGACTTCGACGACCTTTTCGGGGGTCATGTCCAGTTCGAGCGCAAGTTCTTCGGGCGTAGGTTCACGGCCGAGGTCCTGCAGCATCTGGCGCTGGACACGGGCCAGCTTGTTGATGACCTCCACCATGTGCACCGGAATACGGATGGTGCGTGCCTGGTCTGCCATGGCACGGGTGATGGCCTGGCGGATCCACCAGGTGGCGTACGTGGAGAACTTGAAGCCCTTGGTGTAGTCGAACTTCTCCACCGCGCGGATCAGGCCGAGGTTGCCTTCCTGGATCAGGTCCAGGAACAGCATGCCGCGCCCGGTGTAGCGCTTGGCCAGCGAGACCACCAGGCGGAGGTTGGCTTCGAGCAGGT
>NZ_JBNHFF010000283.1:0-3652 GCF_059089965.1 Arthrobacter sp. SPT-J7
GCCGCCGCCGTGCCGGTGGGGCTGCTGGTCCTGGCTGTCAGCGCCCGGGCGGCCAAGCGGCGCAACGCCGAAGTCGCCCGGCACGGCACGGAGCTCGAAAGGCTGCGGGCGGAGCTTGAGTGCGTGAAACACCATGTCGGTTACCCGGCGGACGACATTATCTGAGACGGATTCCCCCGAGGCGCCGGACTGCGGGTAGCATCTTTAGCTAGTTACGTGGCTCACAGTATCCAGCGCAGTGTACGAGCCAAGTCCGAACCCTCGAAAGATAGTTTCCATGGCTCACACTGCAACAAATCCCGAAACCGATCTTGCCTCCGAACTGAGGGCAGACGTCCGGCGCGTCTCCACGCTGCTGGGCGAATCACTGGTCCGCCAGCACGGACCCGAGCTCCTGGACCTCGTAGAGCAGGTGCGCCTCCTCACCAAGGAATCCAAGGAAGCTGCCCGCGGCGGTGCGGATGCAACCGGGCCCTGGAGCGCGCACGACGTCGTGGCCCAGGTCCGCGAACTCCTTGGTTCCCTGCCCATCGAGCAGGCCACCGACCTGGTCCGGGCGTTCGCCTTCTACTTCCACCTCGCCAACGCTGCAGAACAGGTCCACCGCGTTCGGGGCCTGCGGACCCGGGAGGAAAAGGACGGCTGGCTCGCGAAAACCGTCAACGAAATCGCCGAACAGGCCGGCCCCGGCGTGCTGCAGGAAGTAGTTAACGGGCTCGATGTCCGTCCCATCTTCACCGCTCACCCCACCGAAGCCTCGCGCCGTTCGGTGCTGGACAAGATCCGCAAGCTCTCCGACGTGTTGGCCCAGCCCACCGCCGAGGGCACCACGGCCCGCCGCCGCCAGGACCGCCAGCTGGCTGAAATCATCGACCAGATGTGGCAGACCGACGAACTTCGCCAGGTCCGGCCCACTCCGGTGGACGAAGCCCGCAACGCGATCTACTACCTGGGCGGCATCCTTACGGACGCCATGCCGGAGATGCTGACCGAACTGGCCGAGCTGCTGGGCGAACACGGTGTCAGCCTCGCGTCCCAGGACGCCCCCATCCGCTTCGGCTCCTGGATCGGCGGCGACCGCGACGGCAACCCCAACGTCACCGCGGCCGTAACCCGGGAAATCCTGCAGATCCAAAACCAGCACGCCATCCGGATCAGCATTGGCATGATCGACGAACTGATTTCCATCCTCTCCAACTCCACGGCCCTGGCCGGCGCGGACAAGGAACTGCTCGATTCCATCGACGCCGACCTGAAGAAGCTGCCCGGGCTGGACCGGCGGGTACTGGAGCTCAACGCGCAGGAGCCCTACCGCCTGAAGCTCACCTGCATCAAGGCCAAGCTCATCAACACCGGCAAGCGGGTAGCTGCGAACTTCAACCATGAGCACGGCCGCGACTACAGCGGAACCGGCGAACTCCTCGCGGACCTGGAACTGCTGGAGCTCTCGCTCCGCAACCACTCCGCGTCGCTGGCTGCCGACGGCGCCCTTGCCCGGGTCCGCCGCGCGGTCGCCTCCTTCGGCCTGCACCTTGCCACCCTGGACATCCGCGAACACGCCGACCACCACCACGACGCCGTTGGCCAGCTCATGGACCGGATCGGCGGCCCGGGGCTGCGGTACGCAGAACTGAGCCGCGGGGAACGCTTCGAAGTCCTCGGCTCCGAACTTGCGTCCCGCCGACCGCTGTCCGGCCATCCGATCAAGCTCGACGGCGCCGCTGACGGCACGTACGACGTCTTCCGGGAAATCCGGCGTGCCCTGCGCACCTATGGGCCGGACGTCATCGAGACCTACATCATCTCCATGACCCGCGGCGCAGACGATGTCCTCGCGGCCGCCGTCCTGGCCCGCGAAGCCGGCCTGGTGAACCTTTTCGGCGAAAAGCCCTATGCCAAACTCGGGTTTGCGCCGCTGCTGGAAACCGTGGAAGAGCTGCGTGCCTCCGCGGAAATCGTGGACCAGCTGCTGTCCGATCCCTCGTACCGCGAACTCGTGCGCCTCCGCGGGGACGTCCAGGAGGTCATGCTGGGCTACTCGGACTCCAACAAGGAATCCGGCGTGATGACCAGCCAGTGGGAAATCCACAAGACCCAGCGCAAGCTGCGGGACGTCGCCGCCAAGCACGGCGTGCGCGTGCGTCTCTTCCACGGCCGCGGCGGCTCCGTCGGCCGCGGCGGCGGGCCCACTTATGATGCCATCCTGGCCCAGCCCAACGGCGTGCTGGAAGGTGAGATCAAGTTCACCGAGCAGGGCGAGGTCATCTCGGACAAATACTCGCTGCCCGAACTGGCCCGCGAAAACCTCGAGCTGTCCCTCGCCGCCGTACTGCAGGGATCCGCCCTGCACCGGGATCCCCGCACCTCCGCGGACCAGCGCGAACGGTACGGGCACGTGATGGAAACCATTTCCGATGCCGCCTTCGGGCAGTACCGGAAGCTGATCGATGACCCGGACCTGCCCGCCTACTTCCTGGCCTCCACGCCCGTGGAACAGCTGGGCTCCCTGAACATCGGTTCCCGCCCGTCCAAGCGCCCGGACTCCGGTGCAGGGCTGGGCGGCCTGCGCGCCATCCCGTGGGTGTTCGGCTGGACGCAGTCCCGGCAAATCGTCCCGGGCTGGTTCGGGGTCGGCTCAGGCCTCAAGGCCGCCCGGGAGGCAGGGAACACCGCGCAGCTGGTGGAGATGTGGGAGAACTGGCACTTCTTCCGGTCCGTGCTGTCCAACGTGGAGATGACCCTTGCCAAGACAGACCTGGACATCGCCGGCTACTACGTGTCCACCCTCGTCCCCGACGAGCTGCACCACATCTTCCGGGCGATTCGGGAGGAATATGAGCTGACTGTGGCCGAGGTCCAAGACCTGACGGGCGAGCACCTGCTCCTGGACGCCCAGCCCACGCTCAAGCGTTCACTCGAGATCCGTGACCAGTACCTCGATCCCATCAGCTATCTGCAGGTGGAACTCCTCCGCCGTGTCCGCGCGGAGGCCGCCGGCAAGGCCGACGGCATCAGCGGAGCCGAGGTTGACGAGCGCCTCCAGCGGGCCATGCTGATCACCGTCAACGGGGTGGCGGCCGGCCTCCGCAACACCGGGTAACCTCCAACCCTCTCGCACCTGATGTGGGTTTAGCCCGAACGCTCTCTCACATGATGTGGGTTTAGCCCGAACGCTCTTGCACCAGTGCTGTGGCGTCCGAGCTTTTCCTGCACAGGGTGAGCGCAGGTCTGGGTAGGGTTGGAGGCATGCCATCGTTCCAAACCCGCCTGAAAATCACTGGCCTGCGCCCCGGCAATCCGCCTGAAGCCGTTATGGACGCAGCAGTGGAGGCGCTGGAAACACGTCACCATGTGGAGTCGAACCAGCTGCAGATTGCCGGGGGAGTGCCGCAACTGAACCTGCGGTTCCTTGTTGAGGCGACCGAACACAGCGGCGAGAACCAGCAGGCGCTGGAATCGGCAGCCATGATGCGCGACGCTGTCGAACGCGTTGCGCTGACCGGTTCGCTGATGGTGCTGCGACGCAACAGGGGCCGCTGGGCGCCTGTCTAGGCTCACTGCCTAGGTGTACTGCCCAGGCAGGTTGGTTAAGCGGCTGATGGGCGGTCGGCCTCCGGTTGCGGTGTGGGGCCTGTGGTGATTGTAATGGTGC
>NZ_JBNHFF010000284.1:0-3651 GCF_059089965.1 Arthrobacter sp. SPT-J7
CGTCATAGGTGGCGCCCAGCGGATAGGGATCCCCCGTCCACACTTCCATGTCCGCCTCCATCCCCGATAAGAGAACTCCATCCAACCACAGGGGTGTGACATAGGTGAGGAGGGGGACAGGGCAGTCCTTGCAGTCCTGCGCTGGGCAGGTCGAGGCGGGGCAAAGCTGAACGGGACGAAAGCGCTGGCCCCGTGAGCGCAAGGCGTGAATTACGACGGCGGCTGTGCACCGCCGTCGTAATGCTATCCGCGGATGATGGGGATCCTCCGCTTCGCGGCGCCTTCCTGGTCCGGCAGCGGCACGCGGACTTCGAGAATGCCGTCCCTGTAGGTGGCCTTCACCTCGGTCTGGTCAGCAGCACCGGGGAGGGTGATGGAGCGGGAGAAGGTGCCGTAGCGGAATTCCGAGCGGTACCCTTCCTTGCCTGTGTGCTCTGATTTCTCCTCGTGCCGGACCGTAATGCGCAACTGGTCCCCGGTCAAGGTGATGTCCACGTCCTTGTCCGGGTCGATGCCGGGAACTTCGGCCTTGACCACCAGCGTTCCGTTTTCCTTGTACTCCTCGGTCCGGAGCCACGGATCAAGGTCTCCTTCAAAGAAGCGCCGGAGGGGTTCGGCAATGTCCGAACCTGTCCGCCGGAGAATGCTGTTGTTCATGCCCATGACTCCTTTCGATCAGATAATGCGTGACGCACGGACCGGACCCCGGGCTTCCGCGGTGCCGGCCCGCTGTGGCGGCCCCTTGTGCAGGGGCCTCTTCATGGAAGTGGCTCTCTCAACTGCTAAGTGGCCGACTCTTTTGCCACCAATAAATTACCCAAGCGGGGCGGCTGCATCACGCCTCTCAACAAACTTTCTACGTCTAAGCGGCGATTCCGCTTCTTGTCGTCCCAATACTGCAGACTGTCTCCATGACCTTTGCGAATGTGGGAAGTCTCGGAACCAGGCCCGGCCAGCGCGACGCTGTCGTGTCCATCCTGCTCCGGCCCATGGCCGGGCTGAAGGAGGCAGGCTGCCTGCTGTACGAGGTGGGCGTCAATGACGAGGTGCCGGACACGGTGTTTGTCTCTGAATTGTGGGAATCACCGGAAGCGCACCGGGCCTCACTTCAGCTGGACAGTGTGCGGGCGGCCATCGCCGAGGCGATGCCCTTGCTGTCCGGTGAGATGGGCGGCAACCAATTCACCGTGCTGGGGTCGCCGCTGCGCTGAACCGCGCGCATTGTGTGGAGCTGCAGGCGCACACCCCTGTCCCTCGCACGCGCCAGCAGCTAGGCTCTCGGGCATCGGCTGGACCTGGACAATCGACTGGACTTTGACGAACGGGGTAAAGGACTCACATGAAACCGCTGCCTGCACTTGAACTTGTTGCCCGCCTGGAAGATGCCGAGTGGCTCGATCCCGTGGCCAAGAAGGTCCGGAAAGTAGTAAAACGCACGATCCGTCCGCAGTGGGCCCGCGACATCCTGCATGGAGTGCCCATCGGTCACCCGGTTCATCCTCTCGCTGTGCAGGTTCCCTTGGGTTCATGGATTTCCGCTGCCGTCCTCGATACCCTGCCGGGCAACGACCGGGCAGCAACGCTGCTGATCGGCGTTGGAACTGCCTCCGCTGTGCCTTCCGCAGTGGCAGGCTTCATGGACTGGTCTCAGCTGCACAGCCAGCAGCAGCGGGTGGGCCTGGTCCATGCGGCAGCCAACATTACCGCCGTTAGTCTCTACAGTGCTTCGCTGGTGGCGCGGGCAAGCGGGAAGCAGGGCGCAGGCAAGGTGCTCGCCTGCATGGGCTTGGGAGTCGTCAGCTTTGGCGGCTTCCTGGGCGGCCATCTCAGCTACCGCCAGGCGGCCGGCGTGAACCACAGCGAGGACATTCCGCACCGCTTCCCCAGTGGGTGGCAGGCCCTCGCTCCGTTGGAGGACCTGCCGGAAGGGAAGCTCCACAAGCGGGTGGTGGCCGGACTCCCGTTGCTTGTATTCAGGGAGGCGCAGACGGTCAACGTACTGTCCGACGTCTGCAGCCACCTCTCCGGTCCGCTTCACGAGGGCAAGCTGAAGGGCCGCAGCCCTAACGACGGAGGCAACCCGTGCGTAGTCTGCCCGTGGCACGGCAGCACCTTCTCACTGCGGACCGGAGAGGTGCAGGCAGGGCCGGCCACCGCCAGGCAGCCGAGGTTTGAAATCCGCGTCACCGGTGGGCTGGTGGAAGTGAATCTTCCCGGCGCTGACTAGGTATTTCGGCGCGGCTGAATGAGTTGCATGGAGTTACCTCGTACGCCCATGTCGAGCCACGACTGCGGCTAGACGGGCTGCTGCTGCAGCTCCGTCACCCATTCGCCCCGGCGCAGGACTCCTGCCAGGTTCAGTTGGGGGTCCACCACCACGACGTCGGCCGGCATCCCTGCCCGCAGGTCACCCGCCTGCCGCGACAGTCCCAGGACCGCCGCCGGGACTGCAGTCGCTGACGTGATGGCGTCCCTCATCGCAACGCCGGCTTTAGCAGCGGAGCGGACAACGTCCAGGAGGGTGGCCGTCCCGCCGGCGATCGCGCCCGTACTGTCCACGCGGGCCACGCTTCCATCAACCGTCACGGCCAAGGCGCCCAGCTGGTATTGGCCGTCCTGCAGGCCGGTGGCAGACATGGAGTCGGAAACCAGCGCAATGTTGTCCGCTCCCACCAGCGCAAACACTGTCTGCACTGCCTCGGGAGCCAAATGGACGCCGTCGGCAATGAGTTCCACGACGGCGTTCCCGGCGCGGGCGGCGCTGAGGCAGGCGGAGACAGGGCCGGGGGAGCGGTGGTGCAGGCTGGGCATCGCGTTGAAGAGATGCGTGACTGTTGGGCGCCGGTCTTTGGAGGCCGCGGCAAGGCGTGGATCCTCGGAAAGCGCAGGCGCCAATGAAAGTCCGGCAGCAGCTCGATCCAGGAACGAGGCGGCGGCCGGGTGATCCGCTGCAGTGTGCCCCAGCGACGGAATGACGCCGCGGGCAGCGAGCAGGTCCACCAGCGCGCCGGCGCCCGGAAGCTCGGCGGCCAGCGTCATGGAGGCCAGGGAAGGGCCTGCCGCCTCGAGCAGTTCGTCCACCAACCCCGAATCAGGTTCCAGCAGCAGTGAGGGGTCATGCGCTCCGCACTGCCCGGCTGAGAGGAAGGGACCTTCCAGGTGCGACCCGGCAACCAGCCCCTCCTCCGTGACCGTGCGCAGTGCCTTGAGGTTGCGAAGCAGATCCGCAGGCGCTGCCGTGACAAGGCTGGCCAGCAGGGTGGTGGTGCCCCGGCCATGCAGGTAGCGGGAAGCGGCACGGGCACCCTCGACTGAACCATCGGAGAAGTCCCACCCATGGGCGCCATGGCAGTGCAGGTCCACCAGGCCCGGCATCAGGATGTGCCCCGAACTTTTTCCGGCGGCGCTCCCCCCTGGTGCACTGATGTCTCCTGCAGCTTCCCCGGGGAAGCCCGACGCCGGCCCCGCGTAAGTGATGTATCCGCCGTCGACCGCCATCAGGCCGTCCTCGATGTCCATGCTTCCGGACACGATGCGGCCCCGGAGTATCAGTTCCTCGCCCATAAAGTCGTCACCCTCCTGCTGAAAGCGTTGCTGCCATCTTGGCAGCAAGTATGGGATCAGCGGCGTCGCCCTGGCCGCCTCGGTGGA
>NZ_JBNHFF010000285.1:0-3608 GCF_059089965.1 Arthrobacter sp. SPT-J7
GGGTGTGGTCCACAATCCGTGTTCCACCCGTCAGCTGGACCTCGGTCCGCAGGCGGATATCCCCGCTGGAAGCCCCGAAGCGGAGTTCCAGGTTGCCTGCCTCAACAATCCGCTTTCCGTCCCGGCTGGTGAACGATGCCACATCAGCGGGCACAGTGAAGGAAACCACTGCCGAAGCTTTCGCCTCCAGCGGTACGCGGGCATAACCCACCAGCTTCTGCACGGGCCGGACCACTGAGGCGACCGGATCGTGGAGGTACAGCTGAACGAGCTCGACGCCGGCCCGGTTACCGGTGTTCGTGACGGTGACGCTGGCGTTCACCGCGCCTTCCACCGCGACGGTCGAGGGTCCCTCCAGTTCCAGGCCGCTCCATTCGAACGTGGTGTAGCTAAGGCCGTGGCCAAAGGGGTAAGCGGCCGCAGTATCGATATTGGAGACGCTGCTGGCTTGGGCCAGTGGAGAAGCCAGGTATGACGATGGCTGCGCTCCCGGCCGGGCGGGAATGCTTACCGGCAGCCGGCCACTGGGGTTGACGCTGCCGCTGAGGATCTTCGCCACGGCCGGTCCGCCTTCCTCACCGGGGAAGAATGCCTGCACGATGGCGGCGGCGTTTTCGACCGCGGACCCCACCGCATACGGCCGGCCGGTGAGGAGCACCAGTACTACGGGCACGCCGGTTGCAATCAGCCGGTCCAGCAGTTGCTGCTGGACACCCGGGAGCACCAGGGATTCCACGTCGCAGCCCTCGCCGCTGGTACCCCGGCCGAACAGGCCGGCCCGGTCACCCATGACGGCGATGACGACGTCGGCGGCATTGGCGGCAGCAACGGCGTCGTCAAATCCCTCGGTGGAATTACCGTCGATGGCGCAACCGGCCGTAATTGTGATGGGGCTGTCCGGGAATTCGGCCCGCAGGGCCTGCGCCACGGTGGGCAGTTCAATGCCAACAGGCACGTCCGGGTGCTGCCCGCCGACATGTGCGGGGAAGGAGTAGCAGCCAAGGAAGGCCTGAGGGTTGTCCGCGTTGGGCCCGATGACGGCGATGCGGCCGGGATTGCGCAGCGGCAGGATGCCGTTGTTGCTGGCCAGGACGATCGACTCTTCGGCAATCCGGGCAGCAAGCTCCCGGTTGCCCTTGGTGTCAAGGGTGATGCTGCCCTCCAGCCCGGCGGTGCTCTGCAGATCGGTGCTCTTCACGTCGGTGTCCTGCAGGGCAGGGGGAACGGGCGACCAGTCCTCATCCAGCAGGCCCAGCTCGATTTTCTGCACAAGCACGCGGCGCAGGGCACGGTCAATGAGGCTTACAGGAACGCGCCCGGCTTCGACTTCAGCCGCGAGGTGCTCACCGAAGGCGTGCACGGTTGGCAGTTCGACGTCGACGCCGGCGGCCAGGGCGGCTGCTGCGGCTTCGCCGAGGGACCCGGCGACACCGTGCAGGTTTTTCAGGAAGGCGATGCCGAAGTAGTCGGCCACCACAGTGCCGCTGAAGCCCCACGTGTCGCGCAGGAGCCCAGTGAGCAGGGAGGCGTCTGCAGCGGAGGGGACACCGTCCAGGTCGGTGTAGGCATGCATGACGGAGCGGACGCCGGACTCCCGGACGGCCATTTCGAAGGGCGGAAGCAGGACGTCTGCCAGCTCGCGGGCACCAACGGAGACGGGGGCCAGGTTGCGGCCTGCCTTTGACGCCGAGTAGCCCACGAAGTGTTTAAGCGTCGCGACGATGCCACTGTTCTCCAGGCCCTGGATATAAGCGGTGGCCAAGGTTCCGATCAGGTAGGGGTCCTCACCAATAGTTTCTTCCACGCGGCCCCAACGCGCATCACGTACCACGTCGAGGACGGGGGCAAGGCCCTGGTGCACGCCCACCGAGCGCATGTCAGCTCCAATGGCGGCACCCATCGTACGGATGAGTTCAGCATTGAAGGTGGCGCCCCACGCCAGCGGCACGGGGTAGGCGGTGGCCTGCCAGGCGGCAAAGCCTGCCAGGCATTCTTCATGGACCAGAGCCGGGATGCCGAAGCGGTTCGCGGCGGCAATACGCTGTTGGGTCCGCTGAAGCGACAAGGCGCCCAGCGCCGGGTCCACGGGGGCCGTGCCGAACGGCCTGGTGAGCTGTCCCAAGCCGTGCGGCAAAATTTCATCGAGGTCCACCGCGGGGTTCATCTCATTTTGGTGGGGCGCTACTTCACCGCCCTCAGTGGATGCACCCACCCAGACGCCGAACAGCTGCGCGGTTTTTTCCCGGACCGTCATAACGGCGATCAGGCTGTCAGCGCGCTCCTGGGAAGTGGACGCGGTGTCGCGCCACGGCGCGCTGTGAGTTTTAGTTTCTGTCATGATTACTTTCCGCCAGCGCCCATCAGGCCCTGGACAAGCGCGCGGCGCGCGAAGAGGTAGGCGAGCAGTACGGGCACCATGGACAATGTCACGGCGGCCAGGAGCCCCGGAATGTTGATGCCGAACTGCGTCTGGAAGTTGAACAGGCCGAGGGTGACCACCCGGGTAGATTCGGACTGCGTCAGAATCAGCGGGAAAAGGAATCCATTCCAGGCCTGCAGTGCCGAGAACACCGCGATGGTGGACAGGCCGCCCTTGGACAGCGGCAGAACCAGGCGCAGGAATGCGCGGGCCGGGGTGGCTCCGTCCATGGCCATTGCTTCGTAAAGCTCGGGAGTAATGTCCCGCATGGTTCCGCTGAGGATGATCGTGCAGATCGGAAGGGCGAAGGCCGCCGTCGGAAGAATGACACCCAGGAGGTTGTCATAGAGGCCCACGGTGTTGATCAGATAGAACACGGGAACGATGACGGCCTGGGCGGGAATCGCGAGGCCCAGCAGGAACAGGCGGAAGATGACCGACGCGGCACGGCTCTGGCTGCGCACAATGGCATAGCTGAGTGGGGGTACCAGCAGCAGGACGAGGCCCACAACACCGGCGGTGACGATGACGGTGTTGAGGAAGTAACGGCCAAAGCCGCTGCTGATGGCGTCCACGTAGTTTTGCAGGGTAAAGCTGCTGGGGAAGGATAGCGGCCCGTTGTCGCCGAACTCCGCACGCGTCTGGAAGGTCGCGGACAGCATGACGTACAGGGGAACAGCAACGATGGCCAGCCAGATGAAGGCACCGATGCCTGCGAGGTAATTCGGACGGGTTTTCATTTAGAGCCCCTCCAGGGAACTGCGCATCTTGTCGTATCCGGACACCCGGACCACAGCGAAGGAGATGGCCGTGGAGATAACGACGAGTACGAGGGCGATCGCGCTGCCGGTGCCGAAATCGAACCTCCGGAAGGCTTCCTGGTACATGTGGAAAGCCGTGATGGTGGTGCCGGTTCCCGGTCCGCCGTTGGTCAGAATGAGGACTGTTTCGAAAGTGGTCAGGCCGCCGACCACCATGAGGATCACGGACGTCACGATGCTGTTCTTAAGCTGCGGCAGGGTGATGCTGAAGAACTGCCTGACGGTGCCGGCGCCGTCGATGGACGCGGCTTGCTATAGGACCGGCGGGATCTGACGGGCGGCACCTTGGTAAATGAGTGTGTGGAACGGCGTGAACTGCCACATGCCGACGAAGATCAGGACGGCGATGGCACCGGTCTGGGTGCCGA
>NZ_JBNHFF010000286.1:0-3605 GCF_059089965.1 Arthrobacter sp. SPT-J7
CCTTGACTAGGCCTGTGCTCCGGCGATGAAGCTGACGGCGTCGCCGACGGTCTTGAGGTTCTTGACCTCTTCGTCCGGGATGCGCACGCCGAACTTCTCTTCAGCGTTAACCACGATGGTCATCATCGAGATGGAGTCGATGTCCAGGTCCTCGGTGAAGGACTTGTCCAGCTCAACTGCCTCGGGGGCCAGGCCGGTTTCTTCGTTGACGATTTCAGCCAAGCCGGCCAGGATCTCTTCGTTGCTAGCCATTGGTGGCTCCTTTTCTTGTATTGCCGGCAGGGGCTGCCGGAAATGGTTCAGGACGCGGTTGCGGCCTGTTGGGGGCGTATCTAGGGAAGGACAACCACTTGGGCGCCGAAGACCAGCCCGGCGCCGAAGCCAATCTGGAGGGCCAGCCCGCCGCTCAGCTCCGGCTTCTCCGCGAGCAGGCGGTGGGTGGCCAAGGGGATGGACGCTGCAGAGGTGTTCCCTGCATCGGCGATGTCCCGTGCCACTGTAACCGTCTCCGGCAGCTTCAGCTTCTTCACCATCTCATCGATGATGCGCATGTTGGCCTGATGGGGGATAAAAGCCACGAGGTCCTCGGCCTGTACACCGGCCGCGTCCAGGGCCTGCTGGGCCACCTTCGCCATCTCCCAGACTGCCCAGCGGAAGACCGTCTGGCCGTCCTGCCGCAGGGTGGGGTAGAGCTCCTGCGCTTCTTCGAGCAGGGCGAGGTCGCCGGTGGAGTCTGACTGCCGCGCAGCCATGCCAAGGTCGCGCACATCGAGCATGGAGCGGGTCATTCCGATGGCGTCCCACTTGCTGCCGTCGGATCCCCAGACCGAGGGCGCGATTCCCGGAGTCTCGGACGGGCCGATCACGACGGCGCCGGCCCCGTCTCCGAGGAGGAATGAGATGGTGCGTTCCCGGTTGTCGATGACGTCGGAGAGCTTCTCTGCGCCAACCACCAACACGTACTTAGCGGTACCGGAGCGAACGAGCGCGTCGCCCTGGGCAATGCCGTAGCAGTAGCCGGCGCAGGCAGCGGAAATGTCAAAGGCAGGTGCCGGCGTGGCGCCGAGGCGGTCAGCCAGGCTGGCGGCCGCAGACGGCGTCGCGTAGGGGTGGGTGACAGTGGAGACAATGACGGCGCCAAGGTCCGATGCTTCGATCCCGGCCTTTTCCATGGCTTCACGGGCAGCACCTTCGGCCATATCGATCACGCTGACGTCAGCCGCGGCACGGTGGCGGGTGACGATCCCGGTCCGCTGGCGGATCCATTCGTCAGAGGAATCGATCCACTGGCAGACGTCCTCGTTGGTGACGATGACGTCCGGCCTGTAGGCGCCGAGCCCGAGGATCCGGGTGTGTTCCTGAATGGGGGCCTGTTTCAGCGTGGGAACGCTCATGCGTTGCCCTCCAGTTCTGCGAAGAGCGCCAGGGCGGCGGAAAGGTCGTCGGGGGTCTTGACCGCAACGGTTTTGACGCCGGGCATGCCACGCTTGGCGAGGCCGGCAAGGGTTCCGGCAGGAGCAAGCTCAATGACGCCGGTGACACCGCGCTGGATCAGGGTTTCCATGCACAGGTCCCAGCGGACCGGACGGGACACCTGGGCGATCAGGCTTTCGACGGCGGCACCGCCATCGGTGACTTCCCCGCCGTCGTAATTCGACAGCAGGGGCACCTTCGGCGCTTGCGGCTTCAGCGCCGGCTCCAGCGTCTTGAGGGCGCTGACCGCGGGTGACATGTGGCTGGTGTGGAACGCGCCGGCCACCTTCAGGGGGATTACGCGAGCCTTCGCGGGCGGGTTGTCGGCGAGGGCCTTCAGCTGTTCGAACGTTCCCGCAGCCACGGTCTGGCCCGCGCCGTTGACATTTGCAGGGGTGGCGCCGGCTGCTTCAATGGCGGCCAACACCTCCGCCGGGTCCCCGCCGACGACGGCGCTCATACCGGTGGGCGTAGCGGACGCGGCAGCAGCCATGCTGTTGGCACGCTCGCGGACAAACGTCATGGCTTCCTGTTGCGTCAGGACGCCGGCAAGGGCGGAAGCGGTGATCTCACCTACGGAGTGGCCGGCGAGAATCACCGGAAGGGAGCTGAGTTCGACGTCGAAAAGGGAAGCCGCGGCTACGAGTCCGGCGGCAACAATCAGGGGCTGCGCCACGGCAGTGTCCTTGATGGTTTCTTCGTCGGAGGTGGTCCCGTGGGCGATCAGATCGATGCCTGCGATATCGCTCAGGGAGGCCAGTTGGCCTGCCACCGGGGGCAGTTCAAGCCAGGGGGCCAGAAAACCCGGGGTTTGTGAGCCCTGTCCAGGGCAGACTATTGCAAGCACGTAACCAGCTTTCCAAATTACTGTGTGATCCAGCGGTGTTTGTCCGCACCAAGCTCACGGGGTCAGGTTGTAGGAAGTCTACAACGCCTTAGGGCTGGTTCCGCGACGGCTGACGCTCCACGGCGGCTTTGGGCGGGGCGGAGAGGCGGCCCACCACAAGCGCCGCCTGGAGGACAAATGCCTCTCTCGGGAGGAGCGGATCCCAGCCCGTGACGTCGCAAACCCGCTTCAGCCTGTACCTGACGGTGTTGGCATGGACAAAGAGTTCCCGTGCCGTTGCCTCAAGGGAATGGCCAAGTTCCAAGTATGTCCCGAGGGTTTCCACCAGCCCGTTGGACGCAGCGAGGAGCGGGCGGTAGATGTTCTTGACCAGCGAGCGGCGGGCGGCGTCGTCCCCTGAGATGACCCGCTCGGGCAGCAGGTCGTCGGCGGCAACGGGCCGGGGCGCGGACGGCCATGCCCTGGCTGCGGTCAGGCCGGCGAAGGCCGATTGCGCCGAGCTGCTCGCCTCCAGCAGCGATCCTGCTTCGGGCCCGTACACCACGGGGCCCGGGGCAAACATGTCGCTGAGCTTAACGTAGGCGGTTTCCCGGTCCGAAACGCCGCCCAGGATCAGGATCAGGCGGTCGCCCTGGATCCCCACGAGGGCGTCCTCCGCGTAGCGGCCCGCCATCCGGCGGAGTTCGCTGACATAGCTGGCGCTGGGTTCGGAAGGCGAGTTGCCCACCATCACGGTGAACCGTTCCTGCGCCTTCCAGCCCAGGGCTGCGATCCTGGAGCGCAGGGCATCAGTGTTTTCGCCCCGAAGGATGGCATCGACGATCAGGGCTTCCAGGCGGGTGTCCCAGGAGCCGCGGGATTCAGCGGCGCGCGCATAAACGTCGGCCGCGGCGAACGCCACCTCGCGGGAATAGCGGAGGACGGCCTCACGAAGGGACGGTTGGTCAGCCTCCGGGGCGATGACCGGTACCTGGTCCTCCACCACCTCCACCACGATCCGGATCAGTTGCAGGGCCTTCTGCAGGCTGATGGACCGGGTGAGTTCCGTTGGCGCCGTCCCAAAGACGTCAGTGAGGATCCAGGAGGGGGAACTTGGGCGTTCATACCAGGTCACAAAGGCTGCGATGCCGTTCTGGGCCACCATGCCAAGGGCGGAGCGTTCATCCGAGCTGAGCCGGCTGTACCAGGGCAGGGATTTTTCCAGCTCCCGCAAGGTGGTGGTGGACAGCTGGCCTACATTTGCCCGCAGCTTTTTGAGGGTTTCGGACTTCTCCGGCGTGACCCC
>NZ_JBNHFF010000287.1:0-3584 GCF_059089965.1 Arthrobacter sp. SPT-J7
AGGCCCTCTTCCGTTTGGTCGGGATGACAGGATTTGAACCTGCGACCTCTTCGTCCCGAACGAAGCGCGCTACCAAGCTGCGCTACATCCCGATCCGCTGCAAAAGCAACTTTACAAGAATAGCCGATTGGGGTGCCTGATGCGAAATCCGCCGTCGTGGTCGGTCAGACCAGGGAGTCCTTCCATGCCCCGTGCAGGTCGGCGAAGCGTCCGCCTCCATTAATCAGGTCCGCGGGCGAGCCGTCCTCCACAATCCGGCCGTCGTGAACCACCAGCACACGGTCCGCCGTCTCCACCGTAGACAACCGGTGGGCAATGATCAGGGCGGTCCTGCGGGCAGTGTCCGTGCCCGCCAGCAGCCGGGCCAGGCCGCTCTGCACCAGCCTTTCCGAGGGGATGTCCAGCGAGGACGTGGCCTCGTCCAGGATCAGCACCGCAGGGCGGGCCAGGAACGCCCGGGCGAAGCTGATGAGCTGGCGTTGCCCGGAGGAAACCCGGCCGCCGCGCTTGTTGACATCCGTGTCATAGCCCTCAGGGAGATCAAGGATGAATTCGTGCGCACCCACGGCCTTGGCTGCTTCCTCAATTTCGGCGCGCGACGCTTCCGGCCGGCCCAGGGCGATGTTGTCCGCAACCGAACCGCTGAAGAGGAAGGCCTCCTGGGTAACCATCACAATGTTCCGCCTCAGGTCCGCAGTGCTGAGGTTGCGGAGGTCCACCCCGTCCAGGGTGAGGGAGCCTGACGAAACGTCGTAAAAGCGGGCTATCAGCTTGGCCAGCGTGGATTTTCCGGCTCCGGTCTGCCCCACCAGGGCAACAGTCTGGCCCGCGGGGATATGCAGGTTCAACGTGGGAACGATGACCGGCCCGTCGCCGTAACGGAATTGCACGTCCTTGAAGGCGATCGTGCCCCTGGCCTTCTTCAGGGCTACAGGGTTTTTGGGCGGCCGGACTGTGGGGACTTCCTCCAGGAGACCTGACACTTTTTCCAACGCCGCCTGCGCACTTTGGAAGGAGTTGTAGAACATTGCCATTTGATCCACCGGCTGGAAGAACCTCTTGGTGGAAAGGATAAGGGCCAGCAGCACACCCACCGCAAGATCGCCCGTAAGGACGCGGAATCCGCCGAAGAGCAGGACCACGGCCACGCAGACGTTGCCGATGAGCACCAGCCCCGGCTGGAAGATCCCGTTGAGGTTGATGGACCGGACGGTCACCAGCCTGTAGTCCTCCGCGAGTTTCCCGTAGCGTTCGGCGTTTTCCCGTTCCTTGCGGAAGGCTTTCACTGCCCGGATCCCGGTCATCGTCTCCACGAAGTGCACGATCAGTCGCGCAGACACCACCCGGGACTCCCGGAAGGCAATCTGGGAGTGCTTTTGGTACCAGCGGGCCAGGAAGTACATGGGTACGCCCGCGGCGAGCACCAGCAGGCCGCTGCGCCAGTCCAGGGCGAACACTGTTATTGCGGTGAAAATCATGAAAAGGAGGCCAGACGCCAAGGAGCTGATGCCGGAATCGAGGAGCTCGCGGAGAGCCTCCAGGTCTGAGGTCTGTCGGGCAATAATTCGGCCGGACGTGTACTTTTCGTGGAACTCAAGGCTCAACCGCTGGGTGTGCCGGAAAACCCGGAGGCGCAGGTCAAGCAGCATGGCCTGGCTCAGCTTGGCCGTGGAGGTCACGTAGAGGGCGGTGAGCCCCGCCGTCGCGATTGCTGCCAGCAGATACGCGACGCCGGTGAGCACCAGGGGCAGGTTGTCCCCGGCCTGCAGGGCGGGCAGCGCGTTGTCGATGCCGAAAGCGATCAACGCCGGACCGGCCACCCGGGCCGCCTGTGAGAGGACCACGGTGGCTATTGTCAGCCAGAACCGCAGCCGCACCGGCCGGATGAGGGAACGCAACAGTGCCAGCGACCGCCGTCGTACCGCCCTGCTGTCGCTCTTGCTGAGGTGCGGGTTGTCTTCGTTGGCGGTGCCAAAGGTTGCTGTGCTCATCGGGTTATTTCCTCTGCCCGGTCCTCAAGGGCCGACAGCTCGGAGTCCAGGTCCCGCGGTTCCTGGTCAAGGCTGGCGATGACGTAGCGGTAATGGTCGTTGCCGGCCAGAAGTTCCGTGTGGGTTCCAACCGCGGCGATGCGCCCGTCCTCCAACAGCGCCACCCGGTCCGCCAAAGCAACCGTGGAGGGCCGGTGGGCCACGATCAGCGTGGTGGTGTCCTTCAGCACCGCGCGAAGCCGCGTTTCCACCAGTTCCTCGGTGTGTACATCCAGGGCGGACAGCGGGTCATCCAACACCAGTACCTTCGGGTGTGCGGCAATGGCGCGGGCCAGGGCGATGCGCTGCCGCTGTCCGCCGGACAGGCTAAGACCTTCCTCTCCGATGAGGGTGTCCAGCCCCTCGGGCAGGGAATATGCGAAGTGTGCCTGCGCCACGTCCAGGGCCTCCTCGAGAACAGCATCACTGCGGAGCGGGGCGCCCAGCAGAACGTTGTCCCGTACGGAATTGGAGAACAGGGTGGTGTCCTCAAAGGCGACTCCGACGATCCGGCGGAGATCCTCGACGTCGAAGTCCCGCAGGTCCACGCCGTCGATGCTGATGGAGCCGTCCGTGACGTCATACAGCCGCGGTACGAGCTGGATCAGGGCGCTCTTGCCGCTTCCGGTGATTCCCACAAGGGCCATCGTCTCGCCGGGGCGGAGGTCGAGGTTGATCTCCTTCAGGATTGGCTTGTCCGGAGCGTCCTCGAAGGCGAACGTGGCGTTGTTGAAGTGCAGAGCACCAGCGATGTGCCCGGGCCGCAGGGGTTCAGGGGGGCTTGTAATGCTGTTGACAGAATCCATCACTTCGAAGTGGCGGTCGACGGCGGTTTTAGCGGTGAGGGCCATGGCCAGCAGCATGCCCGAGAACTCAACGGGGGAGGCGATGACGGCTGCGGTGGCAAAGAAGGCCACCAGCGCACCAATGCTCAGCTCACCGCTGGCGCACAGCATCACGCCCACCACGAGTCCCGCTCCAAGGGCGAGCTCCGGCAGCAAGGTAACCACCATGGTGAAGGTTGCCTGCTGGCGTGCCTTGTCAATTTCCGTCTGGCGCAGTTCCTCGGCCTGTTCCTCGAAGTTTTCGAGGGCTTCGCGGCTACGGCCGAAGGCTTTGAGGACGCGGATTCCGTGGACGGACTCCTCAACGGTGGTGGCAAGGTCGCCTGCCTGGTCCTGGCTGCGGCGGGCCACCCTGCTGAAGCGGGTCCGGAACCTGAAGCTGCAGGCCATGATGGGCACAGCGGCGGCGAGGAAGATGAGGGCAAGTTGCCAGCTCATGGCGAACATCACGCCAATGCCAATGATCACCGTGAGGGTGGTGACCACGAGCATGATGGCACCGAAGGCCATCCAGCGGCGCAGGAAGTTCAGGTCGGTCATGGCGCGGGAGAGCAGCTGCCCGGATCCCCAGCGGTCGTGGAATGAAACAGTGAGGTCCTGCAGGTGGTCGTACAGCGAAATCCGCATCCGGGTTTCCACGGAAGTGGCCGGATTGATAACGAACTGCCTGCGGAGGGCCACCAGCCCGGCCTCCGCCACTCCCAGTACC
>NZ_JBNHFF010000288.1:0-3578 GCF_059089965.1 Arthrobacter sp. SPT-J7
AGTCTCAGGTAAAGTAGTTTCTCGTGCTGAGGCGCACGGAGCAGGGCAAAAGCCCTGAAAACGGCCCGAAAGTATCATTGGGATATGGTGTAATTGGCAACACTACGGTTTCTGGTACCGTCATTCTAGGTTCGAGTCCTGGTATCCCAGCTCTGTTCAGAGGCTCCGTTGCGGGCCTAAAGCAGAAGGTCTCAGTCGGTTGGCCGATTTGAAACCACAGCAAAGTGTGTGAAACAATCACTGAGCTGACCAGCGGAAACGCTGGAAAGAAGTATGGCAAAGTACACGGCCCCATCGTATAGCGGCCTAGTACGCCGCCCTCTCACGGCGGTAACGCGGGTTCGAATCCCGCTGGGGTCACCAATGAATGGTCCCGGGCAAACGCCCGGGGCCATTTTCCGTTCCACAACAAAGCGGGGAACGCCACATCACCTTCAGCAACGGACCGGCAAGCTGGAACCCTCCATCGCTTTCGGTTCCGGGAGGCACCGTCCCGGACCCGGCTCGCGGCAGCACCGCCGTTGGACCCTGCACAGACTGCTGGGGTGTTGCCAAAAAGGTGCAGGAGCTGGTGGGGCATTCCGGGAAACGGTGGGGAGGTGGCGGGGCGTTGCGCAAGTAACGGCACCATGCCCGCCGTCAACTGGCATGATGTTGCTTGTGACCTCCCGGAACGAGCCAGATGAACCGCACGATGAGCAGCGCCCGCCTTCGAGCAGTGTCGGTGCCCTTGCAGCCGTAGCGCTCCTGGAAAAGGTGCGCGGTGATCTTGCCGCCGCAGCGCTGCCGCTGGCACTGCCGGACGTGGAGCAGGCACGGCGTGATGCCGCCGGCGCCGTCGCCCAGCTCGACGACTACATCCTCCCGCGGTACCGCAGCCTTGATGCCCCGCTCCTGGCCGTCGTCGGAGGTTCCACCGGTGCAGGCAAGTCCACGCTCGTCAACGCCCTTGTAGGCCATCCCGTTACGCGTTCGGGTGCCATTCGCCCCACCACCCGCCAGCCCATCCTCCTGCACCACCCGTCGGAGGCAGCCTGGTTTGAGGGCCAGCGTGTCCTGCCAAGCCTGAGCAGAATCCGCGGATACGTCGCCAGCAGCCCGGTGCCGGCCAGTCGCGCAGGCGCGGTTCCTGACGCGGGCGCCATGTCTTCCCTGGTGCTTGTTGCCGACCCTGCTGTCCCTGCAGGAATCGCGGTCCTGGATGCTCCCGACGTCGACTCCATTTCGGACGACAACCGCAAGCTGGCAGCGCAGCTCCTTGCTGCCGCCGATTTGTGGATCTTCGTCACAACGGCCAACCGCTACGCAGATGCCGTCCCGTGGAGGCTGCTCCTGGACGCAGCTTCGCGGGACATCATGGTGGCTGTGGTGCTGGACCGGGTACCGCCGGAGGCGGAAAGGGAAGTCAGCGAGGACCTGCGAAGCCTCCTGGACCGGGAGGGTCTGGACGCCGCACAGCTGTTCATAATCCCGGAGACACCCTTGGATCCGCTGGGCATGCTGCCGGCCGGAACCGTCCTCCCGATAAGGACGTGGCTCGGAGAGCTGGCCGCAGATGCTGCCGGCCGTTCTGAGATCGCCCGCCGTACGCTCAACGGGACCGTCAGGGCACTGGCCGGCCGTGTTGCTGCCGTGGCACAGGCGGCCCGGGAGCAGCAGGCCGCCGCGGAAAACCTCGAAGCCGCCGCGGCATCGGCCTACCGTGATGCTGCCGGTCGGATCCTCGACGCTACCAAGGACGGGGCACTGCTGCGGGGTGAGGTGCTCGCCCGCTGGCAGGACTTCGTGGGCACCGGCGAGTTCTTCCGGGCCCTGGAACAGAACGTAGGCCGGTTCCGTGACCGGCTGGGGGCTTTCTTCCGGGGTGAGCCCCCGCCCGCGGTGAGCGTTGAGGCAGCCATCGAGACGGGGCTGCAGGCCGTCATCATCGACGAAGCTGCAAATGCCGCCGAGGACACCGACCAGCGGTGGCGGACCGACCCGGCAGGGCGCCAACTGCTGGGGCCGGACGACCTCTCCGGGACCACGCCGGGTTTCGCGGATCGGGCCGCTGCCGAAATCCGGGCCTGGCAGGAGGCCCTGATGGAACTCATCCGTACCGAAGGACAGGGCAAGCGCACCCAGGCCCGCTGGTTGTCCTTCGGGATCAACGGATTAGGGGCCGCCCTGATGATCGTGGTGTTCTCCATGACGGCCGGCCTGACAGGACTCGAGGTTGGGGTGGCGGGCGGAACGGCGGTTGTGGGCCAGCGGCTGCTTGAGGCCGTCTTCGGGGAGGACGCCGTGCGGCGCATGGCCGCAAAAGCGCGGGAGGACCTGCACGCCCGCTGCCAGCGGCTGTTGGAGGAAGAACGGCAGAAGTTCCTTACCCGGCTGCCGGAGCGCGATGAACGCGGCACGCAGACTCTTGCCGCCCACGCGGACGCCCTGGTCCGCCTGGCGGATGTCGCGTGAGCCGCCACAGCGACACCCGGGACGAGTCCCGGCTTGACCGCCGGCTCGCGGCCCTCAACGACGCCCGCGAGCTCGGCGAAGGCGTCCTGCCCGACGCGTCGCTCCAGGAAGTATTCACCGTCCTGGAGCGGGCCAGTTCACGCCGCTCGCTGTCGGCCGACCACACAGTGGTGGGATTCTTTGGAGCCACCGGAAGCGGCAAATCCTCCCTGTTCAACGCGGTCAGCGGAGCTGAAATCGCGACGGCGGCAGCGCGCCGGCCCACGACGTCGGAACCTTTGGCGGGGGTGTGGGGATCGGAGGGCAGCGAACCCCTGCTTGACTGGCTGGAGGTCCGCAACCGGCACCACGCCGCAGCGGTGGAAGGCTTCGCTGACGAGGACACCGGCCTGATCCTGCTGGACCTGCCGGACTTCGATTCCACCCGGGCGTCCAACCGTGAAGTGGTCCAGAGGATGGTGGGCCTCGTGGACGTTCTGGTGTGGGTCCTTGACCCACAAAAGTATGCGGACGCGGCCGTACATCATGATTTCCTGTCGCGCCTGGCGTCCCACGGTGCCGTGACGCTGGTGGTCCTCAACCAGGTGGACCGGCTCCCGGAGCATGACGTTCAGCCCGTCCTGGAATCGCTGCGGGCCATCCTGGCCCGCGACGGATTGGCCAAGGTCCAGGTGCTGGCGGCGTCCGCTGTGGCAGGTACGGGAGTGGACAAAGTGCGGGCCGCCATCCGGAGCGTCGCCATCAAGCGCAGAGCGCAGTCGCAGCGGCTCGCTGCTGACATCACCAGGGCTACCGCTGAACTGGATGCAGTGTCCGGCGGGGGAGAGGCGGCCGGGGTCCGCGCAGCGGCAAAGGCGCGTCTGGCCGACGAGTTGGCCGTGGCAGCCAATGTGCCCACCGTGGTCCGGGCGGTTGGCCAGTCCTACCGGCTTGAGTCAGTGAAGCGCACCGGCTGGCCGGTCACCAGATGGTTGTCCAGGTTTCGGCCAGATCCGCTGCGCCGGCTCAACCTGCGAAGCGTTGCCCCGTCGGAGTTGAACCGGACCTCGCTTCCGCCGGCAGGGGCGCCGGAACGCGCGCGGACCGACGCGGCGGTCAGGGAGTTCGCTGACGCCGCCAGCGCT
>NZ_JBNHFF010000289.1:0-3573 GCF_059089965.1 Arthrobacter sp. SPT-J7
GTCCACGCGTCCTGTGCAAATGTGAGACCCCTGGTGACGGATTTCCATGCTGGCGCCGGGCAGGATGGTCCAGTCGGTGACGCGGCGCAGGTCCATGCTTGACCGGACACCGACAGCACGGAAAGAGCGACAAAGCATTCGAGGACCACGGGTCCCCGATGGCTTTGTCGCTCTTATTTCCAGTTCGAACCTGCCATAAGGCTATCTAAGCGGGCTATCTGGAGTTGCTAGTCAGCGTCATAGGTGTTGGCGATATAAACGTCGCAGGGTGCATTGTGCGCCACGCTGTTGGCCACACTGCCCAGGACGCGTCCAATGCCTTGCATCCTGCGGTTGCCCACTACGATAACGCGAGCCTCCTTGCGGATAGCTTCCCGGATCAGGGCATCTGCCGGCCGCCCTGAAGCTGCGGAGTAGGTGATTTTGATGTCCCCGCCCAGGGTGTCTGCCACCGTTTTCGCGACATGTTCGGCCTTGTCGGCGTCGGATACGAGCCACTTGTCACTACCGGTTCCGAATAGCTCCGACCGGTCACTGTCGAAGGCTGACACCACATGGAGAGTAGCGCCAAGTGCCGCGGCAAGGTCCCTGGCTGACTCCGCTGCTTTTCTCGCCGTCGCACTGCCGTCAACACCTACAACAACGGTTCCGCTCATGTGTATGCTCCTTTGCTTGGTTTTGAGGCACCGTTCAGATTTACGGTGCCTCGCGTCATTGGTTTATTGCTTCAGCCCCGAAGTCCTCTGGGCTCTGCGCATTCCCGCAGTCACCAAGAGCTTGAAAATCCGGCAACACGATGGGCCCGTGTCACTTCGGTGGACACTGACTTAGACGGCTGCGGGCAGGCGGTCGCCCACCGTTGGAGTGTAGCCCGTTGCCATCTCCACATCGACGGGCGCCGGGGCAGGAGCTGCTGCGGGCGCGCGGTCGATAGTGGCGGGCCACCGCTCGCCCAGGTGGGCAATCTTGACGGCCGTGCCCACCAGTGCAATGTCGGGGTCTACCCATGCAAAAGCGAGGAAGTAGCCTGTTGCGGGTTCCTCGGCCGCGCTGCTCACGTAACCGGCCACCATGCCGTCCTTCGAGACCGGCTCGCCCGGCACGACGGCGTGACGATTGCTGTCCATCCGCAGCCGCACCAGGAGCCGGTGGCCGGGGCGGGCGGCCCCACCCACGGCAGCGGTGGAAAGCCCCGCTTCGGCAGCGTTGTCCTGCGGGCCGTAGTCGGCACCAAAAGCGGGGGTGCCGTTGGCAATTGCAAGGGCGGTAATGGCGTCATCACCCACCGGTGCGATCCCGTGGCCTGTTCCGGCTTCCATGAGGAGGTCCCAGAGGTACAGGCCATGCTCGGTGGCGGCGTACAGTGTCCAGCCGCCAACACCGGTGGTAGTTTCCGCTATGGCACGGACCGGGACGCCGCCAACGTCGAGCACCGGTGCCTGCGAAGATCCGGGCGCGGGCAGGGCGCCGCGTGTTACCGAGGCCAGGACCGCTGCCGCCTTTGGTCCGATCAGCGCCAGGCCGGTAGTTGCAGATGAGATATCTGAGACCGTGACAGAGTACGGTGTTTCCCGCCGAAAGTGCCAGATGTCTTCGGGGCGGCTGGCAACTACCAGGTAGGCATCCTTCGCGGTCCGCACCAGGGTCACGTCCGCGGCAATACCGCCGGAGGGGCTCGCCAGCAGCGCGGGGATCCCCTCGTTGACCTGGAGGAAAGCGCCCGCGCCGGTGATGTTCTGCAGGTGCTGCCCCGCGCCGTCACCCCTTACCTCGAAAACACTGGCCGCTCCCCTGTCAGCCAGTCCGACGCCGCTGGCCGCCTTGCGTGCCTCCGCCGAGATGCTGGGCGACCATCCGTAGGTGCCCCAGGCGTCCCGGGCCACGGACAGCGCGGACCTGTCCGCGGCGCCGTACCAACGCGGCCGCTCCCAGCCGCCCTGAGCCGAACCGAACTCAGCCTTCAACGCTTCCTGGCGGGCATAGAACGGGGTGGTGGCGAACTTGCGCAGCGTGTTGCTCTGCTTCCGCGGATGGGCGATGTCGTAGACCTCGTCGTAGTTTTCGCCGGCTTTCGCGAGGCTGAGGGTGCGGGTCAGGTGAGTCTGGTCAAAGCGGCGGAAGTCAAGGCCGGTGGTGTCCACCCCGGGGTCGCCGGTGACAATCCAGTCGGCCAGGACGCCGGCGACGCCTGCGGATTGGGTTAGCCAGACGGACTCACCCAGCCACAGCCCGCGGATGCCCGGGACCTCGCCCAGGAGCGGGTTGCCGTCGGGGGTGAAGGAGAAGATGCCGTTGTAGCCGTCGTCGGGCTCGCACGCCTTCGTGTCCGGGAACAGGTGCTGGAGCGCCTTCCAGCCGTCCTGAAGGTCGGGCCAGGTGAGCGGGTGGATGGCGGGCTCAACGCGGGTCTGAGCGAACTCTTCGGGGGAGGCGATCTCCTCCTGGTCCACTGTGATGACACGGTGTTCGTAGCTGCCCCACAGGAGCCGCTCGCCGTACTGGCGGAAGTAGGAGCCGGTTGCCTGGTGCCGCACCATGGGCAGGCTGACTTCCTCCTCGCTGGAGCCGGCAAGTGACGGGACGGGACTCGTTGAGGAGGAGCAGTGCTCCATTGGCACCATGGGCAGTTCCAGGCCAAGCATCGTGCCCAGACCGGGGCCCCACAGGCCGGCGCATACGACGACGACATCGGCCTCTAGTACCGAGATTCCCTCGGGCAGGCGCTCACCCTTGGAAGGGTTGCCTGGCACAGGCGGCGTGGGGCGGACGTCGACGCCTGTGACCCGGCCGCCCTCGATCCGGAAGCCCGTCACCTGCGTGTGGCCGTAGAATTTTGCCCCGTTCGAGATGGCACGGCGGGCCTGCCATTCGACGGCGCGGACGGCCTTGACGACGCCGTCCGTCGGTGTGTGCAAACCGCCCAGCACAACGGACGCGTCCAAACCGGGGAACAGTTCAGCGCATTCTTCCGGGGCGACCAGTCTCGCCGGGACGCCCCACGACTGGGCAAGGTTGTGCCGGCGGTGCAGGAACTCCATCCGTTCCTCATCGCAGGCCAATTCCAGGCCACCCACCCGTTTGAGGATCCACTGCCCGTCCAGTGTCAGGCCGTCAAGCTTGTCCAGCGTCCTGCGTGCGAGCTCAGTCATGACCGGGGAACCGGTGGTCTGGAAGGCGAAACCGGGTGCATGGGAGCTGGAGCCGCCAGTCCGATACAGCGGCCCCTGGTCCACCACGGTCACCGATGCCATACCCTGTCGGGTCAGGTCGTCGGCCAGGGCGGCACCGACCACCCCGGCGCCAATGATGAGGATGCGGGTGTCTGCGTCAATTCGGGCGGAGGCCACGTTATCTCCCTTGCGGTCAGAGACGTCCACGTCTCGTACTGAAATAGTCAGGTCGGTTCCGGGGTCTCAATGACACCCTTCCGGCCAAGCAATGATGGGACATGCTGGGGCTGAGTTGTCCCGAAAGCTGTCGGCTGAATCACACTATAGATGAGATATGTGATCACAACTAGTCTATCGTGGGGTTGTTTCACGAAAATCCAGGAAAAGTTGCAGAAGGCCGCTG
>NZ_JBNHFF010000290.1:0-3542 GCF_059089965.1 Arthrobacter sp. SPT-J7
GCGCATTAGCGCTGAGCGAACCCGTTGCTCCGTTGACGGGGCGGTCCGCCACGCCTATTTCTCCTCAGGACGGGTGCCCCGGACACGGCGGAAAGGCAGTCCCATGGCCGGCTCAGGAGGCCTGCAGGTCTGCGATATCGGCGGCACCTGCGGCAAGGAGGACTTCTGCGAGTTCGATGCCCAGCAGGGTGGCCCCTACTTCCGTAAGTCCGTCGGTTGCCCGCTTGTCCCGGACCGAAGCGGTGCCGTCCACAGCACAGACCACGGCTTCGAGGTGGAGCATGCTGCCCTTCCGGAAGGCGTAGGCACCCACCGGTGCTGCACAGCCGGCTTCGAGCCGGGCCAGCAGGGCCCGTTCCGCCGTGACCGCAAGCCGGGTATCCGGATCGTCCAGGGCGGCCAATGCCTGCGCAAGGACGTCCTGGGAACCCTCCGTGGAGCCCGGTCTGGGCGGGGCGTCAGCCGTGCGGCATTCGATGGCGAGCGATCCCTGCCCGGCAGCGGGCAGCATGACATCCGTTTCAAGGTACTCGCTCACGGCATCCAGCCGGCCGATGCGTTCCAGGCCTGCCGCCGCGAGAACTACGGCATCGAGATCGCAGGACTTCCCCGCAACCACCTGGTCCGTTGCGTTCCCCGGAAGTCCGGGCACCCTGCCCAGGCGGGTGTCCACATTGCCGCGGATATCAACGATCTCAAGATCGGGCCTGGCGGTGCGGAGCTGGGCCGCACGGCGGGGCGAGCCGGTCCCCACGGTGGCGCCGGAGGGGAGATCGGCAAGTTTGAACCCGTCCCGTGCACAGAGGACATCGCGGACGTCCACCCGCCGCGGCGTAGCGGCCAGGCTTAGGCCGACTGCGGGGCCGGTGGGCAGGTCCTTGAGCGAATGGATGGCAACGTCGCACTCATTGCGCAGCAGCGCATCGCGCAGTGCGGCGACAAAAACGCCGGTGCCGCCCATTTGGGACAACGAGCCGGTGAGGACGTCGCCGTCGGTCCTGATGTGGACGAGTTCCACGGGGAAGCCTCCGACGGCGGCCAGCTGGTCAGCGGTTTGCTGCGTCTGGGTGAGCGCCAGCTTGCTGGCGCGGGTTCCGATGCGGACTGTCACTGCTGCCGCGCTCCCCCGGCCGTGCCTGGCTGGTTGGCCTCCGGTTCGGCTGCAGCGTCGGCCGGATAGGGATCATGGCCGGTGCCCACGGTGGTGTCCGCCCCTGCGATGGCGGGCTTCTCGCCGCGGAAGTTCGCGCAGCATCCCGGGCGGCAGACGTCGTACCAGGGGCCGAGGGCGGTCACTGCCGGGCGGGCGCTGATGTTGCTGGCCACGGTCCGCTCGGAAATCAGGTCCACCAGGCCGTTGACGAATTTGCGGTGCGTGCCGGGCGTTGGGACGCGGGTGGCTGCGAGTCCCAGGTTGGCGCAGGTTTCCAGGGCTTCCGTGTCCAGGTCCCAGACAACTTCCATGTGGTCGCTGACAAAGCCCAGGGGCACAATAACAATGCCCTTGACGCCCTGGCCCGCAAGCTCTTCAATGGCGTCGTTGATGTCCGGCTCGAGCCACGGCACGTGCGGGGCCCCGGAACGGGACTGGTAGACCAGCGACCATGGAGCGGTAAGGCCTGATTCCTCTTCCACCCGCTGGATGACGGCGGCTGCGGTGGCCAGGTGCTGGGCAACATACGCCGAGCCCTCTTCGAATTCGCGGGGTTCGCCCTCGGACCGGCCTGCCGCGTCTGCGTCGCGGGTAGGGATGGAGTGCGTGGCAAACAGAATCTGGACGGGCGCGTCAGGTGTGCCTGCAGCTGCCAGTTTTTCCCGGACTTCCGCGAGGCCTGCGGCAGTGCCCTCGATGAAGGGCTCCACGAAGCCTGGGTGGTCGAAGTACTGGCGCACCTTGTCCACTTCCAACCGGCCGTCCAGGCCGGTCTCGGTCAATGCCATGCCAATGTCCTCGCGGTACTGGCGGCAGCTGGAGTAGCAGGAGTAGGCGCTGGTGGTGATCATCAGCAGGCGGCGGTGGCCGGCGTCGTACGCTTCCTGCAGGGTCTGCGGGATGTACGGGGCCCAGTTGCGATTGCCCCACAGCACGGGAAGATCTATGCCCCGCGCCGCGAGCTCGGCTTCGAGGGCTGCCTTCAGCTCGCGGTTCTGCTGGTTGATGGGGCTGATGCCGCCGTTGGCGCGGTAATGGTGCGAAACTTCCTCAAGCCGCTCGTCCGGGATGCCGCGGCCGCGGGTGACGTTGCGGAGAAACGGTATGACGTCCTCCTGGCCTTCCGGCCCGCCGAAGGAAGCAAGGAGGACGGCGTCATAACTCTTGGGGGCCATGCGGCCGGCCTCTGTCACAGGGTTAATGGCCACCACGCTGGCGGGATCGTGTGCTTCCAGGGGGCTCATGCCAGCACCTCTGCAACTTCTTCCGCGGAGATGCGGCGACCGGTGTAGAACGGAATCTCTTCCCGGACGTGGTTGCGCGCTTCGGTGGCGCGAAGGTGGCGCATGAGGTCCACCAGGTCCACGAGCTCAGGCGCCTCCAGGCCCAGGATCCATTCCCAGTCGCCCAGCGCGAAGGAAGAGACAGTGTTGGAAATGACCTGGGGAAAGTCCCGGCCCAGCAGGCCGTGGTCGCGGAGCATCTTGCCGCGCTCAGCCTCGGGCAGGATATACCACTCGTAGGAGCGGACAAACGGGTAGACGCACAGCCACTCGGCCGCTGCGACGCCACGGGAGTATGCAGGGGTGTGGTTCTTGGCGAACTCAGCCTCGCGGTGCACACCCATGGCGGACCAGACAATCTCTGTCCCGGCGAAGAGGGTGCTCCGACGGATGTCCCGGATGGCCTGCTGCAGGGCTTCGGGCTTGGGTCCGTGGAGCCACACCATCACGTCTGCATCCGCCCGCATGGCGGAGACGTCGTAGCTGCCACGGTGAGTCACGCCGGCCTGGGCAAGCCGTTCCAGCAGGGCCTCGAAGTCCGTGGCAGCGGCGGCGCTGCGGACCAGCGCCTCTGAACGCTTGAAGACCGTCCAAAGGGTGAAAAACTGCTCGGCTGATTCTTCGGTTTTAGTGACAGATTCGGCAGAAGTGTGGCTCATGGTTACAAGTTTGCCCCTTCGTACCCAAAAGTCGAAACCAGTGACTTCTACAGCCCGTAGAAGTGCTCAATGTCACAGCAGCGTCCGCCTTTCCTTATCCCCCGGAAGCTGCGCCTAGGGATTTCGCAGGCGGAAGAAGACCAGTCCGGCAGCACCAGCGACCCCTACCAGCCCTGAACCAAGCCACACCAGGGCACTCTTCGGCTCCGGCTGCGCAGCCAGCACAGCGTTGCTCCGTACGCTGTTGCCGGATGCGGCGGTGTATGGCGTCCACCCTGCCTGGGTATGAGGCACAGCGTAAAGCGGCACATACCCGCCCTGTCCGCCCACTACACCCTTCACAGTTGCGGCAGTGGCTTCGCCTGCGGCGGCATCGGCTGCGGGCTGGCCTGCCGCCGTCGGTGAAGGATCCGCTGCCACGGTGGATGCGGGCGGGGCAGGCTGCGC
>NZ_JBNHFF010000291.1:0-3522 GCF_059089965.1 Arthrobacter sp. SPT-J7
GCCGGCCTTACCGGCTCGCGCCGGCTGTCCTCCCGGAGTTCAATCGCCCGGTGCGTCCGTCCTTGACAGTTCACCGGTGATCCGCTCGCCCGGAACCCTCGCCGTCCGCCACGTGTCCACGGCGATGACCCCGCCCAGGATCACCAGGGACAACGAAAGCGAGGCCAAGGCATCGCTGAGCCAGTGGTACCCCAGGTACAGCCGGCTCAGCGCCGCCAGCACAATGCCCACGCCTGCCCCGATGAACCCGATCACGGCAGCCCGCCTGTTGCTGCGCCGGGAGTAGATCAGGAAGGCACCCACCAACAGGAAGTCGCAGGCGCCCAGAACGTGTCCGGACGGGAACGAAAAAGTGTGGTCGATGCCGAAGAGCATATGCTCCACGGGAGGACGGGAGCGCCGCACAATGTGGAGGATGATCTGCGAAATGATGACGCCCGTGAGCATGGCCGAGGCCAACAGGATGGGGCGCCAGGCGTGCTTTGCAGCGAAACCCCAGGCGGCAACGACCACCAGGACGATGATGGGGAGGGCAACCGGACCGAAGACCACGGCCAGGAAGATCATGACGACGGTGAGGGTCTGTGACCTGAGTCCGAGCAACCAATCGCGCACGGGCCCGTCGGCGGCGGAGAGGCCATCGGACTGCACCACGCTGATCAGGGTTGCCATGAAGAGCGCCACCCCCAGCATCACCAGGACGATCGACGCGCGGTACAGGCCCCGCCGGTCGTCCGGCTTCACATAACGCTCCTCCACCACGAACTTGTCATGGAAGACCCGCCATCTGCTGGCCTTTTTCCCGGTAGCCCCGGAACCTGCTGATCCCCGCTGTGCCACTGCCATGCCCGTCCCTTGATGGAGTTTTTCCTAGGGTGAAGATTATCCCGATTGCCCGCGCTTGATCCGGTGTCCGGTCCTGACTTTCACCTGGGATGCGTGGGCCGCCTGAATCGTCGTACCCCGGCGGTAGCCTGACTGCATGGGCGTGATGAACGAACTGATTGATCCTCGGAGCATAGGCATGCTCACCAGCGTCTTGACGGAAAGCACGCCTGCCGTGGAATGGAAGCGAACTGCTGCCACCGCGTCGCTACTGGGTGACCTGAACCTGCGTGCGCGGACCGATCTGGTGGCCGACGCCCTCGTTGCCGACATCAGCACGGGTCCGGTCCCGGGATATACGACGGCGTCCGTCAGCTTCCGGGCGGCTTTGGCAGTTCCGGAATTCACCGGCTGGGTCCTGTGGCCGGTTTCGGAGGCCGCCGTCACCCTCGCCCTCGCCTCGGATGCGGCGAAGGACTTTGACGATTGCCTGACCCTGCTCGCCGAACTGACCCCGCGGCTCACCGGGGAGTTCGCCGTCCGCCGCCTGCTTGCCAGGGATCCCGACCGGGCCCTGGCAGCGATCCTGCAGTGGACCGCGCACCCTGATGAGCACGTCCGGCGCCTGGCGAGCGAGGGCACCCGTCCGTACCTTCCGTGGGCCGTGCGCGTCCCAGCCCTCGTCCAGCGTCCTGAAGCCACGCTGCCCATCCTCATGGGCCTGTACCGGGACCCATCCGAGTATGTCCGGCGTTCCGTGGCCAACCACCTTAATGATCTCGCCAGGCATGCGCCTGATGCTGTGGTGGACACCGCCCGGCGCTGGCTCTCGGCGGCGGACCGCAACACGGGCTGGGTGGTCCGCCATGGCCTCCGGACCCTCATCAAGAAGGGGCACCCGGGCGCGCTGGCGCTGCTGGGTTTCACACCCGCATCGGTGGCCGTATCCGGGCCGCACCTGGATCAGGAAATCCTCACAGTGCCGGGAGAATTAACGTTTGCCTTCGAGATTTTCAATACCGGCAGCCAGGATGTGCGCCTCGTGGTGGACTACCTGGTCCATTTCCGCAAAGCCAATGGCAGCCAGTCCCCAAAGGTCTTCAAGATTGCAACCCTGACCCTTGCGCCGGGCGAGAGCAGGAGCATCTCCAAGCGCCACGCGTTCAGGCAGATGACCACCAGGGTGCATCATCCCGGACTTCACGCGTTGGAACTTCAGATCAACGGCGCCACGCATGGGCGCACGGAGTTCGTGCTGGAGATGGCGTAGTTCCTGCCGTGATGGCCTAGAACGAGCCGGTGGTGAACTGCCAGCTCCTGCCCGCGAACGCGTTTCCGGCAAGGTCGCGCACCCCGGCGCTGCCACCGGTCACCGTCACGGTGTACTTGGTCTTGGCGGCCAGTGCCTGCTGGGGATCCAGGATCCACTGGTTGGTGGCGCCGTTCCGGAACACGGCGGCTGGAACCACTGCGCCGGTGGCAGCATTCTTCACCGTGAACGTCGTCCCGGCCACGCCCTGGACGGCCTCGTTGAAGGTAACGCTGACGTTGTTGGCCCGCCGCACCAGCAGCGCGTTGCTGCCAGGTGTGGAGCCCGTGACTACGGGGGCCGGCCCGGTAAGGAAGCTCCAGCTGGCGGAGGCCATCGGGGTACCAGCGGCGTCCCGGATGGCAGAGGCCCCACCCACCAGGGTGGCCGTGTAAGTGGCGTCAGCCGGCAGGCCCGCAGCAGGGTCCAAGGTGGCCGTGCGGGTGGTGGAGTTGTAGCTGACAGTGGCAGGGATGGTGCTGCCAGCAGCGTTCTTGAGTACGAAGGTCCCGGCGGTGACGCCCTGGACCGCAGTGCTGAAGGTGGCCGTCACGTTGGTTCCCGTTGCAACTGCCGTTGCATTGGGGCCCGGCGTCGCCGCGGTGACCGTGGGCGCAGGCGCAGCCGGAGCTGCCGGAACCGGGGCCGGTGCAGGGGCGGCAGCAACAGCGCCGGCAAACAGCAGGCGGTTGGGGGTACCGCTGGTGGCTCCGGTGACCACCCCGGTGGTTGCATTGGATGCGAGCGTGCCTGCCACCTGGGCCGGTGAGAGTGCGGGGTTCTGGGAAAGAAGCACTGCCGCTGCTCCCGCCGCATGGGGGGCGGCCATGGACGTTCCGGACATGGATGCAGTAGCGGTGGCAGAGGTGTGGTGGGCCGAGGTGATCCCGACGCCGGGCGCGTAAAGGTCCACGCAGGAACCGAAGTTGGAGAAGGACGCCTGCCGGTCAGATGAGTCACTGGCAGCTACGGTAACGGCTGCCGGCACGCGGGCGGGAGAGCTGCCGCAGGCATCAACGGCGGAGTTGCCGGCGGCAACCACGGCAGTGACGCCGTCGTTCATTATTGCCTGGATGGCCGAGTCCACAGCCGTGCTGGCACCGCCGCCCAGGCTGAGGTTGGCAACCGCGGGCGTTCCCGCCTGATGGTGGGCGGCAATCCAGTCCAGGCCCGCCACCACGTCGGAGTTGTAGCCGGAGCCGTTGCAGTCGAGCACCCGGACCGGCACCACGGTGGCGCCCTTGGCCACACCGTAAGTGGCCCCGGCTACCGACCCTGCGACGTGCGTGCCGTGGCCGTTGCAGTCGCTGGAGCCCCGGCCGTCCGCAACGGCACTCCAGCCGGCCGCCACCCGCCCGCCGAAGTCTGCGTGCGAGGCGAGGACGCCG
>NZ_JBNHFF010000292.1:0-3517 GCF_059089965.1 Arthrobacter sp. SPT-J7
ATCCCGGCACAAGCCGCGAGAATAAGGCAACCGGCGAATGAGTGCGCACGAGAGGCATATGTGAAAAAGGCTGTCACTGAACAGCGGGGAGCTTTGTCCCCGGTTCGATTACCTGTTGCTTCGCTGTTCATCTTGATGAGCTGCATTTTTGTTCTCGTGCCAGATGGACTGTTCCGCTTCACTTTGCCCAAGTTGGCCTTCCTCGCGGCAGGCGTGGGGCTGGGAATCATTGCCGGATCACGGACAAGGCTTGCACCGCAAGTTGCATGGACCGCCTCCGGGGTCCTTGCCGTCTTCGCCCTCGCTGCCGTGGTTGTTGACGGATTCGGCCCGTCGTTCTGGGGCCGTTGGCCGCGGTACGAGGGCGTCCCCACAGTAGCCGCGTACCTGCTGTTGCTGCTGGTCGGGTCACGCCTTTTAGGTCCTGGCGCCAACGCGACCGTTCGCACCTTCTGGACGAGGATGGTGGCCGGAAGCATGCTCCTGCTTGCCCTTGCGGCAGTGCTGGAGGCATTGGGAGTGAACCTCCTGGGCGACAGCGATAACTTCCGGTTCGGGGCGACTCTTGGCAACGCGACCGATATGGGGATCGCGGGGCTGACCGGCTGTGCCGTCCTGCTTCCGCGGGCAGTCTTTCGCAGGGCACCATGGGACACTGCCGGCGCCATCGGCGGGGCCATCGTTGCCGCAGCTTCCGGGTCCCGGGCGGTGATCATTGTGCTCGCCGTACTCATTGTGGCTGTGATTGCCTGGCGGGCGTGGCAGAACAGGGGTGCTTCCGGTTCCCGTCGCGGGGGTCTTTGGCTTTTTGGCGCGGTGGCGTCGGTGGCTCTCGCGGTCCTTGCCTTTCCTGATGTCCGGGGAAGGCTCCTGACGGGAGGGACAGTAACGGGACGTGTTGATTTGTGGACCGCCACATGGGCGCTCGTTCACGACAACTGGCTGCTGGGCGCAGGCCCAGGGCGCTATGTGGACGCCCTGCCGCGGTATCAGACCGAGGGGTTTGCCGCCCGCGTGGGGACCGACTTCCCGGCGGACAGCCCCCACATGATTCCGCTGCAGTGGCTGGCCGACGGCGGTGTGCCGCTGCTGGTCGCCAATCTGCTCCTGTGCGCAGCCGTACTCTGGGCTGCCGCGCGGAACATCCGGACGAGCTGCAGCGATGCGGACCGGTTGTTCCTCGTTGGCGCCGCGGCCGCGGTGGGCTCGTTTGCCCTGGTCCTGCTTACTCATTTTCCTACGCCGGGCACCACAGTCATTGCTGGCCTCTGCGCCGGTGCCCTTGCCGGCGTCGTGCCCTCCAACCCGAAACCGGACAAGCCCGCCGCCCGGAAGGCGGCACCAGCCCAATTCCAGCAAAGGAACGCCTCAAAGGTTCCGGTAATCGCTGGGCCGGCAGCGGTTTCCTGCCTTGCCGTCATATCCGTCGCCGCCGGCATGGCATCCGCAGCCGAGGTATCCCTGAAAAGGGGCGAAGCTGCAATTCGCGAGGGGCGCCTCGGCGAAGCATCCGAAAACTTCGAATCAGCAGCAGCCCTGCGCCGCTGGGATCCGGACGTCGCCCTCCTGGCAGGCCAGGCTTTTGCCGGCCGAGCAGCAGCGGGGGACCCGGCGTCGGGAAAGCTTGCAGCCCAGTGGTCCGCCCGTTCCCTAAAAGCTAATCCGGGCTCGGTGGAATCCATGACGTCACTTGCCGTGGGGCACCTGGCCGCCGGCGACCTCGCAGCCGCACAGGAGACCTTGGCCGAGGCCAGGCTTGCTGCCCCCGTCAACTCGCAGGTATGGCTGCAGTCCGGGCTGGCCGAGTACGCAGCCGGCCGGGCTGACAGCGCCGTCGCCTACGTTGCAAAGGCGGCATCCCTTACCCCTGACCCCGAGGAAGAAAGGGCCATCCTCGCAGCACTGCAGGAAGTGGCGTCCGCGCCCTAGCTGATGCCGCCGTTACCGAACAACACTTTGCTAGGCGCTTTGCGGCAGCGAGTGCTGGTAATCTGTCGGCAAGATCTGCGCTCTTGACTGGCCTTGGGCGGAGCTTTATTTCCGGGGGGAAATGTGAATGTTTTTCGAAGGGTCTCTTGTGCCGTCCTAGCGGGCGTTCTCATGGCGTCCACGATGTCTGCTGTTCCTGCTGTTGCCGCACCTGCGGACGTGGCGGCCTACAACCACACTCTGGAGGAGGCCAACGAACAGCAGATCGTTGACGTCTTCAACGGGATCAACAATTACCGTGCAAGTCTCGGCGTTGCCCCGGTGAAGTTCAACGTCACCGTTTCGGAGATGGCCGAGGACTGGTCCGACCATATGGCCGCAACTTCGCTCTTCCAGCACAACCCGGGCTACTACCAGGACCCGCGTGTAGCTGACCGTTGGACCGCCGCGGGCGAAATCATAGCCGCCAGAGGCGACACCCGGGCCCAGGGACTTGTGGAACAGTGGATCAATTCACCGGGGCACGAGGCGATCCTGCGGAACCCGAAGTTCAACACCATCGGCGTCGGGATCTCCATCAGCGCCAGCGCCCAGTACCGCATGTACGGGACCGTCAATTTTTTCGCATTCAGCGACGCCAACGCGCCCAGCGGCACCTACACCACCGCCCAGGACTTCTTCGGCAGCCAGCCCCCGGCGCCGTTCACGGACTCTCACCAGAGCGGGTTCCAGGATGCGATCGCTTGGATGAAGGAGAACAGGATTTCAGAGGGATATCCCGACGGTACCTACCGGCCCTTTGAATCAGTCAGCCGCGAGGCGATGGCCGCCTTCATCTACCGGCTTGCCGGCGCAGACTACGTAGCGCCCAAGGAATCCCCGTTCAAGGACGTCCCCACCGACCATCTGTTCTACCAGCAAATTGCCTTCATGAACGCCCAGGGGATCAGCACCGGATGGTTGGACAAAACGTACCGCCCGTACGAGCCGGTCAGCCGTGAGGCGATGGCAGCCTTCATGAACCGCTTCGCCGGTGTCTACTGCGGGATACCGGCCGCAACTGGGTATGCGGCACCTTCCGCGCCGACCTTCACGGACTCACGGGCCAGCGCCTTTTACAGGGAGATCGAGTGGATGCGTTCTGCAGGAGTCACCAAAGGCTGGGACGACGGCAGCTACAAGCCCTTCGAAAACGTCAGCCGTGAAGCCATGGCTGCGTTTATGCAACGGCTCAGCGGTTACATTGCGGCCCATCCCGGCAACCGCTGCCTCTGAGTTGATGACCGCCTGGCCGGCTCCTTCCGCCCGAGCCCCTAGACTTACTGTTGAACCAGTGCTGCAAGAAATTTGCCGAACGTCCTGGGGGGACACACATGCCCGATCCGGCGGATCAGAACGCACGCGCCCATGCAGAAGATGCAGGGCAGCCGGAGCTGCGCCGACGCCGTGACAATCGTCATGCCGACGGCGCGGTGCCGGATGCCCGGACAGGAACCATGCCAGCCGTAACACCCAACCCTTCCAGCCAGCCCGACGGCGGCAGGCCGCTCACGCGCCGGACCTCCTGGGCGGAGGCCGCGGCTGCAGC
>NZ_JBNHFF010000293.1:0-3493 GCF_059089965.1 Arthrobacter sp. SPT-J7
CCCCGCATTCACCGGGCGGTAATGCTCGCCCGGCTGCTGGATCAGCCCATGGGAATCCTCGGTGTCATCTTCCTTTTTGTGGTGCTCGGCCAACTCATAGCAACAGAGCCTGCGATGGTGGGCGTCCTCGCCGTCGTTGGCTGGCTGTTCTGGGCAGTGTTTGTCGCGGAATTCGTGTTACGCGCCTACATTGCGGGCTTCGGTAAAAACTTCTGGCGGAAGAGCTGGTGGCAGGTCATCTTCCTCCTCGTACCGTTCCTGAGGTTCTTCCGTACCCTGCAGGCTCTCCGGCTCGTACGCGTCGCGAGGCTGGCGCGCTACGGATCGATCCTTTCGGCAGGAGTGCGGGGTTCCCGTTCTGCCGGGCGCCTGCTGAGCAGCAGGATTGGCTGGCTGTCCGCCGTCACCGCGGTGGTCATCCTGGCATCCAGCCAGTTCCTCTACGCAACAGGCGAGCACAGTTCCTACTCGGAAGCCCTCTACGAGTCCGCCATGGCCGCAATCACGGGCAGCGGAATCACCGGCACCAGCACCTTCTCTCGCATTATCCAGGTTCTTCTGGCCATCTACTCGGTGGCCGTTTTCGCCACCCTGGCCGGCACCGTGGGCGCCTACTTCCTGAGGCAGAAGGAATGAATGCGGTTAGCGGCCCCTGAGGTGGCTCATCATGGCATCGGCAACTTCACGGGGCGAGTCTTCCATCGGGATGTGTTTTCCGGCTACCTCAACCAGATCGCTGGACGGGACCTCTGCGACATAGCGCCGAGCGAAGCTGATCTTCTGGAAGTCATCGTCCCTCCCCCAAACAAGCCGCGTGGGCACAGCGGCCGCTTTCAGCGCCGGCAGCAGGTCGAGCGTGTAACGGGAGTCCGCGGCTCCTGCCATGGCCATCCAGGATCGGGCGCGGGCAGGGTCCCGCCAAGGGAAGACATACTCATCTATCTCCTTGGCTGGAAGGTGGCGTTCCACCGTGAGCTGCATTGTTTTGGTCCGCGCCGCCAACAGCTCTTCGGTGCCCGTTGTTGCCCGGACCGCTGGATCGCGGAACCGTTCCACTGCCGGAACGGGCCAGGAATCGAACATGACGGCGTTGACGAGCACCAGCCGCGTCACCCGCCCGGAGTAGGCTGCCAGGTGCTGGGCCACTCCCCCGCCGATATCGTGCGCGGCGACCCGGAAAGTGTCCAGGCCGAGCGCGTCAGCCGTATCCAGGACCACCTGCGCCAGCGCCGGGACAGTCGCGTCGGCCACGTCCAGCTCCCCCGCGCTACGCCCGAACCCCGGAAAGTCCAGCGCGAAGCAGTGAAAATCCGCTGCGAGCAGGGGCAGGACCGGCTGCCATACACGGCTCCAAAAGGTTCCGTGCAGAAGCACCAGCGGCGGCGCGTCAGGGCTCCCCGCCTCGAGGTAGGACAGGGCCGTTCCGTTCACAGCCACTGTTGTGCGTTCTACGGGAAACGTATCGGTCATCATGACTCCTTGGTTGCGGTTGCTCTCCGGCACATAGCCAACCTGCCTGCCGTTTCCGTACCCACATCGTCTCCTCGTAGGCAGGGTTGCAAGAGCAAGTGCAGCCTGCGTGGGCGCTAGGCTGTGCTGATGGCCTTCCCCGATGCCCTGGCACCGACCTTCGCGGCCGTGGCCATCCTGATGCTGCTGACCGTCGCGGTGCTCCGAGGCTCGCGCACACCGTCGTACCTTGCACCGGCGCTGGCCATCCTCCGCGGCGCAGCCCAGCTGGCGCTCATCAGCCTGGTTCTGGGCGGCATCATCGCCGATCCAATGTGGGTGGGTGCGGCGCTGCTGGTGATGTTCACCGTCGCGGCAGTAACGGCAACGCGCCGGCTGAGTTGGTGTTGGCGGCGCTTTGCAACCGTGTCAGCAACCATGGCCGCGGGCATCGTGGTGACCCTGGCTGTCGTCTTCGGAACCGGAGCTGTGGCGCTGGAGCCCCGCTACGTCCTGGCGGTGGGCGGGATTGTGATCGGCAACTGCATGACCATAGCGGTGCTTGCCGGGCACCGTTTTTATGAGGCCGTGCGTGAGCAGTGGGACCAGGTGGAAGGCTGGCTCGCCCTGGGCGCCACGGCCCCGCGGGCCACCCTTACCCAAGCCCGCTACTCAGTGCACGCAGCCCTGATCCCCTCAACAGACCAGACCAAAACAACGGGCCTGGTCACCCTGCCCGGCGCCTTTGTGGGCGCGATCTTCGGCGGCGCCTCGCCCTTGGAAGCCGGACGGTTCCAGGTGATAGTCCTGGCGTCCATCATGGCGGCGGGCGCCATCACCGCCGTCGTGCTTCTCCGAACAATGGCCGCGGTGCGCGTGCGTCCCGAACCGCTCTAGCTCGGCTTGGCTATCCGGTGCCGGCGAGGAAGGTTTGGATTTCCTCTGCCATGCGCTTGGACTGGGTCCAGTGCAGGTAATGGCTGCCCTCCAACGTGACCACCTCATGCCGCTTGACGTTCCTCAGCAGGTCCTGCAGAGCGGATGTTTTGGTGGCTGTCGAGTCTGAACCTTCATCGGCAACGAAGGCCAGAACCGGCAGGTCATCGGGATATGTGACGCCCCTCAAAGCCGCCGAATTATTCGCTATCCGGGCTGTTTCATCAGCCACTGCCCGGTTCCCGTAATTCCAGCTGGTCATGAGGCGCATCCGGTGCAGCTCATCAGCCGTGTACGCGTCGCTTGCAGGATCCACGAAACCCGGGGCGACGGCGCTGACCGCGCGCACTGTCCCCGTGACGGCCAGGGCACGTTCCCAATTAATCCCCGGCTCCGGGTCTGGAACCGGCTCATCCCCGGGTTTCGGTATGGACGCATCGATTCCGACGACGGCGGCCACTTCAGTGGGGTACCGGTTCGCGTAGTCGAGCATGTAGAAGCCGGCGATGGAGTGCCCTGCCAATACGTAGGGTTGCTTGACCTGCAGTTTGGCCAGGACTTCGTGAAGTTCGGTGCTGATGTTCTCGTTGGTCCGGGGAGGGGCTTCCATGTCGCTGTAACCGTACCCGAACCCCTCAATGGCGATGACGTCAAAGCCGCTGAGTTCGCGCGCCAGAGGAGCGAAGTCGAGGCCGGGCGCCGGGGTTCCCAGGCCGCTGAGCAGGACAATCGGCTGGCCCTCTTCCCGCCCGTTCCGGTACACGTTCAGGGAGCCGCTGCCTACGGCGATACGTTCGCCGTAGGCAGCCATGCCCGCTTTCTCCGTCGACTCCAGGACCAGGTTGACCACCGTGGAGACGAGGATCAGCGCCAGGATGACCAGCGCAGCGATGCCGGCGCGGCGCCAACCGCGCCGGGGCTTCTTCCGTGCACCGGAATCCGTAGCTTCAAATGGCCCGGAAGCCGTCCGGGGAGCTGGGCGCATGATGGCCTTTCGCGATTATCTGTCCGGGGCCTCAACCGGCCGGATCAGGCAGGCTTGGCAAAGGTGGCCGCGCTCATGATTTCGTAGCCCACGAATGTCTCGTCGCCTTCGACCCAGGCATCG
>NZ_JBNHFF010000294.1:0-3400 GCF_059089965.1 Arthrobacter sp. SPT-J7
CTTGGCCTCTGCCTTGTCTTCATCCGCAGCAGCCTCAGGTGCTTCAGTTACTGCAGCTTCTTCGGTCTCCACGGCAGGAGCTTCTTCTTCGCCACCGGGACGGACGAAGTCGCTGAGGTCAACAGCCTTGCCTTCAGTGTCGGTCACCGTGGCCTGGCCGAGGACCACTGCCAGTGCCTTGCGGCGGCGGACCTCGGAAACCATCATGGGGACCTGGCCGCTCTGATCAATGATCTGGGCGAACTGGTTGGGGTCCATGCCGTACTGGCTGGCGGTGGTAACGATGTAGTCGATCAGCTCGTTCTGGCTGACGTTGACTTCTTCCTTTTCGGCGATGGCGTCCAGGATGATCTCGTTCTGGAAAGCGCGGGCCGTGTTGGCCCGGACCTCTTCACGGTGTTCCTCGGTGTCGTGCTCGCCTTCACCGTGGCCATTGCCCTCCTTGAAGTGGGCTTCAAGCTGCTCTTCAACCACCGAGTCCGGAACGGGAACCTCCACCAGCTCAACGAGCTTGTCCAGGACCTTGTCGCGGGCTTCGACGCCCTGCTCTACGACCTTGGAGTCTGCGGCCTGCTTAGCCAGGTCCTCGCGGAGCTCGGCCAGGGTGTCGAATTCGGAAGCCAGTTGGGCAAAGTCATCGTTGGCCTCGGGGAGTTCGCGCTCCTTGACGGCTTTTACGACTACCTTGACCTGGGCTTCTTCGCCGGCGTGATCGCCGCCCACCAATGTGGTGTTGAAGATGGCGTCCTCGTCGATGCTGAGGCCGGTCACGGCTTCATCGAGGCCTTCGAGCATGGTGCCCGAGCCCACCTGGTAGGAGAGGCCGGCTGCGGAGTCAACTTCTTCACCGTCGATCGTGGCAGTGATGTCGATGGTGAGGAAGTCACCGTCGGCAGCCGGGCGGTCCACGGACTTCAGCGTGCCGAAGCGGCCGCGCAGTTCATCAAGGGCCTTGTCAACGTCTTCGTCCGAGGACTGGGCTGCAGCAACCTCGACCTGGAGGCCGGCGTAGTCAGGCAGCTCGATCTCGGGGCGGACATCAACCTCGGCGGCGAACTTCAGGCCGCCATCCGTGGCGGAGGGATCCGGAACCTCGGTGATCTCCACCTCGGGACGGCTCAGGGGGCGGATGCCGGATTCCTGGACAGCAGCCTGGTACCAGCCGTTGAGGCCTTCGTTGATGGCCGTCTCCAGGACGTAGCCGCGGCCGACGCGCTGGTCGATCAGCTTTGCGGGGACCTTGCCCTTACGGAAGCCGGGGACCTGGATCTGCGAAGCAACGGTCTTGTAGGCCGAGTCGATGCTGGGCTTCAATTCCTCAAAGGGGACCTCAACATTGAGCTTGACCCGCGTGGGGGTGAGGTTCTCGACAGCGCTCTTCACGGTCTAAGTACTCCTGGGTTTGTGGGATGGGGTTCTGCAAACGCAATGTTCTGTCCAGGCCGAGAGGTCCGGGCCGCAGAGTCGGGGTGACAGGATTTGAACCTGCGACTTCCTGCTCCCAAAGCAGGCGCTCTAGCCAAGCTGAGCTACACCCCGTAAGTGCACAGGCAAGTCTACGGTCATACGCGCCAAGTTTGCACATTTGACACGTACCCCATGAATTAGGTTAAGTTATATCCGGCTTGAACAGCCAGCCCGAAGTTACCAGACTGCCAGCGCCTGACGGCCTTACAGCTGGACCTTCTTTCGGGGACGTAGCTTAATGGTAAAGCCTCAGTCTTCCAAACTGATTACGCGGGTTCGATTCCCGTCGTCCCCTCCAAGCAACATCAAAAGGCCCCTCAGTGAGGGGCCTTTTTGGGTTTCGGCACTCTTCAGGAAGCCGTACCTGTGGTGTTGCTAGGACTGCTGGCAGTACGGGCACCAGTAGAGCTTGCGTGCCGCCAGTTCGGCCATCAGCACTGTGGTGCTGCACACCCGGCACGGCAGCCCATTGCGTCTGTAGACAAAATGGGCATTCTCCCTGGCCGGGAATGTGTCGCTCTTGAGCGCAGCTGCGTCGGCAGCAGCCATGGCCGCCCGGCCGTTTCCGGACCAATACCTCGGCGTGGTGGTGATGATCCTGCCGTCCACCACGCCGAGGCCCATTACGGAGACGACGTCGCGCCACAGCTTTCGTGCCTCGGCGTCCGGAACGTCGGTTCCCGGCAGCCACGGGTCGAGCCGCCGCCGGAAAAGGACTTCCGCACGGTACACGTTTCCCACTCCGGCAATGATTTTCTGGTCCATCAGCAGCGCGGCTACGGGGGTCTTACGGCTCCGGAGATTCGCGGCGAAACGGCCGGCGTCCCCCCGGCGATTAACGAGTGGATCCGGGCCGAGCCGCGCCAGCACGGCGTCGGCCTCGGCAACGCTGATGGTTTCGCAGGTTGTGGCCCCGCGCAAGTCCGCCCAGCCATTGCTGCCTACGATGCGGACCCGCACGGCCCCCACCGGGTCCGGGGGACCGGCATAGCCGCCGGAGTCAGCATCGTCGCCACCGAAGGTTTCCTGCTCCCCCACCCGGCGCGGCGCACCAATGCTGGAAGAGCCTGCGAAAGTACTGTCTCCGCCGAAAGTCCAGGCCCCGTAGAGGCCCAGGTGTACGTGCAGTACCAGCGAGTGGTCGAAGTGCAGGAACAGGTGTTTCCCATGGGCCTCTGCAGCAACAAGGGTGTGCCCGTCGAGCAGCGCGGCTCCCCCGGCAAACCGGCCCTGCGGGCTGGACACAGCGAGCCGCTGGCCACCGAAAACGTCCCCGAACTGCCGTGCCAGGCGCCGGAGGGTATGCCCTTCCGGCACTACTCGATGACCTCGCCGGTAGTTTCATAGGCGGCGATTTTTCCGATCCTGCGGACGTGGCGCTCATCGTTACTGAAGGGCTCCGCCAGGAAGGCCTCGATCAGTTCCGTTGCTTCCTCCACGGTGTGCTGGCGGCCGCCCACAGCCACCACATTGGCATCGTTGTGCTCCCGGGCGAGGGTGGCGGTGGAATGGTTCCACGCCAGTGCTGCCCTGACACCCTTCACTTTGTTGGCTGCGATCTGTTCCCCGTTTCCTGATCCGCCAAGCACGATGCCCAAAGCGTGGACACCAGCCTGCTGGTCAGCGACCACGGCCAGGGCTGCATTGATGCAGAACGACGGGTAGTCGTCCTGGGCGTCGTAGACCTTCGGACCGTGGTCCACCACCTCATAGCCTTTGGCCGTCAGGTGGGTCACCAGGTGGGCGCTGAGTTCCATGCCGGCGTGGTCGGTGGCAATGTGTACCCGCGGGAAGTCAGGGGAAGAAGTCACGAGCAGATTCCGTTCGGTGTGGGCGCTGGCGGCCGGCACGAAGGGTGCAGGCCGGGGTGAACAACACGGACAAGAATACTAGGCCTCCGGCTGGCTGGCCGCTGAGGGGCCGCTGCCGCCCC
>NZ_JBNHFF010000295.1:0-3382 GCF_059089965.1 Arthrobacter sp. SPT-J7
GACAGGCCGGTGCGCACCTGGTTCTCGATGAGCTCGCCGACGGCGCGGATGCGGCGGTTGCCGAAGTGGTCGATGTCGTCGATTTCGACGCGCAGGTCCACTTCCTGGCCTTCGCGGGTGCCCTTGATGGTCTTCTCGCCGGCGTGCAGCGCGACGAGGAACTTGATCATGGCCACGATGTCTTCAACGTGCAGGACCGAAGCTTCCTTGTCACCAAGGGAGCGGTCGATGCCCAGCTTGCGGTTGATCTTGTAGCGGCCAACCTTGGCCAGATCGTAGCGCTTGGAGTTAAAGTACAGGTTGTCCAGCAGCGACTGGGCAGCCTCGACGGTGGGCGGCTCGCCCGGGCGCAGCTTCCGGTAAATGTCCAACAACGCGTCTTCGCGCGTTTCGGTGGCGTCCTTCTCCAGGGTTGCCCGCATGGAGTCGTACTGGCCGAACTCTTCGAGGATCTGTCCTTCGGTCCAGCCGAGGGCCTTCAGCAGGACGGTAACGGACTGCTTGCGCTTGCGGTCGAGGCGAACGCCGACCTGGTCGCGCTTGTCGATTTCGAGTTCGAACCAGGCACCGCGGGACGGGATGATCTTCGCAGTGAAGATGTCCTTGTCGCTGGTCTTGTCGGCGGCACGCTCAAAGTAGGCGCCCGGGGAACGGACCAGCTGGGAGACCACGACACGCTCGGTGCCGTTGACCACGAAGGTACCCTTCTCGGTCATCAGCGGGAAGTCGCCCATGAACACGGTCTGCTGCTTGATTTCGCCCGTGTTGTTGTTCATGAACTCGGCCTTGACGTACAACGGCGCCGAGTACGTTGCGTCCCGGTCCTTGCACTCGGCCATGGTGTACTTCGGGTCAGCGAACTCCGGATCGGAGAAGCTCAGGGACATGGTGCCCTGGAAGTCCTCAATCGGGGAGATCTCTTCAAAGATGTCCGAGAGTCCGGACGTGGTGGCGACGCTAAGATCGTTTTCTTCGACAGCTTTCGCTACGCGTGCCTGCCAGCGTTCGTTTCCGACCAGCCAGTCGAAGCTGTCCGTCTGGAGGGCAAGCAGATTCGGAACGTCAAGAGGTTCGTGAATCTTTGCGAATGAGAGCCGGCGAGTGGCACCATCAGTGCTGTCGGCGGTGTTAGCGGTTTCGTTATTAGAGGTGCTCGAGGCGACCAAGAGGGATCCTTCCACAGACCTTCAGGCGTTTTCAGATCTCCCCCGCTGTGCACCCTGCGGAATGCTCCGCAGTGCTACCATCCGGTTCCGCTATATGACCCGGGGCCGGTGCTGACAATGCTGTGACGTTGTTGACGGCACGATGATTGCCAGCTGCCAGGCGAAGCCCACCGCTATATGAAGGCTGAAGGTAAACAGGGAAGACGCAAATATCTACGATACGGCAAAATAACCTACATGTCTACCCCACATCCGGCCCGATTGCAAGCACCGTTTTCCGGGCTGCTTGCGGGAGACGGCCGTCACGGGGACCGGGCACTGCCAGGAATGCACCTAGCGGCCCGGGCGTTTGAATATATGGGTGACCGGCGTCACGATAGCCTTGGTGGCCTACAACGGATCAGATCGGAAGAGATAAACATGGGCAACTCCACGGACAACACTGACGTTGTCATCCTGGCAGCAGTTCGTACGCCCCAGGGCCGTATCAATGGGCAATTGGCGAGCTTTACCGCCGTCGAACTCGGGGCACATGCCATCAAGGCGGCTCTGGAGGCAAGCGGGGTGGACGCCGGCCAGGTTGAGGCCGTCATCATGGGCCAGGTGCTCCAGGCGGGTGCCGGCCAGAACCCTGCACGGCAGAGCTCCATCGGCGCCGGCATTGGCTGGAATGTTCCTGCCGTCACCGTAAACAAGGTCTGCCTCTCGGGGCTGACCGCGGTGATCGACGCCGCCCGGATGATCCGCGGCGGTGAGGCGTCCGTGGTGGTGGCTGGCGGGCAGGAGTCAATGACCCGGGCGCCGCACCTGCTGCCTGGTTCGCGGCAGGGGTGGACCTACGGCTCCATCCTAGCCCTGGACGCGGCTGCACACGATGGGCTCACGGATGCCTTTGACGGGCAGTCGATGGGGCTGTCGACCGAGACCCGGAACCTCACGCTGGGAATCGACAGGACGTCCCAGGACAACGTGGCCGCCCATTCGCACCAGCGTGCCGCGCTGGCCGCCAAGAACGGCACCTTCGACGACGAGATCGTTTCCCTCAGCATCAAGCAGCGCAAGGGTGACCCCCTGGTGGTGTCCACTGATGAAGGTGTTCGTCCTAACGCCTCCGTCGAGTCCCTGGCCGGGCTGCGGGCCGCCTTCGTTACGGACGGCACTATTACCGCCGGCAACTCCTCTCCCCTGTCTGACGGAGCCGCGGCCCTCGTCCTCTCCTCCCGCGCCTTTGCCGAGGAGCACGGGCTCGAATACCTGGCGGTCGTCGGCAAGCCCGGGCAGGTTGCCGGGCCGGACAACTCGCTGCACTCCCAGCCGTCCAACGCCATCAAGAACGCGCTGGGGCGTGCGGGCTGGACCACCGCCGATTTGGACTTTATCGAGATCAACGAAGCGTTCGGTTCCGTGGCGGTCCAGTCGCTGCAGGATCTCGATTACCCCCTTGAAAAGTGCAACATCCATGGTGGTGCCATCGCCCTGGGACACCCCATCGGCGCATCGGGGGCCCGGCTCGCAGTACATGCCGCGCACGAGCTCAGGCGGCGGGGAACAGGCAAAGCTGCGGTGTCCTTGTGCGGCGGCGGCGGGCAGGGTGAAGCCCTCCTGCTGTACCGCGACTGATGGCCGAGGCAGCCGGGGCCGGCGGCACCGGATCGGGCAGCACCGAAACCCCCGGTGGCACCGGCGCCAACAGTCGAGCGGGAAATGAAAACGGTGCCGGCCGGGACAGGTTCCTCGCCGACGCGGCAGCGCGTGGCCTGCAGGTTGAGGTGGTGGAAAGGCCGGCCGCCAAAAGCCTGGAGGAGGCGGCCGGCATCCTGGGTATTCCGCCCGCGGACATCGTGAAGTCGTTGGTGGTCAAACACAAGGACGGCTCGTTCCTCTTTGCGCTGATTCCCGGTGACCGCCAGATCTCCTGGCCCAAGCTCCGGAACCTCGTGGGCGTCAACAAGCTCTCCCTGCCGCCCGCAGACGTGGCGCTGGACGCAACTGGCTACGAACGCGGCACCATCACACCCCTGGGCAGCACCAACAGCTGGCCGGTGTACGCTGACGCGACCATCACGGGCCGGAGGATCTCGATGGGTGCAGGTGCCCACGGCTACAGCGCCTTCGTGGATGCCGATGCCCTCACCGGAGCGCTGCGCGCCGTCGTCGCGGATATCAGCGACCCCGCCTGATCCAAGCGGAACTGGAACGCAAAAAGCCCCGCCCAC
>NZ_JBNHFF010000296.1:0-3374 GCF_059089965.1 Arthrobacter sp. SPT-J7
GGAGGTTTCCGGGGCTGCCGGGGCACCGGCGCCTGGCGATTCCGGCACGGCAACGGGAACAGGGGGCGCAAGGCCCGGCGCAGTTTCCGAAGATGCATGGGCGGAGGCCGCGGGAGCAGACGTCGCCGAGCGGGTGGCTGTCGGAGTGCTGGCTGCGGGGGCGCTGGATGTCGGAACGGGGGACGCCGGAGCGGTGCCCGAAGGGGCCCCGGGCTTTTGGGTGGCCCTCACAGCGGGACGCAGGGCTGACGGGATTGCAGAGGCGGAAGGAGTGGCAACCGGGCTGGGGCTGGGACTGGCGGGCTGCCCGGACTCCGCAGCCTTCCTCCTGTCCTCAGGAGCCTTGCCATTGCCGTTTTTCCCCTCGCGGTTCTGGCCGGGCGCATCCTGCCGCACTTCACCCGACTGCCCCTTCAGCGGGACCACCGGGAGGGATGACGTGTCCGCAGCCGGGGGCGCAGGGTCCCCGGGATCGGGCGCTCCCTCTTTTGCTTGTGACGCCGGGACGCCCGTGGTGAGAACCAGTACCGCTCCGACTGCCGCAGCTGCTGCGCCACGTCGGAGTCCCCCATGGATACCGGTCCGGGGCATGGAAAGATCGGACCTGTTGTGAACCATAGTCATCGACACTAACCATGTCGGGCGGCGAAGTGAAAACCAGCAATGCCCCCAACGGCGGCCCCGGAGAGCCCTGCTTCCATGCCTCCACCAGCCTGACCAGCGAGGACGTTCAGCGGGCCAGATTCCGGATTTGGTTCTTCGTGTCGGACACCACTGCAGCGAGTCCATTCCCGGCCACCCAGCCGCCCACCACGGCCAGGCCGCCCACCGCGTTGCAGGCGTTCCGGACGGCCGTTACCCGGGCACGGTGTCCGACGGCGGCAAAGGGCAGGGCGCCACGCCACCGCACCACGTCCCACTCCACAACGTCCTGCCTGTTGATGCCAACGCCGAGCAAGGCCGATGCATCCTGAAGCGACGCTGCCAGGAGCCCGTCGTTGGTATCAGGTCCGCCAGGCCGGTTGCCGGTGCTGTCAACGCGTCCATACGAAAGCCGGATGACATGTGTGCCGGAGCCGGCGGCGGCGGCCAGCCAGTCCCATTTGCCGGTCGCGTGAGTCAGGGCCTTTGCCTGGATACCGGGAGTTTGAGGGGCAACGAGGATGCCGGTGCCGCGGGGACGGCGGTCCAGTTCAGGCTTGTGCAGGACCAGGGTGACGAGCTGCACGTCAGGCCCGGAACCGGGCTGCATTCCAGCAATTGCCGGCACTGCCTTTTCGAGCAGTCCGACGGCGGCCGGGCCGTCCACTGCGACGACCAGCAGGCCGGCGTCGAACATTCCACCCCCCGCGGCGTCAACGCGCCACCCTTCGGATGTCCGGGCCACGGTTGTTGCGCGCCTTCCGGACAGGAGCGTGACACCACGGTCCTGGAGATCGCTGACCAGCGCAGTTACCAGGGTATGCATTCCCCCTTCGAGGCCAGCGACGGCGGAGCCTGCCTTGGCAGGTCCGGTGCTGTTGCGCCGTTGGGATGCGACAGCGGCGGCAAGGGAGCCGTACTGCCGGAGTCCTGCACGCAGTCCGGGAGCCACCATGTCGACGTCGAGGAGACCCGGGTCGGCGGAATGCACACCTCCCACAACGGGCGCTACCAGCCGCTCCAGGACCCGGCGTCCCATACGCGCCCGGACGAGGGCAGACACGCTGACAACCTCCGCGGCGGTGCCAATGGACGAAGGGAGGAACCGGTCGAGGGAGGCGCGAAGCGAGCCGAGGAGTCCCAGGGACCTGCGGACTTCGGGGTCCCAGGGGTTGGCCGGTATCCCCAGGATGCCTGTCTTGGGGAGTTCCCGGGGGCCGTCCGGAAGTTGGACCCAGGCGCCGCCGGGCCGGGGCGCAACAATCCTGTCCGAAAGGCCCAGTTCCTCGGCCAGGCCGGCAACGGCGTCGGACCGCGTCGCGAAAGACTCGGCCCCGCTGTCCAGGGTTAGGCCGGCTACAACATGGCTGCCCACGCAGCCGCCCCACTCCCTGCCGGCTTCCAGGACCGTCACCGGGTGCCCGGCAGCGGCCAGCTCCCGAGCGGAAAGGAGGCCTGAGATCCCACCGCCCAGCACCAGCGCGGACGGGATACCAGCCGGGTGAATCGCCACGGGTTACTCCGGCGAGATGGAATGGATGAGCTCTACAACCCGGGTGAGGACGGCAGGATCGGTCTCGGGAGGAACGCCATGGCCCAGGTTGAGAACGTGGCCGGGCGCAGCTGCTCCGGCGGCAATTACCGAGCGGACGTGGGCTTCGAGGATTTCCCAGGGGGCGGACAGGAGAGCAGGGTCGATGTTTCCCTGCAGCGGGACCGATCCGCCCAGCCTGCGGTTGGCCTCGTCCAGCGGCAGGCGGTAGTCAACGCCGACCACATCGACGCCAACGTCCCGCATGGCCACGAGAAGCTCGGAGGTGCCGGTGCCGAAGTGGATAAGCGGGGCGCCCAGGTGCCTTACATGATCCAGGGCGCGCGTGGATGCGGGAGCCACAAATTTTGTGTAGTCGGCCAGCCCCAGGGAGCCTGCCCATGAGTCGAACAGCTGGGCTGCGGAGGCGCCGGCCTCCAGCTGGGCCTGCAGGAACATGCCGGATGCGTCGGCGGCCCAGTTGGCGAGGGCGCGCCACGTCTCCGGGTCCGCGTGCATCATGGTGCGCGGTCCGAGGTGGTCGCGGGACGGCTTGCCCTCCACCATGTAGGCCGCCAGGGTGAACGGCGCCCCCGCGAAACCAATCAGGGGGGTCTTACCGAGTTGGGCAACCGTGAGGCGGACCGCTTCGCGGATAGGTTCGAGCGCCTCCCAGGTCAGCTGGGGCAGGGCGGCAACGTCCGCCGCCGTCCGGACGGGCTTGTCCAGGACCGGGCCCACGCCGGGCACAATGTCCACGGCCACACCGGCCAGTTTGAGCGGAATAACAATGTCGGAGAAAAAGATTCCGGCGTCCACGTCGTGGCGGCGGACCGGCTGGAGCGTGATCTCCGAGGCGAGCTCTGGGCGCAGGCAGGAGTCCAGCATGGCGATGCCTTCGCGGACCTTGAGGTACTCAGGGAGGGAACGCCCCGCCTGCCGCATGAACCAGACGGGGCGGCGCGATGGCTTTCCGCCCCGGTAGGCCGTGATCAACGGCGAGTCTGCGGTGCGGCCATCCAGCAATGGATGGTCTGCAGCGAGGGCGCCGGCAGCGGACATGGCGGGGCTGGAAGTCATGCCATTGATTGTGCCCAAAAACAGCTGCAAAAGATAACGACAGGCTGTCACGCCAAGGACCGTTTCCCGCGCCGTGGCAGGAATCACAGCACCGGGCGGGGGGTTCCGGCCCGGGCAGTTG
>NZ_JBNHFF010000297.1:0-3326 GCF_059089965.1 Arthrobacter sp. SPT-J7
GATGTCTTCGGTTTAGGTGTAGAAACTGATAAATTTTGGGTTCAATTCTGCTGATTGACCTTGTCAGAGCCGTATAAGGGCAATTCAAGACCCAACAACCGGGTGCGGGAGCGGCAGGAGGAGCGTCGGTCAGAAAAGCCGGGATTCGCTGTCGTCCACGCCGCGCATCGCGTCGTAGTCAAGGGTGACGCAATCGATCCCGCGGTCGTTGGCCAGGACCTTGGCCTGCGGCTTGATCTGCTGCGCGGCGAAAATGCCCCGGACGGGGGCCAGCAGCGGGTCGCGGTTCAGGAGTTCAAGGTACCGCGTGAGCTGCTCCACGCCGTCGATGTCGCCTCGGCGCTTCAGCTCAATAGCCACGGTGGTACCGCGCGCATCGCGCGCCAGGATGTCTACCGGTCCGATGGCGGTGAAATACTCACGGCGGATGAGGGAGTAGCCCTCACCGAGCGTTTCAATCTGTTCCGCGAGGAGCCGCTGCAGGTCCGCCTCCACACCGTCCTTGATCAGGCCTGGATCCACGCCGAGGTCGTGGGAGGAGTCACTGATTTTCCCGTGGATGTTGATGATGAGCCGGTCGTCAGTCTTGGCCGACTGCACTGTCCACTGCTCGATGACGCCCAGTTCCAGGTCCACGTCCTCCGGGGAAGAGACCCGCATCGTTGCCGGCGGGCTCATCCAGTTAAGCGGCTTGTAAGAGCCGCCGTCCGAGTGGACCAGGACAGAGCCGTCAGCCTTGACCAACAGGAGCCTGGTGGCAAGGGGGAGATGGGCTTTGAGCCGGCCAACGTAATCAACAGAGCATCTGGCTATGACAAGTCGCACGCCGTACAGACTACCGGCTGCTGCCGCCGGTACCTGCCCCGGGCAAGTCCTGCAGGAGGAGTGGTTCCCGCCCAGCCGCGCCGGCGGAGGCGGGTGCTGGGGCAGAATGGATGCATGCCGCGTTCCAACCGTCCCCGCCGTCCCGTGTCCGGAAAAGCCGGGACTGGTTCGGGTAGGGCTGCCGGAAAGAAGGGGAGCGGTGAGGTCCCTGAGCTTGACCTGGAACGTGCCCGGGCAGGCATCGCCCGGCGGGAAAGCGCTCCCGACGGCGAATGGATGGTCCGCACCATGACGGCCAGGAACGCGGAGAAGACGTACATCTGCCCGGAGTGTTCCACTGCGGTGCTGCCGGGGGTTGCGCACCTGGTGGTTTGGAAGGACGACCACCTCTTCGGCGCTGCCGCGGGGCTGGCGGAACGGCGCCATTGGCACACCAACTGCTGGATGACCCGCAGTTACCGCTACCGGTAGGGGGCCGGGCCGCGCTGTCGCTAAGCTGGCAGGCATGACTTTTGATCCGGCGTCGTATGAATTCAGCCAGTCCACCGGTCCCGCTCCCATCCGTGCCGCCACTGTCCTGCCCGCCCGGCGCGAAAACGTGGAGCTGCAGACGGAGGACGGCCATACCCTGGTGGGCGAACTGGCGCTGCCGGAGTCCGGGCCCGTGAAGGCCACCCTGATTACCCTTCACCCGCTGCCCACCCACGGCGGTTTTATGGATTCCCACGTCTACCGCAAGGCCTCCTACCGGCTGCCCGCGCTCGCCGGCATCGCGGTGCTGCGGTTCAACACCCGCGGTACCGGATCACCGCGGGGTACCAGTACGGGGACGTTCGAGGAGGGTGTTGGTGAGCGGCACGACGTGGAGGCGGCGGTCCGCTTCGCCGTCGAACGCGGCCTGCCCAACCGGTGGCTGGTGGGCTGGTCCTTCGGCACCGAACTTGCCCTGATGTACGGGGCCACGGAACCGGTCGCCTCGCAGATCGAGGGCGCCGTGCTGCTGTCCCCTCCGCTGCACCGGGCCAAGGACGAACACCTTCTGCAGTGGGCGCAGTCCGGAAAGCCGCTCAAGGTACTGGTACCTGAGCACGATGACTATCTCCAGCCGGAGGCCGCAGCAGCGCGCTTCAGCCTGGTGCCCCAGGCCGGCGTGGTGGGCGTCAAGGGCGCCAAGCACCTGTGGGTGGGGGAGAAGTACGCAGGACGCGTGCTGAACGAGATTGTTGAAGAGGTTACCGGTGCAGCCGCCGGGGGCACCGGCCTGCCGCAGGAATGGGACGGGCCGGTGGCCACAGCTCCGGCCTAGGCCGGAAGCATCAGCCCCGGAACACCAGGTCCTGGGGTCAGTGCTTGTCCTGCCGCACGATGTAGATTTCCCGGATCAGCAGCAGGACAGCGGCCGCCGTCGGAATGGCGATCAGGGCGCCGAGGACACCGAGCAGGCTGCCGCCGGCGATGACGGAAATAACCGCCACCGCCCCCGGTACCGCCACGGCCTTCTGCATGATGCGCGGGGAGATGAAGTACGCCTCGAACTGCAGGTAGGCGAAGTAGCACACGGCGTAGACAGCGGCCGTCTGCCAGCCTTCAGTGAGCGCGATGAGGACTACCAGCACACCTGCGATCAGACCGCCGACCAGGGGGATAAAGGCGAGCAAGGCCACCACAAACGCCAGCAGAAGGGCGAAGGGGATCCCCACGATTGACATCACGATGAAGGCAAAGGTGGCATTGAGCAGGGCCACGCAGGCCTGCCCGATGACATAGTTGCCCACCGACCGCGTGATCTCCTCGGACAAAGCCTCCACCCGGGCACGGCGGGAACGCGGCGCCAGCCGGTAGCCCCACTTTTTCATGGCCGGCAGGGCGGCCAGGAAGTAAAGGCTCAGCACCAGGACAATCAGGGTGCCGAACAGGCCGTTGGCCACCGTTGAGCCGAAGGTCACCACGCCGCCGAAAATGCCGCCCACTGCAGCAGGGTCGTTAACGAACTTGTCCAGTTCCTCCGTGAGCCGGTCTCGGACGCCGAACTGGTCGTCAAGGCTGCGGAAGAACTCGGAATCGATGAAGTCCCGCACCCAGATGGGCGCCTGCTGGACGATCTCCGTTACCTGCTCAACGATCGTGGGGATCAGGGTGGCGAAGAATCCGACGACGGCACTCACCAGGACCGTGACGGACACCAGGATTCCTGCCGGGCGGGGGATCTTCCGGCTCTCCAGCCAGCCCACCACGGGCTCCAGCCCAAGGGCAATGAACAACGCCGCAATAATCCACAACAGCAGCTGCGTAGTGTTGGATCCGATCCAGTAAACCAGCAGGGCCAGCCCCACGCCCACGGTGCCCATAAAACCCATATAGAGGGGATGCTGCGGCGACATCCGGGGCCCGGGATCACCGAACTGGGGCTCCACTTCGCCGGGCTGGTGGCCAACCTGGTTGTCCTGGTGCAAGTATTCCGGCGGCATTTCGAAGCGGAGCCTCGGCTGGGCCCCCGGCAG
>NZ_JBNHFF010000298.1:0-3282 GCF_059089965.1 Arthrobacter sp. SPT-J7
TGACACTGACGGCGCCGTGGACATCTTCGTCGCGGGTGTCGGCACGGGCGGCACCGTCACCGGCGTCGGACAGGTTCTGAAGGAACGCAAGCCCGGCGTCCAGATCGTGGCAGTAGAGCCCAAGGACTCCGCGATCCTCAATGGCGGCGCACCCGGCCCGCACAAGATCCAGGGCATCGGAGCAAACTTCGTCCCCGAAATCCTGGACACCAACGTCTACGACGAAGTCCTGGATGCCACGCTCGAGGACTCTGTCCGTGTAGCCCGCGAGCTCGGCGTCAAGGAAGGCATCCTGGGCGGCATCTCCTCGGGCGCCATCGTGTGGGGCGCCCTGGAACTGGCCAAGCGGCCGGAGAACGCCGGCAAGCTGATCGTGGCTGTAGTCTGCGACTTCGGCGAGCGTTACATCTCCACTGTGCTCTATGACGACATCCGCGGCTGATTAGAACTGCCATCCGCCTGTTTCCTGTAGAAAGAACTTTGTGGGCTTTTTCGCAAGACTAAAGGAAGACCTCGACGCCGCCCGGTCCCACGACCCGGCGGCTCGAGGTTCTTTTGAGAACTTTTTCGCCTATTCCGGTCTGCATGCCATCTGGATTCACCGGCTGACGCACCGTCTCTGGCAGAACCCGGCCCTGCGTTTCCCTGCGCGGCTGATCTCCCAGCTGGGCAGGTTCGTGACCGGTATCGAAATCCATCCCGGCGCGACAATCGGCCGGCGGTTCTTTATCGACCACGGCATGGGCGTGGTGATCGGTGAAACGGCGGAAATCGGTGAGGACGTGATGATGTACCACGGCGTCACGCTGGGCGGCCGCTCGCTGGCGAGGATCAAACGGCACCCCACCATCGGTGACCGCGTAACCATTGGCGCCGGCGCCAAGATTCTGGGACCGATCACCATCGGCGAGGACAGTGCCGTGGGCGCCAACGCCGTGGTGGTGAAGGACGCGCCGCCGGAATCTATCGTCACCGGCGTTCCCGCCAAGTGGCGCCACCGGGACGCGCAGCGGGAGACCAAGCCCGCCGTGGACCCGGCTGAATACGAGATCGAATACCATCTCTAACGCTCACCCTGGCGCCACCCGCTTCAACACGGTTCGTCGCGGCTTGTGGTGGCTGTGCTTTGCGATCACGCGATCGAGGGCGCACGCATCAATTCGTCGTACCTTACGTCCAGCGCCAGGACGTTGACCCCCAGGACCTTCAGCGGTTCCATCGGTCTACGCGGCGGGCGGGCCTGGACCACGAGCCCATTGCTGCGAACCTTCCTGGCTGCTTCAACGCCGGTTCCGGCGGAAGCGCAAGTGACTACCGCTAATGGCCGGGGCATGCGGGACTCCCTCGCTGGACGCGTTCCGCCCGCGCAGGGACAGCAACGGCCGGCAACTCCCAGAGCAGCTGGGAACTGCCGGCCGCAGGTGGGCTGTCAGTTCGTGACTAGTGGGTGTCCACTGCCTCGATTTCGGACTTGTCCTCGCCCCAGAGGGTGTGGAAGGTGCCTTCCGCATCCACGCGGCCGTAGGTGTGGGCGCCGAACAGGTCGCGCTGGCCCTGGATCAGGGCGGCAGCAACGCGCTTCCGGCGCAAGCCGTCGTAGTAGGCCAGCGAGGAAGAGAACACCGGCACCGGAATGCCCAGCTGGACAGCCGTGGCAACAACGCGGCGCCAGGCCGGAACGGCGTCGGCGATGGCCTTGGTGAAGGCCGGAGCGAACAGCAGGTTGGCGGGCTTCTCGTCAGCTGCGTAAGCCTTGGTGATGTCCTTCAGCAGCTCGGCGCGGATGATGCAGCCGGCGCGCCACAGCGAAGCAATTTCGTCCAGCTTCAGGTCCCAGCCGTATTCCTTGGCTGCGGACGTCAGCATGTCCAGGCCTTGGGCGTAGGAGACCAGCTTGGAGGCGTACAGGGCCTGGCGAACGTCCTCCACGAAGGTCTCCGGGATTTCCACCGACGCCTCGTTGCCGGCCAGGAGCTCCTGGCCCAGCTTGCGCTGGTCCGCCTGCGAAGACAGGGCGCGGGCGAACACGGATTCGGCGATGCCGGAGACCGGCGAGCCCAGTTCCAGTGCGGAGATGACAGTCCAGCGGCCGGTGCCCTTCTGGCCGGCAGCGTCCACTACGACGTCGACGAACGGCTTGCCGGTCTTGGCATCAACGTGGCCCAGGACCTCTGCCGAGATTTCGATCAGGAAGGAGGAGAGCTCGCCCTTGTTCCACTCGGAGAAGATCTTGGACTGCTCCGCAGGCTCGATGCCTGCACCGGAGCGCAGCAGGTCGAACGCTTCGCCGATGACCTGCATGTCGGCGTATTCAATGCCGTTGTGGACCATCTTGACGAAGTGGCCGGCGCCGTCGGTTCCCACCCAGGCGCAGCATGGTTCGCCATCGACCTTGGCGGAGATCTTTTCCAGCAGCGGACCGAGGGCTTTGTAGGACTCCTCGGAACCGCCGGGCATGATGGAGGGGCCGTTGAGGGCGCCTTCTTCACCGCCGGAGACGCCGACGCCCACGAAGTGCAGGTCCTTCTTGGCCAGCACGGCTTCGCGGCGGCGGGTGTCCTCGTAGTGGGAGTTGCCGGCGTCGATTATGATGTCGCCGGCCTCCAGCAGCGGTTCGAGCTGCTCGATGACGGAGTCAACGGGCTTGCCGGCCTTCACCATGATCAGGACGCGGCGGGGCTTCTCCAGGGAGTCCACCAGCTCCTGCAGGGTTTCGGTGCGGATGAAGTCGCCGTCCGAGCCGTGCTTTTTCAGCAGGGCGTCAGTCTTTTCCACCGAACGGTTGTGCAGTGCGACCGTGAAGCCGTTCCGCGCGAGGTTGCGGGCCAGGTTGGCGCCCATCACCGCAAGGCCGGTGACACCGATGTGTGCAGACATCAAAACTCCAATTCATGCTGTGCGTTGGATGTGCAGTACGGCTCCCTTTTGCGTGGAAGCACAGTTGCAGACCAAGGGTCTGAATAAAGCATATATATTCGGCGGGTCACAGGAAAGTAACGCCCACCTATTGGAACCCCTTGTGTCGTTTCCCGTCCGGGGCGAAAAGCAGGCGAAGCATCGGCTCGCATAGGCTTAGCAGCATGACCACCAGCCTCCACCACCGTGCCATCGAGAATCTGGGCACCCGAATCGTCTCGGGCAACCTGCCGGCCGGCCACGTAATGCTGGCGGAGCAGCTGGAGGATGAGCTGAAGGTGTCCCGGTCGGTCATCCGCGAGGCGGTCCGGGTGCTGCAGTCCTTAGGTTTGGTGGAAACCACCAAGCGCGTGGGCATCCGGGTCC
>NZ_JBNHFF010000299.1:0-3247 GCF_059089965.1 Arthrobacter sp. SPT-J7
ACGCCCCCACAAGGGGCGTGCCGGCGTCGTACTTCTAATGTGCTGTAACCGGAAGCCTTAGCTGGCTACGGGCAGTTCGCGGACGATCCTGACTTTCCAGGCGGAGTCGTCGGTGGTGTCCAGGAGGGCGACGGTACCGTGGGCCAGGTTGAGGGCAACGCGCTTGGCTGCCAGGAGCTCCAGGTAGAGGTGCTCATTCATCCGGCTGGGGGTGTCGATCATGTACTTCACGGCATCGCGGACCTTGCGGTAGTTGGCGCTGCGTTCGCGGTGCAGGTGGAGCTCCAGCGCTGACTTCTGCTTGAGCCGCGGCTCGTGGCGGTTCAGCCAGGTGACTGCGGCGTGAACTCCGACTACGAGGGCGAGGGAGACTGCATAAATCCACCATCCGCTGGAGAGCAGGAAGAGCGGCAGGTTAGCGATAGCAACGATCGCGATGACGACGCGCGCAGCTGCGATGCGGCGCATAGTGGTGGCGACGGCGGCCATGCCGGCACGGAAGCCGTGCTGCTCCTTGCGCGCCGCCTCGGGGTCCAGGGTGAATTCGTCAAGGACCAGGATGCCCTTGGATTCCGGACTCAGCATCTGCCCGTAGCGGGGCACGAAGGAGTGAGTCATTCCGGCGGGTTTTTCAACTGAAGATGTCATGAGAGGGCTTCCAAAACGCTGGGGTGCTTGCGGTGATCTTAGTGGTTCCATCCATCCGGTGTATGCGTGGGTCCACTATGTGAACATTTTAGTGCCGCGCCTGTGGCGCCGGGCACTGCAATTGGCACATCCGCCCGCTGCCGTCAGACTGAAGGGATGCAAACTTTCCTCCCGTACCCCGATTTCCGGCAGAGCGCCGCCGTCTTGGATACCGCCCGGCTCGGCAAGCAGCGCGTCGAAGCGCTGCAGACGCTCCGATCGCTGGTGATTCCCGGATACGGCTGGCAGACCCACCCGGCGATCCGGATGTGGATGGGCTACGTGCCCGCCCTGACCATGTACGGGCTGGCAATGGTGGACGAGTGGACGAAGCGCGGACACCCCGACAAGACCCGCGAGAACATCACCGAGTTCGCCCCACAGGCCGCCCACCCGGACTACGCCTCCAAGATACCCATGCCGCCATGGCTTGGAGATCCAGACTTCCACCTCAGCCACCGCTCCAAGCTGGTGCGCAAGGAACCCAAGTTCTACAGCTCCGTCTTTACTGATGCGATCCCGGACATGGATTACCTCTGGCCTGAACCCAAGCATGAGTTCCTGCCGCATGAACCCGAGGGTGACATTCTCTGGATCCTCCGATCGCCGCATGCCGACGTCGATCCCCAGAAGCTGGACACCGTGGCCCTGCCACCCGTGCACGGGTTTACCGCTGCCGTGGCTGCTGATTCCGACGACGACTACACCCCCGTCTACATCGAGGACGGATCCCGCCGCCCATCGAAGCAGCCCCGGAAGGCCCCGCCGAAGCAGCTGGTGAAGAAGCCCACCCGCAAGCGCCTGGCGCAGGAGGAGGCCTTTTCCACGCTGCCTGGAAAGACGCCCGTGGCCGTCCCGTTCGAACACGGGGCCAAGTTTGCCGTGGGGCAGGTGGTGGGCCGGCCCATCACGCTCGACGATGGCAGGTTCGGGCGGAACTTCACGGTCACGGAGATCATTGACCGGTCCGCTTTCGCCTACCCGGCACTCCTGCAGGACCCGCGCGTGTTCTTCCCGGTGGAGGCACCGTAAAGCATGACAATCCTCCTGGCAGGCTGCGGCGATCTCGGAACGGAAGCAGGACTGCGGTTCGCCGCCCAAGGCCACCGTGTGATTGGCTGGCGCCGCTCGCCCCGGAAGTTACCGGCCGCTATCGAAGGTGTGTCGGCTGATCTGAGCGCACCAGACCTGCCGCCGGTCCCGGCGGACACCACCGCCGTCGTGATCGCCGTAGCTGCCGACTCGCCAACGGAGGAGGCGTACCGCTCCGCGTACGTGCAGGGCCTCGCCAATGTCCTTGATGCGTTGGAGCGCGACGGCGTGACGCCGGAGCGCGTGCTCTTCGTCTCCTCCACCGCTGTTTATGGCGACGCCGGCGGCGGCTGGGTTGATGAGGGTACGACGGCGGTTCCCGGAGGTTTTTCCGGGCGGGTCCTTTTGGAGGCCGAGGAACTCGTGCACGCAAGGTTTGCTGGGACAGGAACCGAGGCGGTCGCGCTGCGGCTTGGCGGCATCTACGGCCCCGGCCGGACCCGGCTGATCGACCAGGTACGCAGCGGTTCAGCCGTCATCCCGGAAGATATCCGCTACACAAACCGCATCCATCGCGACGACGCTGCTGCTGCCATCGTTCATCTCGCCACTTTGTCTTCAGAGCCGGCTCCCGTTTACATCGGTGTGGATGCCGACCCCGCCGACCTCGGCGCTGTGCTCCGGTTCCTGGCCGCCGAGATAGGTTTGGTTGAACCCCCGGTCGGAGATGCAGGCCCGGCCCGCGGCGGCAACAAGCGCTGCCGCAACGCTCTCCTTCACAGCACTGGCTTCGAGTTCATCTTTCCGTCGTTCCGTGAGGGATACCGGGCTATTCTCGCGGGCAACGGGGTACGGCACCCATAGCTCAAAGGCCGTCCCCAGGGTGCCAGCGCTTAGGCTGTCCCCTTGACGGCAGCAAACTTTGACCCGACGCGGAGTGAGGCAGGGAAGCGTGGATTTTCGGCACATCATTGAGACAGTCGGGGAGTTCGTCGACTTTGCGGGGGTGGCAGTTATGGTTATCGGTGCCCTGGTTTCCATTCCTCTGGCACTCCGCGGGCACCAGCCTCGTAATCTTCCAGCGGGGGCTGAAAACCTCAGCGTTTACCGTCTCTACCGGCAGCTGCTGGGCAGGTCCATCCTGCTGGGACTCGAACTCCTGGTCGCCGCCGACATCATACGCACTGTGGCTGTCACTCCTACGTACGAGAGCGTCGGGGTTCTGGCCATCATCGTGCTGATCCGGACCTTCCTTAGCTTCTCGTTGGAGCTGGAAATTACGGGCCGGTGGCCGTGGCAAAAAGAGCCATCCACCTCGAATTCCGCGAAAGAGCCGGCGCGCTGATTAGGTCAGGCGCAGTGCCATGTAGGTTTTGCACATAGGCGCTTTGGCCGGCACTTTTGTCGGTGGGTTTTGGCAGAGTTGTCCTGTGGAAGCCATTGGGGATCAGCTTGGGGAGTACTGCGGTTCTCCCGCTGTGCTGACGCGGGCCGGCAGTGTTTCCTCCCGTGGTTCAGGGGCGTCCGA
>NZ_JBNHFF010000300.1:0-3238 GCF_059089965.1 Arthrobacter sp. SPT-J7
GGCGGGGCGCAGGTGCAGGTGCGCTGCTCCCGGTTGCGTTGCTCTCCGGGGAGGGGCTGCTGCTCTCCGTTGCTTCGTCCACGGGGGCTTCCGCTGCCGGGGCGTTGGCTGCTTCAGATGCTGCCTCGCCGGCGGCGGGTGCCGTCGTCTCGGTCAGGTCTGTTGCTGTTTCGTCGGATTTCTGACTGTCTGTCACCGCTAAAAGTCTTTCGCTTGGAGGAAAATACTCAGGTCCTGCGCCGCAGCCGCCGGGGCCGGGCCTCCTACTTCAGAGAAAACGAGTCTATCGTGACTGGTTCCACAGGTGCGCCGTCTGTGTCGCTGCTGCCCGGCGTAATTCCGGCGGCAGCTATATTCGACACCACTTCCAGGCCGGAAGTCACCCTTCCCACCACTGTGTAGCCGCCGGCAGTGTCGGCCGGGATGACCGTGTCCTTGTAGACGATGAAGAACTGTTTTCCGTTTCCAAAAGCGTTGTTGCCTGTACGGGCCACGGCGACTGTGCCGGCAGGATAAGTATTGTCAGCGGGCGTGTTCTCCAACGGCCCCCAGGTGTAGTCAGGATCGCCCTGGCCTTCCGGGCCGGAGGCGCCGCACTGCAGCAGCCCGAAGGCCTCACCCGTGGTGAGGCGGTGGCAGAATTTCCCGTTGTAGTAGCCCTCGTCGCTGAGAGACTTAAAGACGGCGGCGGCCTGCGGGGCGTTCGTCCCATCGAGCTCCACGGCGAGTGCGCTGCCGTTAAGGATGAGATCGCCGGTGAAGGTCTTGCCCGCAGCGGTCTCGGCAGCCGGGATATTCGGGCCGTTGGTCGCCTGGGCAGTCGGGCTTGCGGATGCTGAGGCGGACGGACTTGCCAGCCCCGCCTCCGCAGCGGCGAACTCTTCCTCAGTTGGATTCCCTGCAAAGGCGGTGAGCTGGAGTACGACGGCGAGCACAACGGCCGCGGTTCCGGCGGTGGCGGCGATGACGTTGTCCCGCTTGCGCCGCTTCTCCTGGTCCCGCCGCAGCTCGCGCTTGGCTTCCATTTGCTGAATGCGACGCTTTGCTTCGCGGGCACTGCGTGAATTGGCCGCCAAGGTTCCTCCTTATTGTCGGGCTGCTGCACGGCGTGGTGTGAGGCCTCGAGCGCAGTTGTCTGACTGCCGAGCCCTGCCGGTCCGCCGCATTAGAGATGCCGGCGGATGACGCATAAACTGACTGCCGCACATAGTTTATGCATGACTGGCTGGGCTGCCGCCGTTCCTGGCCTGTTTCGGGATGCCGGGCAAGTCCCAGGCACAACACCTAAGAGGAGAAAATCCACCATGGCACGCACCGCCTCCCTGTCCGGATTCCCCGAGTGGCTTCCCGAGGAGCGGCTGGTGGAGCTGCATGTGCTGGACACGCTTCGCCGGGTATTCGAGCTGCACGGATTCTCTTCCATCGAGACCCGGGCGGTGGAAACGGTTGGCCAGTTGTTGCGCAAGGGCGAGATTGACAAGGAAGTGTACGGCCTCAGCCGGCTGCAGGAGGACGAGAGCGACAACCCGGTCAAGGGAGGCAAGGCAGATCCGCACGCACTTGCCCTGCACTTTGACCTCACCGTCCCGTTTGCCCGTTATGTGGTGGAGAACGCCGGCTACCTCGCCTTCCCGTTCCGCCGGTACCAGATCCAGAAGGTTTGGCGCGGTGAGCGCCCGCAGGAGGGCCGCGCCCGTGAATTCACGCAGGCGGACATCGACGTGGTGGGGGACGGCGACTTGCCCTTCCGGTACGACGTCGAAATCGCCCTGGTGATTGCCGAGGCCCTCAGCTCACTTCCCATCCCGGACTTCCGCCTGAGGATCAACAACCGCAAGCTGGCGGAAGGTTTCTACCGCGGCATCGGACTCGAGGACACGGCCGGCGTGCTCAGGAGCATCGACAAACTCGAAAAGATCGGCCCGGACAAGGTGGCGGACCTGCTCAAGGCGGAGCTGGGGGCCACGGACGAACAGGCGCAGAAGGCGCTGCAGCTGGCTGCGATCCGCACGGAGGACACATCCTTCGTGGCACAGGTTCAAGCGCTCGGGGTCAGTAACGAGCTGCTGGATGAAGGCTTGAACGAGCTGGAACAGGTGATCGAGGCGGCTGTCCAGCGCGCCCCCGGCAAGGTGGTCGCTGACCTAAGCATCGCCCGCGGCCTGGACTACTACACCGGCACCGTGGTCGAAACCATTTTGGTGGGTCACGAGCAGTTGGGCTCCATCTGCTCGGGCGGCCGTTACGACGCGTTGGCTTCCAAGGGCAACCGGAAGTTTCCGGGGGTGGGCCTCTCCATCGGCGTCACGCGGCTGGTCTCCCGCATACTCAGCCAGGACCTGGCCAAGGCCTCACGCTCCGTTCCGACCGCGGTCCTGGTTTCCCTCACCTCCGACGACAGGTGGAGTGCGGCGCAGGACGTTGCAGCCCAGCTCCGCAGCCGTGGAATCGCCACCGAGGTGGCGGCTAAGGCGGAGAAGTTCGGCAAACAGATCAAATTCGCTGACCGCCGGGGCATCCCCTTCGTCTGGTTTACTGACGACGACGGCACCCACCAGGTGAAGGACATCCGCACCGGCGAACAGGTGGTCGCGTTCCCGGAAACCTGGACCCCGCCGTTGGAGGATCTGACGGTTCAAGTGGCCTCGACAGTGCAGGTGGCATCAGCAGTTTAGGAGGGGCTCCCTTCGCCGTTACTTGGGTGGATAAGTTAGTCGAAACCAAAGGCGCATAGGCGGCGATGCCTTGCAGGACCGGAACCAGCGCCGTCAGGTAAGCCATGGTGTCGGGCGCAGGGCGCAGGCTGACCGTTCGCTCTGAGACGGCATGGGGGCGTCAAGGTGGCCAGGGCCCGAGGAGCTATGTGGATAACTCTCGCCGCAGCCGGAGCCGGAGCCGCAGCACCAGCCAGCGCCCCGCCACACCGGCGGCAAGGACCGCCATCATGGTGAGCACCGACGCCGTCGGAAGGGTGAACGCCAGAAGGAGGCAGGCCAGGAAGCCGACAGCGTTGAGCCACTTGGGTGCGTACCCGGGGTGCGATGCCAGTGTGTAGGCAGAAGCGTTGGCCACGGCGTAGTACAGGAGCACGCCGAAACTTGAAAAGCCCACTACCGTCATGACGTCGGTGGTCAGCAGGAGCAGGATAACGACAGTGGCCACGGCGACTTCGGCAGCGTACGGAACAGTGTGCTTGCCGCCTACCCTGGCCAGCGGCCGGGGCAGGTCCCGTTCGCGT
>NZ_JBNHFF010000301.1:0-3219 GCF_059089965.1 Arthrobacter sp. SPT-J7
ACAGTCACCTTTGATGATTCACCGCACGAGTTCTCGCTGGTGGAACCGGGCACGGGGATGCCCCAGATCATCAACAAATGGGGGCGGATCGCCCGGAACTTCGAAGGCCAGCGCGCCTACCTGATAGACGAGGCGCTGGATGAGGCCTGCAGGCTCGTGGAGTTGATGCGGGGCCGCGGGCAGGAGTTGTTCGTCACCGGCGGCACGCTCCTGGGGCCGGTTCGGGACGGGCGCGTCATGCCCGGTGACGACGACGTGGACCTGGCCTATTTCAGCCCCCACCAGAACCCCTCGGACATTGCGCTGGAGGGCTTCGAGCTGGAACGGGCCCTGCACGCACAGGGCTACGAAACGGTCCGGCACTCGGCGGGGCACCTGCAGCTGCTCTTCCCCGGCGCGGACGGCACGGACAGGTTCTACCTGGATATTTTCACCTACTTCACTGTGGGGGGCTGGTTCCACGGAACGTTCCACGCCCGCGAGCACAGCGAAGCAGTGACCATCTTTCCGCTGCGGACCCTCACCATCAACGGGCGGGAGTTGCCGGCACCCGCTGAACCGGAGCAGATGCTGGCCGCGATTTACGGCCCCGGCTGGCACACCCCTGATCCTGCATTCCGTTTCGTCACGCCACCGCCGGCCCGCCGCCGTTATGACACCTGGCTGGGCGGGCTGGACTGGGACAGGGAGAACTGGGAGGACCACCACCGGGGGCTGCTGCGGAGTGAGGGCGGGCACGGTGTCCGCCGTACGCCGTCGTCCTGGGTGGAGGAACTGGCCCGCGGGCTGCCCCCGGGGTCCCGGATCCTGGAGCTGGGCTGCGGTCTCGGCGCAGATGCGAAGCACTTCGCGGAGCAAGGGCATCATGTGGTGGCTGTTGACTACAGCCGCCCGGCCATCGAGCACCTGCGCGGGCAACAGGCCGGCCCTGGGTCCCTGGAGTTCCGCCGGGTCAACCTGAACTCGCTAAGGGAAACAGCCCCGCTGGCCAAGCTGGTGAACGAGGGTGCGGGTCCGCTGCATGTGTACGCGCGGCTGCTGCTGAACTCGCTCGAATGGCAAGGCCGGGAAAACACCCTGGGGCTGATCCGGCACCTTCTGCGGAACCAGGGCCAAGATGCTGCGGCCTTCCTGGAAGTCCAGGTGGGCGAGTCCGAAGCGGCCTTTCCGGATTGCCGCTTTTATGCGGCCATGGATGCGACTGAGTTGAAAGCCAGCCTCGGAGAGCTGGGGCTGGCAGCAGAAGAGGTTCCACCACAACCAGGGCGCCAGGATGATGGCGCCATTCCCACCCAAAGAGTGAAAGTGAGGGCCCTGCCATGAATGATCCCCTGATTGACGCCATCCACGAGCACGCGCCCCTGGATGACCCGCTGGCAGAGGTCAACCTGCGGCTGGCCATAGCCGCAACGGATATCGCCGAACTCCGAGCCGAGATAACCCGGCTGGACAGGGACCTGGACGAGTCCCGGCGGCTGAACAGGAGAGCTGCGGAGTTGCTGGACCTCGTCTACGAGCACCTGGCCGGCAATTCGGGGCGCCCTGCCGTGCAGGATCCAACCCTGCAGGGGGAGGGGGCGGGCATATGAGCGGAATCGAAATTATCGGCGCCTTCGAAAGCACCTACCTTCCCCGGCACGACCGGGACATCTTCGAATCCACTGCCCACGATGTCCAGTGGAAGCAGGACCTGGAACTGTTGACCCAGTGCGGAGTGAGCCGGTTGCGGTACCCCGTCCGGTGGCACCGGGTGGAGGCCGAGGAAGGGGTCTTCAACTGGCAGGACACGGACAAGGTGCTGCACTATCTCCGGGACAACGGATTCAGGCCCATCGTGGACCTGGTACACCACACCAGCTATCCCAGGTGGATGGAGGGTGGCTTCGCGGACCCCCGCTTCCGCACCGCCTACCTGCGGTATACAGAAGAGTTCGCCCGGCGCTACCCGTGGGTGCAGGAGTACACCCTCTTCAACGAGCCCTTCTCAACCCTGTTCCTCACCGGACACGAGGCAATCTGGCCGCCCTACCAAAAGGGCCTGGACAATTTCGTGCGCCAGATCCTCAACGTGCTGCCGGCCGTGGCGGAAGCGAGCCGTGCCTACGCGGACCTGCTCCCGGGCGCCAAGCACGTGTGGGTGGACACCTGCGAGCACCACACTGGGGCCGGCGCCAGCGGAAGCGCGTATGCCAGCATGGCCAACGAGCGCCGCTTCCTGGTGCTGGACAGCTTCCTCGGCAAGGGCTACGACCCCGACGGCCCCATGGCGGAGCTGCTCCGCGAAGCCGGGGGAGAGGAACTGCAGGACCTGGAACCGGGACGGATCGACGTGCTGGGCATGGACTATTACGCCCACTGCCAGTGGCACTTCGATGACCAGGGCGGGTCCACTCCCACCCCCTACCCGCTCCCGCTGGCGCAACAGATCTACCTCTACTGGGACCGCTACCGGCTGCCGTGTTTGCTGACGGAGACCAACGTCCGCGGACGCACGTCGGACCGGGCCACTTGGTTCAAGTACGTGCTGGAGCAGTGCGAACGGGCCCGGCAGATGGGCGTTCCCCTCGAAGGCCTCTGCTGGTTCCCGGTGATCGACTCCACGGACTGGAACACCCTCCTGTACCGCAGCGACGGGCACATCGATCCGGTGGGGGTGTACTGGCTGGACGACGAGCTGGCCCGGCAGCCGTCAGTAATGTCCGAGTCCTATGCGAAAGCCGCGGCCGGCACGCCGTCCAAAAAGTTGCAGGCCTTCAGGCTTGGTGAACCCGTGGCCACCTGGCTGCGCGGATACGAATCACAAATGTCCCACTGGAATTGGAGTGAAGCCCCTGACACGGATCAGGGAAACAGCCTGCCCAACACGGAGACCCGAATGGAATTGAGGATAGTCAATGCAGAGTGAACTGATCGTTTTGTCACATCTCCGCTGGGACTGGGTATGGCAACGCCCCCAGCACCTTGTTTCCCGCCTCGGCTCCCGCTGTTCCACCTGGTACGTGGAGGAACCGCTGACGCCGTCGCCCGGATTTACGGGGCCGAACCGGATGAACCATACGCAGGTGGACGGACTGAACCGGGCCTGGCTTGAGATCCCGGAGCAGGGCCACCACGTGGGCTTTTTCGACGACGTCCTCCCGGACTACATCGAGCAGCTGCCCGAACTGGTAGGTCCGCCCACAGGGGAGCGCGTGGTCTGGCGTTATACCCCGCTGGCCC
>NZ_JBNHFF010000302.1:0-3209 GCF_059089965.1 Arthrobacter sp. SPT-J7
TGCAACCGTGACTATGAAGGGGGCAGCAGGGTCTGGCTGGCCTTCCTGCCGGTGCTTAAAATGGCATCACCATCGTGCGGAGCTGCCGCAGACTGGCCCCGCGCATCAATCCAATCCAAGGAAGCATCATGCGCCGAACAGCACAGCGCCGCACCGCCGTCGGATTCATCGCTCTTTTGGCCCTGCTGTTACCCACGGCGCTGCCGGCTACGGCCTCGCCGCCCTCCAGGGGAGACGTTATTGTGCTCGACGGCGCCGGATCTGCCGAGGGCATCGCGGCAGGGAAGGGCAAGACCTTCTACGCCGGGGAGCTGATGACCGGGGACATCTTCCGGGGTGACATCCGAAACGGAAAGGCTCAACGTTTCATTGACGTGCCCGATGGCAGGATGGCCGTCGGCATGAAGGCCGATGTCCGCAAAGACCTGCTGTTTGTGGCCGGAGGAGCCAACGGGAAGGCATACATCTACAACACCGCGACCAAGGCGACAATCGCCGATCTCACGTTGACCACCAAGGCAGGCTCCTTCATCAATGACGTCACGGTCACCGATGACGGCGCCTGGTTTACAAACTCGAAGTACGGCGAGCTGTATCTGGTCCAGGTCAACCGCTGGGGTGAGGTGCGCAAGGATGTGAAGACGCTGACCGTTAAAGGCGAGGCAGGGGTTAACCCGGCGCCGATGGATTTCGGGTTCAACGGCATTGCGGCCGCGAAGGATGACCGGGTGCTGATTGTGGCCCACACCAAGAACCGGGCCCTCTATACGGTGAACCCGTGGAGTGGCGAGAGCAGCAGAATCAAGGGACTGGACCTGCAGTTCGTCGACGGCATTCTCCTGCAAGGCCACACGCTGTGGGCGGTCCAGAACCAGCTCAACAAGATCGCCCGCGTTAAGCTCGCAGGTGACCTCTCGTCCGGCACCGTCCGGGACGAAATCACGAGTAAGCACTTTGACATCCCGACGACGGTTGCCAAGTTTGGCGATACCCTCGCCGCCGTGAATGCGCAATTCATGCGCCCTGCCAGCCCGCATGAAGTGGTGCTGGTTCCTGCCCGGGACTAGCTGAACTAGAGACTGGCTGGCAGCTTAAAGGGCCCTAGGTGCTCCCAGGCGTCTTGGCAGGGTTGTCCTGCCCTCCGATTCCGGAGGTGCTCCGCAGCAGCCCGGAGGCGGCGCCCCGACCATGCCCAGCGCTCAGGCACGTCTGCGCTCAGCTGCCCATAACGAAACGCAATGGAACAAATTCTCCCACTATGCACCGCCTAAAGCCTTGACCGGCCCCCTTGGCCACTGATAGACCAGTAGGGCAGAAAGCGTTTTCCACGCCCCGTCAGCCAATCCCACAATTTACCCAAGGGGCCTTGGCAGGCGGACTGTGAAACGTTCCAAACTGTCGCGCGGCAGACTCAGCTGCCGCCGCATCAAAGGAGATGTCCTCTTGCTCTATCCCTCGAAATGTTCCCGTCTGTCCCGGGCCGGCAGCGCCTGGAAAGCTGCTCCGCTTGCGGCGGCGGCCTCACTCACGGCCGCCGCATTGGCGTTCACGGGTGTGCCCCTGGCCCAGGCCAACCCCAGCACTGCCCCCGGGCAGTCCGGAAAGGCAGGGTTCCAGCGCCAAGTGGAGAACCTGGACCGGGCACCCGTGGCTGTGCTGACTGACCAGGGCGCCACCCTGGGCTGGCGCATGCTGGGCCTGGACAAGGACAGCGTCGGCTTCCACGTGATCCGCGACGGCGTCCAGCTCACCGAAGAGCCCATCCGGAACACCACCACCTACATTGATCCGGCCGGAACGGCGTCCTCCAAGTACGTCATCAAGACCGTGGGCAACGGAAACGGGCAGGACAAGCTCAGCGCGGAGTTCACCCCGCTGGCCCAGAACTACCTCGCCATCAAGCTGGACAAGCCGGCTGACGGCGTCAGCAAGGACGGAAAGCCGTACACCTACTCGGCCAACGATGCCAGTGTTGCGGACCTGGACGGCGACGGCAGGTACGAGATGATTCAGCTCTGGAACCCCTCCAACGCGCAGGACAACTCGAAGTCCGGCTACACAGGCAACGTTTATGTCGACGCCTACAAGATGGACGGGACCAGGTTATGGCGCATCGACTTGGGCCACAACATCCGTGCCGGTGCACACTACACGCAGGTGCTTGCCTACGATTTCGACGGCGACGGCAAGGCGGAAGTGTCCATGAAGACGGCGGACGGCACCAAGGACGGGGCCGGAACCGTGATCGGCGACCCCGCCGCGGACTACCGCAACAGCGGCGGCTACGTGCTGTCCGGGCCGGAATTCCTTACCGTATTCAACGGCGCCACCGGCACCATCATGGACACGGTGCCTTACGACCCTCCGCGCGGCAACGTCAGCTCCTGGGGTGACGGCTACGGCAACCGCGTGGACCGTTTCCTGGCCGGCGTCGCGTACCTGGACGGCGAGCGGCCGTCCATGATGTTCAGCCGCGGCTACTACACCCGCGCCGTCCTGGTCACCTATGACCTGGTGGACGGCAAGCTGGTGAAGCGCTGGACTTTCGACTCGGACGTTTCCGGGGCCGAGTACAAGGGCCAAGGCAACCACAACCTCTCCGTGGCCGACGTGGACCAGGACGGCAAGGACGAGTTCCTCTTCGGTTCCATGACCATCGACGACGACGGCAAGCCGCTCTACAACACCAAGCTTGGCCACGGCGACGCCATCCACACCAGTGATTGGGATCCATCCCGCCCGGGCCTGGAGACCTTCGCTGTCCACGAAAGCATGAGCCAGAGCGGCAACCGCGGGGCCACTTTCCGCGACTCCGCCACCGGTGAAGTTCTCTGGAGCATTCCCGCCTCCCGGGACACGGGCCGTGGCGCCATCGGGGACATCGATCCCCGCCACGCCGGAGCTGAGGGCTGGGCAGTTGGTGGCGACGCTGCCTGGAACTCCGCAGTCGGCCAGCTGCGTTCGGCCAAGGGCGAGCTGATCGCCAACAAGATCCCGGCTGCCAATTTTATGGCCTGGTGGGACGGCGACCTGCTCCGCGAAATCGTTGACCATGACTTCGACGCGGTTGCCGGCGTCGGTGTCCCCACCGTTTCAAAGTGGAACTGGGAAACCGAGACCAGCGACCGCCTGCTGACGGCTACCGGCGCCAGAACCAACAACCACACCAAGGGCAACCCGTCACTGCAGGCGGACCTCCTGGGTGACTG
>NZ_JBNHFF010000303.1:0-3193 GCF_059089965.1 Arthrobacter sp. SPT-J7
TGTTCACCAGGACTCCGCGGCGGGGCTCCCGGCCCAGGTAGATGTTCTCGGCCACCGTCCGGTCGGGAAGGAGATTGAACTCCTGGAATACGGATGACAGCCCGGCCTCATGTGCTTTGGTCGGATGACTGAAACTGACTTCCCGGCCGTCGAGCAGCACCGTTCCCGCGTCCGGCTGGTAGACCCCCGCGAGGACTTTCATCAGGGTGGACTTGCCGGCGCCGTTTTCGCCTACGAGACCGTGGACCTGGCTCCTGTGAAGGGTAAGGTGGGCGTCTTCCAGGACGGGTATGCCGAAGAAACTTTTGGTCAGTCCGCGGACTTCCAGAAGCGGCGGCTCGGCCACGGACGCTGCAGTGCGCCCACCGGGGATTGACGCCTCGCCTGCCCGTCCGTGGTTCTCCATTGATCCGCCCACGCCTAACTGTTACAGGGCCTGTTCTGTTCCGTCAAGGGACAAGCGATTGCTTACTACCAGGCACGCTCGGCTGCGGGTTTTGCATATCGTGGCACGTCAAACGCGGATTGATGCTGAACCGCAGGTTGTGAGCCAGCTGTGAGGGGAGCCGGACGCGCCCGGTAAGGCCGTTAGGACTGGAACTGCTGCATCACCGAGAGGTGCCCGGCGCGGGCCGAGACCAGGCACTTGGCCAGGTAGAAGGGCCTGTTCCCGTGCCGGACGTACTGGGTCAGCACCAGGACAGGGTCCGACGGGCGCAGGTCCAGCAGCTTCGCCCGGCTGGGGCCCACCTGGCTAAGGCTGATCTGGCACTCGCCCGGCCCAGCGAGCCTGCCCAGCTGTTTGTTGAGCGTGGCCAGCAAGGTGGCGCCGCCGTCGTCGTTGATCTCAAGCGGCGCCGCAGCGCTTTTGCCGAGGCTGACCGGCTGGGCGGTGACGTTTTCCTGCAGGTGGGCGATGGCCTCGCCGTCGCGGATCAGGACGGACTCCCAGAGCCAGCAGTCGGTGCCGGGCTCGACGCCGATACCGGGGGCGACGAATTCGGAGGCAGCCTGCCGGACCACCTGGGTGCGCTTGACCTCGAGCGTTTGGCCGGGGCTGCCGAGGACGTCCTCGAAGGGCTGGATGCGTTCGATGCCGATGCGGGGGAGGGTGTCCGAGACGAAGCGTCCGACGCCGCGCCTCGCCCTGATGAGCCCGTCCTCCTCAAGGAGCATGAGGGCTTCACGGACCACCGTGCGGCTGACTTTCATGTCCGTGCCGAGTTCGGTTTCGGTGGGGATCATGGAGCCCGGGGTGAGGAAGCCGTTCCGGATGGCTTCGGCGATCCGCGAGTACACCGCGACTCGCAGCGGAGAGCCGGGCTGGGCGGCCACCGGCTGGGACAGGAACCGGGCGGCGTCCTGGTGCACGTTCTGCCTCGCTTTGTGGTCTTGGGATTTCCAGCTTACCGGTGTGACGGGTTTGTTGGACATGGGTCCCACAGCTCAAGAGGCGGGCGCTGGTTCAGAAGCCGGCCCCGCTGACGGTGTCGATGGAGTTGGCCACAAGCGCGAGGCGCTCCTCCACGCTGGATCCCCGTGGCGCCGAGACCTTCAGCCCCCGGTAGACTTCCGGCCCGTTCCCGGACCAGCCGGCGTCCAAGGAGGCGGTGATGGCTTTAATACCCGGTGGCGTGAGCAGTGATGCCGGCTCCACTGGAGCGGGCGGGAGGTGGGTGTCGTCCCAGGCTTCGCCGTATGCCGTGGGCCGGGACGCGCAGCCGGAAAAGACGAATCCGGCGAGCACTCCCGTGTCCAGCGCATGCTTCAGGTGCCTTGCGGGTGTGCCGGTATCACGCTTTTCGATCACCGAGCGTGCCCAGTTCAGGGCAACTCCCGCGCCGGTGCCCGAGCCGAGGACGGCGTCGATTTCCTGGTCCAGCGGCAGAAACCCTTTGGCGGGCGGGTGCTGCCTGACGGCCGCGTCGCAGTGTTCCAGAACCGGGCGGGCACCGCCCCAGTCATACTCCGCCAACTGCTGCAGCGAGCCGGCCAGGGCGGTGACAGATGCAGCCGCCGGGCAGGAATCCATAACCACAGGACGGGGAGCACTGAACAGGTGCACGGCGCGGACCGCCTGGCGCCCCAGGACCTCGTTCAGGGTGCGCACCGCTTCCGATGCGGCCGCAGCCCTTTCCAGTGCCGACTCCCGTCCTGCAGGTACTGTCGATGCGAGGCCGAAGGCCGCGGAACTCATCACCCGGTCCATCGTGTCCGGAATGGTGGTGAGGACGTACTCAAAATATTCGGGCAGGCGCCGGAGCTGCTGAAGGAACCAGCCGCCGTCGTACTTGTGCAGCTCCCCGGAAGCATAAAAGGGAATTTCAAGCCCCCTGATGTTCGGCAGCGCCGCGGCCCCGGACAGGAACGCACCCTCGCTCCGCGGATCCCAGCCGTCCAGGGCCGGGGCCGCGGCGTAGTTGCTCAGGACGAGCCCCGGGCTGCGGGTCACGACGCTTTCGCACGGGGCGATACCGATGAGCCCACCGGATTCCATAGCATGCCCAGGCCGTCAATCTCCACCGCTACGGTGTCGCCCGGGCGCAGTTCCAGGACCGATTCGTCGGCGGCCCACGGCGTGCCGGTAAGGATCACGTCGCCGGGGTAAAGGGTCATGAACCGGGAACAGAACACCAGCAGCTCCGCCACGGAAAACACCATGCGGGACGTGCAGGATTCCTGGACCACCGACCCGTTGATTGTGGTGACGAGCCGGAGGGCCTGAAGGTCGGGAATCTCGTCCAAGGTCACCAGCTCAGGACCGAGGGGGCAAAACGTGTCCAGGCTTTTGCCGCGCGTGGACTGGACGTCGGCTGCCTGCAGGTCCCGCGCCGAGACATCGTTGGCCACCGTTACCCCCGCCACTGCCGCGAGTGCTTCTTCTGCGCTGTGCGCATCCTTCAGCACCCGGCCAACGACGACGGCGAGTTCACCTTCACAAACCACCCTCCCGTCGCGTGCGGGGCCGAGGACGATGGGCTGGCCGTTGCCGGCCAGGCTGCCGGGGAACTTCCCGAACACCAGGGGACTGCGTCCCGGCGCCCGCCGGTCCGGGGCGGTGCCTCCGGCGGGCCCGGGGGAAGGTGGGAGGCCGATCCCTGCAACGGGGTCCGGCCAGTAGTTTTCGCCGATGCCGATAAGCTGCCCGGGCAGGCGGACCCCCGGCAACAGGTCGCAGGCCATGGAGGGGAGG
>NZ_JBNHFF010000304.1:0-3189 GCF_059089965.1 Arthrobacter sp. SPT-J7
ATAAACTCCACGGCTACCAGCTTGTACCGCCCGTACTTATTAGGCATGTACACCAGAACCTCAGGCTTTCTGGCCTGGGTCTTGTCATCAATAAGTTCCTGCTTCGCGTAGTGGAAGCCCATTGCCCCGACACCGGGCTTCTCGACGCATTCGGTGATCTTTTTGTAGCCGGCCTTCTTTGCGTTCTCCAGCCACCGGTAGTCGTCGGTAACGTGGCGCAGGATCCTGACCAGCCGGCGCTGGTCGTCATTGTTCCGCCAATCGTCGCTGTGGTCCGCGCCCGCGTGCCCGGATCCTCCATGGGCGACCGCCGTTCCGGGAGCAAGTCCCAAGGCTAGTACTGCAGCAGTGGCCATCGGCAGTAGCCCTGTCCTGATGCGATTCATCGTTGATCTTCCACCCCTTTGAGACCGGTATTTTCTGTTGAAGGGATGCGAAGCGTGGGAAGGGAGTCCCGCCTTCGCCCAAGATGCCGGCAGATTTCCCCGGGAACTGCCGGCGAATGAGCCGCTCGGCCGGTAACGTCCATCGACTGGAGCGGCGTATTCAGTATGCTCCTGCTCCAAAACGCGGCGCTACGCTACGGGTGGGTAGTAGGGGGTGGGGCATGGGGAATGAGCGTGAGAATTCTTATTGCCCTTAGCCCCGAGGTTCACACCACACCCGGTTCGTCAGTATGCTTACTATTATCCGGAAAGCCGCTGAAGAGAAAGGCATCACCATGACGGGACAGAACCTGCCTGATGACGAACTTGAGATCGTCGAGGAAAATGACGTGCTCCTGGACGAAACCCCCGGCGCGGCCTCATCCCTTGAACTGGACCCCGTGACGAGCGGCCAGCCTGACAGCTACCCGGGTGCTGCGGAGAACAATCCGGACCGCTGGCAGGAGGATCCGCTGCTCCAGGACGAAGTTTCCGGGGAGGAGGAAGATTTCCTCAGCGACCAGACCCTGCGCGATGACATGAAGGCGACCCGCGACGGGGCCGGGGATGAACCGCCGGCAAGCACGCCGACCCTGGGTGAGGCGGTTGCCGATGTGGACTTCGGCGAGGACCCTACCGGCGTGGAAGCAGATGCCAGTGACGACCAGGAAAACTTCGGCGGTTCGCCCCTCAGCGAGTTCGACCCCGATGACATGGAGCGCTAGCACCAACGGCAACCAGGCAAGATGGTTCGGCTCCGACCCTAGCCGGAAATCGAAACTACGCTAAAATTATAAGCAGGCTGATGAATATCGGTTGGCAGGATCAAGACTGAAGGAGTTTCACATGAACTTGGGAAGCATGATCAGGAATGCCGCTGGACGATTCGCAGGCAGGTCCGGCACCGGCGGAACAGTCCGCGGCACCGGAATGAACGCCACAGGGCGGACGCCCAACACCACAGGAGCCATGGGCGGCCGGCCGGGCTCCGGTGGCATGGCCAGCAAAATCATGGGCATGCTCAAGCGGCGCTGACCCTTCACACTGAACCACTAAGCAGGTCCCGGATCATTCCGGAACCTGCTTTTTGGTCCGCTGTAACGATGCGAGAACTCGTCGTCTTGGGCACCGCCTCCCAGGTCCCCACCCGGACCCGCAACCACAACGGCTACCTGCTTCGCTGGGACGGCCAGGGGCTGCTCTTCGACCCCGGCGAGGGAACCCAGCGCCAGATGATCCATGCAGGCGTCTCCGCAACACAGATCACGCGCATCTGCATCACCCACGTCCACGGTGACCACTGTTTCGGCCTGCCCGGCGTGCTGTCCCGCATGGCGCTGGACGGTGTGGCCCACCCCGTGCATCTGCACTACCCGGCCTCCGGCGAGGACGTGGTCCGTGCCCTGGTGTCCGTCAGCTCGCCCGGGATAGACCTGCTGCTTCACCCGCACGGCGGGAGCGGGACCGTGGCAGAAGGCCTCGAGGTCCGGCCGCTAAAGCACCGCGTTGAGACCTACGGCTACAGGCTGGTTGAACCGGATGGACGCACCCTGCTCCCCGAACGCCTTGCCGCAGCAGGGATCACGGGGACTGACGTCGGACGCCTCCAGCGTGAAGTCACCCTGGCCGGCGTCCATGTTGACGACGTCAGCGTTCCCCGGCCTGGCCAGCGCTTCGCCTTCGTTATGGACACCGCCCTCTGTACGGGTGCGGAGGACTTGGCAGACGGCGTCGACCTCCTCATCGCGGAGTCCACCTTCAGCGACGAGGACGCCGCGCTCGCCGACCAGTACCGCCACCTCACGGCCGGGCAGGCTGGAGCGTTGGCCGGCGGCGGCAATGTCGGGACCCTGGTCCTGACGCACTTTTCGGCAAGATACGACGACGTCAGCGGGTTGGGTGCGCAGGCCGGCGCCCGTGCCGCCGGGGCAAAGGTCATCACCGCGCACGACCTGCAACGGATCGCCTTTCCCAAGCGGCGGCGGTGGCAGCAAAACCACATCCTGACGGGCGGAGAGGGCCGGGGCTATCATTGCCAAACCCAACCATGAGGTAGAGAGTGAATTATCCGGTATGCACCCCGGGCCCACCCGCCCACGTGTTGTGGAGGCCGACAATGAGCAAAACTTTCGAAGAAGTGTCCGACGCTACTCCTGAAGGAAAGGAACCCGAACTCAAACGGGTCCTTGGCCCCAAGCTCCTCCTGCTCTTCATTGTGGGCGACATCCTCGGCGCAGGCGTATACGCAGTTACGGGAACCATGGCAGGAACAGTGGGCGGCATCGTGTGGCTGCCGTTCCTGCTGGCCTTCGTGGTGGCCACCCTGACAGCCTTTTCCTACCTGGAGCTGGTCACGCAGTATCCCCAGGCCGCCGGTGCCGCCCTTTATACGCACAAGGCATTCGGAATCCACTTCGTCACCTTTCTGGTGGCCTTCGCCGTGGTCTGTTCAGGCATCACCAGCGCCTCCACCTCCGCCAACGTCCTGGCCCAAAACCTGTTCGGCGGGTTCGAGATCAACGGATGGATGGGCCTTCCCGGGCAGGGTGCCATCACCGCAGTTGCCATGGGCTTTATGCTGCTCCTCGCCGCCATCAACCTCCGCGGGGTAGGGGAGAGCGTCAAGTTCAACGTCGTGCTCACCCTGGTGGAGATGATCGCACTGTGCATCGTGATCGGTGTCGGCTTCTTTGTGATGTCCCAAGGGAAGGGGAACACGGGCGAGATCTTCGTATTCAACGACTACCAGGACAAGGGAATGTTC
>NZ_JBNHFF010000305.1:0-3163 GCF_059089965.1 Arthrobacter sp. SPT-J7
ACCTTCGCGGGGAAGGTGAGCGGCCGGTCGTCGACAAGGGGCCCCGCTACCGGGGGGACGCTGTCGAGCTTGCGGGATTGGGGAGGTAGCGGGGAGGGTTCCCTGGCTGAGCGGGCGAAGGAGGGATGGGGACTCAGGCCTTGTGCGGCGGGCGCGTCATGGACATCACGTCCAGGGCGGTGTCCAGCTGCTCCTCGGTGAGTTCGCCGCGCTCCAGGAAGCCCATGGCCACTACCGTCTCGCGGATGGTCAGGCCTTCGGCAACTGCCTTCTTAGCGATCTTGGCCGCGTTTTCGTAGCCGATGTACTTGTTCAGCGGGGTCACGATGGACGGCGAGGCCTCGGCCAGGAACCGGGCGCGCTCCACGTTGGCGGTGATGCCGTCGATCATCTTGTCCGCCATCACGCGGCTGGTGTTGGCCAGCAGGCGGACCGATTCCAGCAAGTTGGCGGCCATGACAGGGATGCCCACGTTCAGTTCAAAGGCGCCGTTGGTTCCGGACCAGGCGATGGCGGTGTCGTTGCCGATAACCTGCGCGGCCACCATGATGGACGCCTCGCAGATGACCGGGTTGACCTTGCCGGGCATGATCGAAGAGCCCGGCTGCAGGTCCGGAATGGCGATTTCGCCCAGGCCGGTGTTGGGGCCGGAGCCCATCCAGCGAAGGTCGTTATTGATCTTCATGAACGAGATGGCGATGTTGCGCAGCTGGCTGGACGCCTCGATGAGGCCGTCGCGGTTGGCCTGCGCCTCGAAGTGGTTGCGGGCCTCGGTCAGGGGCAGCCCGGTGTCCGTGGCCAGCAGTTCGATAACCCGCTCCGGGAAACCCGCCGGAGTGTTGATGCCGGTTCCAACAGCGGTGCCGCCCAGGGGAACCTCGGCGACGCGGGGGAGGGAAGCATTGATGCGCTCGATGCCGAACCGGACCTGGGCCGCGTAGCCGCCGAACTCCTGGCCAAGCGTCACGGGCGTGGCATCCATGAGGTGGGTGCGGCCGGACTTGACCACGTCCCTGAACTCCGCGGCCTTGCGCTCCAGGGACTCGGCCAGGTAGCCGAGGGCAGGGATGAGGTCGTTGATCAGGGCGGACGTCGCGGCGACGTGCACCGACGTGGGGAAGACGTCGTTTGAGGACTGCGAGGCGTTGACGTGGTCGTTCGGGTGGACCACCTTGTCGCTGCCGGCGGCCTTCAGGGCACGGGTGGCAAGCTCCGCGATGACCTCGTTGGTGTTCATGTTCGAGGAGGTGCCGGAGCCGGTCTGGAAGACATCAATGGGGAAGTCGCCATCGTACTTTCCGGCGGCCACCTCATCAGCGGCGTCTGCGATGGCCTTGGCAAGCTCGCCATCGAGCACGCCCAGTTCAGCGTTGGCCTGGGCGGCAGCCTTCTTGACCCGGGCCAGCGCTTCAATGTGCGCCCGTTCCAGGGTCTTGCCGGAAATAGGGAAGTTCTCCACTGCCCGCTGCGTCTGCGCGCGGTACAGTGCGTTCACGGGGACGCGGACTTCGCCCATCGTGTCATGTTCAATGCGGAACTCTTCAGTGGAAGTCATGGGGCTAGCTTAGGGCGATCCGGCATCCCACCGAAAACCGTGAAGAGCATGCTACGGGTGGTTTTTGGCGCTCGCCCTAGAGCTCGCCGATCCCGGAAACGACGTTGGCGCGGCCCTCCGCCAGGCTGTACGAGAGACCGATGACGGCGGTGCGTCCGCTTTCAATTGCGTCCGAAATCACACGCGAGCTGTCCGCCAGCCGCTGGGAGGTCTGCTTGACGTGCTCCACCACCATGTCGTTGACCTCGTGCTTGTCCTGGCGAATTGAAGTCAGCACCGACGGGGTGATGCGCTCCACCAGGTCGCGGATGAAGCCCGGCGGCATCTCGCCCGTGTCCACCGCGGCCTTGGTGGCGCTGACGGCCCCGCAGCTGTCGTGACCAAGGATGGCGATCAGCGGAACACCGAGGACGCTGACGCTGTACTCCAGCGAACCGAGGACGGCGTCGTCAATGACCTGGCCGGCGGTCCGCACCACAAAAACGTCTCCCAGCCCGACGTCGAAAATGATCTCCGCCGCGAGCCGTGAATCCGAGCAGCCGAAGATCACGGCAAAAGGGTGCTGGTTCTCCACCAGTGAGGACCTGCGTGAAGAGTCCTGGTTCGGATGGGAGGATTCGCCGGCGACAAAGCGTTCGTTGCCTTCGCGCATCCGGCGCCAGGCGAGGGCAGGAGTCAGATAGGTAGTCACGCGCCTACTTTACGGTGCAGGGGTGGCCGCAGGTGAAACTGTGACGGCAGGATTGCCGTCCAAGGATTTCACGACGGCGTCTGCCAGGCTGGCGAACTCGTCCAGAGGGGCGGCGCCGGTGAGGATGACGGTGGTTCCGCGGTACTCCAGCACCATCGACTTCTCACCCTTGCCGGTATCGCGGAGCTCCCATTCCTGGCCGCCCGCGCTGCGGGACCCCGTCACCGGGGCATTTTTCATTTGCTGAAGGAGCCAGGTGGGATTGGCCATACGCGTCTGGAACAGTCCAATGAAGGACTCCTTCGGCGTTATATAGCCGACCTCCCATGCAGGCACACCGCTTCCCGTGCCCCCTTCCCATCTGGCGTAGTTGGGCCGGAAGGAGTCGCCGGTGTCCGGCGCTACCGGCGTGAATCCTGCCACGTCCGTTGCATTCCGGGCGGCGGCGCTGACATCAATATTGGGGCGGTAGCCGTCGCTCTTGGGGGAGGGGTTCATCAGGACGATCGGCAGGAACGCGGCGATGCTCACCACGAGGGCTATGATCATGCCGATCACTGAGGCGTTCGCCCGCTTGGCCGCCGCCGCCGGAATGACAGGCTTAACCGGGTCCTGACCTCCGGCCGCGCTGGATCCGCGGTTGCTTCCGGATCCTGCTGGTTCGGGGGAAGGGCTGGTCTTTTCCTGCATTTCATTCACCCCTCTATAGTCGCCCATGCCGGTGCGCAACTCACACTCGGTCCGCCAGCGCGGCATACCGCTGCCGTCCTGCCTTCGGACTACATTGCGCAGCCGCGTCATCCCGCAGCCGGAACCCGGTGCCGCGACTATGATCGATATCAGAGGAATCACCGCACGGCTGTTCCGGCTGGGCGGGTTCATTGATCGCCACTCGACGACGAGGAGCACGGGACACC
>NZ_JBNHFF010000306.1:0-3142 GCF_059089965.1 Arthrobacter sp. SPT-J7
CCGCTCAAAACAACACTTGGCGCTACTCGGCTGCAGATGTGGTTACTGGCCGAGGAACTTGTCGAAACCCTTGGGCAGGTTCAGCTGCGAGGGATCAAAGTCACCCGACTGCTGGCCAAAGGCAGCCCCGGTGGGCAATGCCTTGGCGGCATTCGCACGGCGGGCCTCGGCCTCCTTGCGCTCCTGGGCGGCCTTGGCGGGGTTACCTGACTTGGCCTTTTTCTTGGGGGCGTTCTTGGCGTTCTTCCGCGCGCCGCCGCCCGCACCTGGCATGCCAGGCATGCCGGGCATGCCAGGCATGCCGCCCTGTGCCATCTTCTTCATCATCTTCTGGGCCTGCGCGAAACGCTCCAGGAGGCCGTTGACCTCGGAGACGTGCACGCCGGAACCGCGGGCGATGCGGGCGCGGCGGGAACCGTTGATGATCTTGGGAGCCACGCGCTCATGCGGCGTCATGGAGCGGACAATTGCTTCCACGCGGTCGATCTCGCGCTCGTCAAACTGCTCAAGCTGCTGGCGGATGTTCTGCGCACCCGGCATCATCATGAGCATCTTCTTCATGGAGCCCATGTTGCGGATCTGCTGCATCTGCGCCAGGAAATCGTCCAGGGTGAAGTCTTCCTGGTCGGCGAACTTCTTCGCCATCCGGGCAGCTTCATCCTTGTCCCAGGACTTTTCGGCCTGCTCAATGAGCGTGAGGACATCGCCCATGTCCAGGATGCGGGACGCCATCCGGTCGGGGTGGAAGAGCTCGAAGTCGTCCAGGCCCTCACCAGTGGAGGCGAACATCACCGGCTTGCCGGTGACGGACGCAACGGAAAGGGCGGCGCCGCCGCGGGCATCGCCGTCGAGCTTCGACAGGACAATGCCGGTGAAGTTGACGCCCTCATCGAAGGCGTGCGCCGTGTTGACGGCGTCCTGGCCGATCATGGCGTCCAGGACGAACAGCACTTCGTTCGGCACGATGGCCCGGCGGATCTGCCGTGCCTGCTCCATCATGTCGGCATCAACGCCGAGCCGGCCGGCAGTGTCCACGATGACAACGTCGTGGAGTTTCTGGCGGGCTTCCTCAACACCGGCGCGGGCAACCTCTACAGGGTCCCCGGCCGGGTGCTCAAGCTCGGTGGAGGTGGCACCGGGGTGCGGCGCGAACACCGGCACCTTGGCGCGCTGGCCAACCACCTGCAGCTGGGTGACGGCGTTGGGGCGCTGCAGGTCGCAGGCCACCAGCATGGGGCTGTGGCCCTGGGCCTTCAGCCATCTGGACAGCTTGCCGGCGAGGGTGGTCTTACCGGCGCCCTGGAGGCCGGCCAGCATGATGATCGTGGGCCCGTTCTTGGCCAGGCGGATCCGGCGGGTCTCGCCGCCGAGGATCTCCACCAGTTCCTCGTTAACGATCTTGACGATCTGCTGGCTTGGATTCAGGGCCCCGGAAACTTCGGCACCCAGCGCGCGTTCGCGCACCCGGCCGGTGAATTCACGGACAACGGGAACGGCAACGTCCGCGTCCAGGAGGGCGCGGCGGATCTCCCGGACTGTGGCGTCAACGTCCGCCTCCGTGAGGCGGCCTTTGCCGCGGAGATTCTTGAAGGTTGCTGTCAACCGGTCAGAGAGTGAATTGAACACGCGCCGTGCACTTCTTTCAGTGGATGATCGGGACTCGACTATCTAGGGTACCAAGTCGGGCCCGCAAGGTGGCATGCTGGCAAAATGACGAGCCAAACAACAGTGAAAACCCTGCTCATCCTCGGTGCTTCCGGCGACCTTACCGGGCGGCTGCTCCTGCCAGGCCTGGCGCGGCTTGTGGCCACAGGGCGCGCGGCAGGGCTCCGGCTCGTCGGGGCAGGCTCCGATCCCTGGACCCCGGAACAATGGCGGGGCAGGGTCCGTACGTCCTTCGCGACCTCCGCGAAGTCAGCTTCCCCGGAAGGCCTGCGGGCATTGGAGAACCTGGAAAAGGAAACCGTCTACCACCAGCTGGATGTCACGGCCAGCGGTGCGCTTGCGTCGCTGCTGGTCGCCCTTGAGGGGCCCACGGCCGTCTACTTTGCCCTGCCGCCGCGGATCAGCCAGCTGGCCTGTGAAGCCCTCCGGCCGGAGCAGGTACCGCCCGGCACGAGGCTGGTAATGGAAAAGCCCTTCGGTTCCGGTGAGGAGTCCGCCCGCTCACTCAACCAGACCCTGGTGCGCCTGGTACCGGAGGACCATATCCACAGAGTGGACCACTTCCTCGGCAAAGCCACAGTGCTGAACATCCTGGGCCTGCGCTTCGCCAACAACTTCCTGGAGCCCGTCTGGAACCGTGAGCACGTGGAAAAGGTGGAGATCATCTTCGACGAGGACCTCGCGCTCGAGGGCCGGGCCCGCTACTACGACGGCGCGGGTGCGCTCCGGGACATGATCCAAAGCCACCTGCTCCAGATCATGGCCCTGATGGCGATGGAGCCGCCGTCGAGCATCAGCGAACGGGACCTGCGCGACGCCGTTTCCACGGTCCTGCGGGCGAGCAGCGTGCGCGCTCCCTACGCAGCTTCCACCCGCAGGGCGCGATACACGTCCGGGACCGTGGCCGGGAAGGAAGTGCCGGACTACGCGAAGGAGGACGGCGTGGACTCGTCACGGGGAACTGAAACCCTGGCGCAGATCCAGGTGGCGGTTGATAACTGGCGCTGGAAGGGTGTTCCGTTCATCCTGCGTTCCGGGAAAGCCATGGGCGAGAAGCGCAAGGAGGCCCTGGTGACGTTCAGGCCGGTCCCCCACCTTCCCAAGGGATTCACGGGCGTGGATTCGCCGAACCAGCTCAGGATCGGTTTCGGGCCGGACACCCTCGAATTCGACGTGGATGTGAACGGGCCCGGCGAGATCCTCAGCCTCAGCCGGGTCACCCTGGAAGCAGAACTGAGCGCATCCGAACTCCTGCCCTACGGTGAGGTGCTGGAGGGCGTTCTCACCGGCGATCCGCTGCTCTCCGTCCGGGGCGATACGGCAGAAGACTGCTGGCGGATTATCGAGCCGGTTTTGAAGGCCTGGCAACAGGGCACAGTCCCGCTGGAGGAGTACGACGCCGGATCGGCCGGGCCGGCGGAAACGTCCAGTGCTGCGGGGGCTGAGTAAACGCGAGGCATCACCCCGGGGGTGCGCC
>NZ_JBNHFF010000307.1:0-3110 GCF_059089965.1 Arthrobacter sp. SPT-J7
GGGCTGGTTTTCCAGGCCACCCTGGTCAGCGCCGCGGGCACCGTGATCAGTAGCCTCGCGGGCGGCTGGATCAGCGACAGGATCGGCAAGCGCAAGGGCATGGTCATTGCGTCCGCGATCATCATGATGGCCGGCCTTATCATCATCGCCACGAGCACCACCACCGACCAGGTCCTGGTAGGTCAGGCAGTCGCCGGTATCGGGCTGGGCTGCTTCGGAGCCGTTGACGTCGCCCTCATCACCGACCTCCTGCCCAAGGACCAGAGCGAAAACGCCAAGACCTTCGGCGTCTTCAACATAGCCCAGGCACTGCCCCAGTCCCTGGTGCCCGCCCTCGCGCTCCCTGTCATCACGCTCGGCGGTTACCCCGCCCTCTTCATTAGCGGGGCCGTCGTCGGCATCATCGGCGCCGTCCTCGTCACCCGAATCAAAGGAGTCAAGTAAATGAACCCCACCCTTTCCCCGGCCGTGACGGCTCCGGCAGCCGGTTCCCCCGACGCCGAAGCACGCATCCAGGAACTCGCGGAAAACCTTTCCCTTGAGCAGCAGATCCAGCTGCTGACCGGTGCGGACGTATGGGCCACTCACGCGCTGCCCTCCATCGGCCTTTCACGCGTGGTCCTCTCCGACGGCCCGTCCGGTGTCCGGGGTGAGGACTTCGACGAGCGGCACGACTCCGTTTCGCTGCCGTCATCCTCCGCCCTGTCCGCGACATGGAGCGTGGAAACAGCACACCGCTACGGCCAGGTCCTCGGCCAGGAAGCACGCCGCAAGGGCGTGCACGCCGTACTTGGCCCCACCATCAACCTGCACCGCTCCCCGCTGGGCGGCCGGCACTTCGAGTGCATGAGCGAAGACCCCCGCCTCACCGCAACCCTGGCCGCCGGCTACGTAGCAGGCGTGCAATCCATGGGCGTCGGGGCAACACCGAAGCACTACCTGGCCAACGAGGCCGAAACGGACCGTTTCACCGCCGACTCAGTCGTGGACGAGCGCCCGCTGCGCGAGCTCTACCTCGCGGCCTTTGAAGACGCCATCACGGAGGCGCGCGCCTGGCTGGTGATGAGCTCCTACAACTCCATTAACGGCACCACGGCCAGCGAAAACGAACTCCTTAAGACCCCGCTGTCCACCGAATGGGGCTTTGACGGTGTCGTTGTCTCCGACTGGACCGGCGTCCGCTCCGTTGAAGCTGCCAACGCACACCAGGACCTGGAAATGCCGGGCCCGGTAGGCCACTGGGGATCTAAACTGCTCGCAGCCGTTGAAGACGGGCACGTCAGCAGGGCCGCCATCCTGGAAAAAGTCATCCGCATCCTCCGCCTCGCTGCCCGCGTCGGATCCCTCGAAGGCGTCACCCCTGCTGTGACGGAACTCCCGACAGCCCTCGACGCCGCCGCCGTAGCCCGTGAAGTAGCGGTCCGCGGCGCGGTACTGGTCCGCAACAAGGACGGACTCCTGCCGCTGAGCCCGGCAGCATTAAGCCGTGTTGCGGTGAGCGGCCACAACGCCGAAGAGGCACGCACACAGGGCGGCGGCAGCGCTACCGTCATGCCCAAATACACCGTCTCTCCTTTGGAGGGCCTGCGTGAAGCGCTGCCGGAAGACGTCAGCATCAGCTACGCCCGCGGAGCCAAGGTGGCCGAAGGCCTGCAGGCCTTCCCGCGCACCTCGCTGCACAACCCCGTCTCCGGCGTTCCGGGAATGCGGGTGACCTTCCTGTCCGGGGACGGGTCGGAAATTTCAGGTGAGGACCGGCTCGCGTCCCACCTGATCTGGTTCGGCGTCGGTATTCCCGAGGGCGCTGCCGCTATCCGCATGGAAGCCCACTGGACCGCCCCCACAGCGGGCATCCACCACCTGGGCGTGGGCACGGTGGGCCACATCCGCCTGTCACTGCAGGGCGAAGAAGTGTTCAACGGCGAGATCGAGGATGACACCGACGTGCTCGGCGCTGCCCTCTTCGACCCGCCCAAGACCGTCCACCCCGTGGAAACTGCTGCAGCCGAAACAGTACGGATCGAGGCCGTCTACAAGCTGCCCAAGGACCAAGTCATCCCGTTTACCGCCATCCTCCTGGGTGAGGAAACCGTCGTAGAAGACCCCCAGGCTGACATTGCCGCGGCAGTGGAAGCGGCCAAAGCCGCCGATGTGGCCATCGTCGTGGTGGGAACCAGCGCTGCGATCGAATCCGAGGGCTTTGACCGCAAAGACCTTGATCTCCCCGGCCTGCAAAACCAGCTCGTCGAGGCTGTTGCCGCGGTCAACCCGCGCACCGTCGTCGTGGTGAACTCCGGCTCACCGGTCCTGATGCCGTGGCTGGACAAGGTGGGCGCTGTCCTGCTCGGCTGGTTCGGCGGCCAGGAATTCGGCCGGGCCATCGCGGACATCCTCCTGGGTGCTGAGGAACCCGGCGGCCGGCTGCCCACCACCTGGCCCGCTGCACTGGAGGACGTTCCTGTACTGAACACCACCCCGGTAGACGGGAAGGTGATCTACTCCGAAGGCATCCACGTCGGCTACCGGGCCTGGCTCAGGCAGGAAGCAGAAGGAGGCGCGACCCCTGCGCTGCCGTTCGGCTTCGGCATGGGTTACACCACGTTCGAACTGGGAACAGCCCACGCCCCCCAGTCTGTAAACGTTGGACAGGACGTCGTGGTGCATGTTCCGGTCCGCAACACCGGAAGCCGCATCGGACGCGAAACAGTGCAGGTGTATCTGGAACGCACTGGCTCCGCAGTGGAGCGTCCGGTCCGCTGGCTGGCCGGCTACGGCGGAACGCACCTTGCCCCCGGCGGTACGGAAAGCGTCGAAGTGCGGATACCGGCACGATCCTTTGGCCATTACGACGGCGGCTGGAAATTCGAGCAGGGCAAGTTCCGCCTGCTGGTCGGCCGCCACTCCGCGGACAACTTCCAGGCGCTGGACATCGACTTGAGCTAAGACCGGGCAGTCACAACTGAGGCCGGGCTGGATCCGATCACTTTGGGTCCAGTCCGGCATCCGTGTGGCGTCCCTGCGGGTCCCGTACCAGTGCCACAGGGCCTGGTGCGTTGCTTCGCACTACCTCAGAGGTCGAAGTACCCCAGCCATAACTCGTCGATTTAGTT
>NZ_JBNHFF010000308.1:0-3075 GCF_059089965.1 Arthrobacter sp. SPT-J7
GGCCCCACCTTTTGGTGGGGCCCGCCGTCGTTGTTCCTTGTGGCCGGCCGGGCTGGCGTGGCCGGGCCACTTCGCGCGGGTTGCCTTTGTAACGCCTTATTCCGAGCCTTGCGTCTCCCAGCAGTTCGCCCAGGGTCCGGAGGGCGTCCTCGGCCTTCTCGCGGGTCAGGACACCGTTCAGGGCCGAATCCTCGATGCCCAGTTCCACCTCGCAGCCGTAGGGAAAGTCTGCTGTCATGACTTGAAGAAGGGACCGGGCATCCACGCTCCTGATGCCGGCCTTGGTGATGGTCACCGGAAGCCCTGTTTCAGTTACCGCCCTGACGAATACAGCGGCCGGACGCGCGTGCAGTCCGATCGGGGCCGTGACCACGGCCTTCTGTGTTGGCAACGGGACTCCTTGTTCATGACGGCCCCATCCGTCGAATGGTGAAATTTTTCCTGTCCAAATATAGCGGCCCGTGTACCCGTCGTGCTAAATGCCGCCGGCTTGCGGCGATGGGTGGTCTAGACCTGCCCTAAAATGGCTAGGTGAACGCAAACCCAGGGGAGACCCATCGTGGCATCTAGCGCAGCGGCGATAGCCGGCGACATCGACCGGACTAGCGGGACTGCGATCTATGTCCAGCTGCGCGAGATACTCCGTACCTACATTGCCGAGTCGTGCCGGCCGGGTTCCGCGCTGCCCTCCGAACGTGACCTGGCGGAGCGCTTTGGGTTGGCGAGGATGACCGTGCGGCAGGCGATTGACGCGCTGGTAGGTGAAGAAGTCATCGAGCGCGTAGTGGGGCTCGGAACCTTCGTGCGCAGGCCCAAGCTGGACCTACAGGTGAAGCTGACCTCGTATAGCGAGGAGATGCAGCGCCGCGGCATGGTTCCCGCGGCCAAAGTACTGAGCTTCGAACAAATCGGTGCCAGCGCCTTCCTGGCCCGGGAGCTTCAGCTGGACGAGGGAACGCCGCTGGTCCGCTTTCGGCGCCTCCTGTTGGCGGACGGGGAGCCCATGAGCGTGGATGAGAACTTCATTCCAGCCCACCGTGTGCCCGGCCTTTTGGATGGAGAGCCGCCTACCTCGCTGTACAACGTGCTCAGCGAACAGTTCGGCCTCGTTATGGAGTGGGGTGAGGACATGATTGAGGCGACCGCGGCATCGCCGTCCACTGCCCGGTTGCTCAACGTCGAAGTCGGCTCGCCGTTACTCAAGATCCAGCGCCACGCCTTTGTTTCCCGCACCATGGTGGACTATTCCGTCTCCTATTACCGCGCGGACCGCTACAAGCTCTGGGTCCCGCTGCAACGCCCCGGCGCGCGGCGATCCCGCAACCACTAGGACGGCGGGTCTTGTCCGGTCGCCCGCCCTGGTGGTGCGCTGCAACAGCCCCCTGGCGACGGGGAGTGGACACACAAAAGGCCCGGTCCTTGTAGACCGGGCCTTACGTGTTTGGAATGGAACTGCCTGCTTAGTGGCTCAGGCTCTTCGCTTCCTCGGGTGCTTCAACTGCCGCATGGCCGTGGCCGTGCGCTGCTTCAAGTTCGGCAGGAGTAGCGGGAGCCACACGGTCCTCGAAGAACCACTTGGAGAGGAAGGCGCGGCGCTTCTCCTTGCGGGTCACGACGCCGTGCTCGTTCGGTACTGCCGGCAGAACCTCAGGTGACTCAAAGCCCACGAGCCTGTAGCGCTTGTACTCGTCCAGCGGTGCGTGCACCTCGATGAACTCACCATGCGGGAGGCGGACGATACGTCCGGTCTCGCGTCCATGGAGGGCGATCTCGCGGTCCTTCCGCTGAAGGGCCAGGGCCACACGCTTGGTGACGATGAACGCAATGATCGGGCCGATGATGAACAGGGTGCGCAACCAGTAGGTGACGTCGTTGAGGGAGACGCCGAAGTGCGTTGCGATGAGGTCGGAACCTGCAGCTGCCCACATCACGCAGTACCAGACGAAACCTGCCATGCCGATCGCGGTGCGGGTCGGGGCGTTGCGGGGACGGTCCAGTACGTGGTGCTCCCGGTCGTCCTTGGTGATCCACCGCTCTATCCACGGGTACATAAACATCACCGTGAACAGAATGCCCGCGGGTACAAGGGCCGGGAGCAGGACGTTGAAGCTGAACACGTAACCGAACCAGACCTGCTCTACCTGCCAGTCTCCCAAGGTACCGGGCATCAGGCGCAGCGCGCCGTCAACAAATCCGATGTACCAGTCGGGCTGGGTACCGGCCGACACGGGCGACGGGTCGTAAGGACCGTAGTTCCAAATCGGGTTGATGGTGAAGAACCCGGCCATGAGGGCCAGGACGCCGAAGACGATGAAGAAGAATCCACCGGCCTTGGCTGCGTAGACAGGACCCAGCGGGTAACCCACAACGTTGTTGTCGTTGCGGCCCGGACCGGGGTACTGGGTGTGCTTGTGCACGACCACCATAAAGAGGTGCAGGACGATCATCAGCAGGATCAGTGCCGGTACGAGCAGGATGTGCAGCATGTACAGGCGTCCGATGATGGCAGTGCCCGGGAATTCTCCGCCGAAGAGGAAGAACGAGATGTACGTGCCAACAATCGGGATGGACTTGATCACGCCGTCGATGATGCGCAGCCCGTTGCCTGAGAGCAGGTCGTCGGGGAGCGAGTAGCCGGTGAAGCCAGCCGCCATGGCCAGGATCAGGAGGACGCCGCCGACAACCCAGTTCATTTCGCGGGGCTTGCGGAAAGCTCCGGTAAAGAAGACCCTCAGCATGTGCACGGCGATGGAGGCCACGAACAGCAGTGCTGCCCAGTGGTGGACCTGGCGCATGAAGAGCCCGCCACGGACGTCGAAGGAGATATCCAGCGACGAGTTGTACGCCACCGACATCTCGACCCCCTTGAGGGGGACGTACGAGCCGTCGTAGTGCGTCTCCGCCATGGACGGATCAAAGAAGAACGTCAGGAACGTGCCGGAGAGCAGCAGGATGACGAAAGAGTACAGCGCCACTTCGCCAAACATGAAGGACCAGTGGTCCGGGAAGACCTTGCGGCCGAATTCACGGAGGATTCCGGAACCGCCCACACGGGCATCCACGAAGTCGGTAAAC
>NZ_JBNHFF010000309.1:0-3033 GCF_059089965.1 Arthrobacter sp. SPT-J7
ATGTCTGCCTCCGGCCAGGTTTCCACGTGGAAGGGGGTTCCGCCGCTGCCCGCCGCGCTGAGGTCGCTGCCCATGGCTTCGGCCATGCTCGCCGGCACCGCGCCGGCGCCGGGCCCGACTGCCACCTTGGTGGGCATGTAGTAGTTGAGCCCGTAAAAATCGAGCGGCTGGGAAATGAGCTCCATGTCCTCCGCAGGATGCTCGAAGGAGCTGAAGAACTTTGCCGCCCGGATCAGGTCCGGATATTTTCCGGTCAGCACGGGATCCGCATAAAGACGGTTCTGGGCCAGGTCCATCAGGTTGGCGCTGATCCGGTCCAGCGGGTTAATGGAATTCGGGACCATGGGCGAGTACACGTTGGTCATGCCGATTTCGCCCGGGACGTTCGCGGCACGCAGGGCCTGCACGGCCAGGCCATGGCCCAGCAGTTGGTGATGGACTGTGGGGAAGGCGTTCAGGACAAGCTCCTTGCCCGGCGAGTGCAGGCCGAGCGAGTACCCGTTGGTGCTCACGGTGGCGGGCTCGTTGATGGTCACCCACCGGGCCACCCTGTCGCCGAACTTCCCGGCGAGGATGGCGGCATACTCCCCCAGGCGGTAGGCGGTGTCGCGGTTCATCCAGCCGCCGGCCTCATCCAGGGCCAGGGGCGTGTCCCAGTGGTAGATCGTGGCCATGGGTGAGATTCCGTTGGCAAGGAGTTCGTCCAGCAGGCGGTCGTAAAAGGCCAGGCCGGCGGGGTTTGCCGGGCCGCTTCCCGTGGGTTGGATGCGGGGCCAGGCGAACGAGAACCGGTACGAGTCCACACCCAGCTGCCTCATGAGTGCCACGTCCTGGGGCATGCGGTGGTAGTGGTCGCATGCCACGGCCGGGCTGTGGTCCTCTACGATGGCACCGGGCTTGCGGGAAAACACGTCCCAGCCTGCAGGTCCGCGGCCGTCCTCATCCAGCGCACCTTCGATCTGGAAGGCGGCGGTGGCCACGCCGAGCGTGAACCCCGGCGGGATGAGTGCGGCGAGGTCCCTGGCGGAAATGTGCATTGAATCAACCCTTACTACGGACAGGACGGTACCCGCGCCGGTGGATCAACCGACGCGGGGTCAGGACATATCCTTGCACGATTCCGTTGCTGCTGGTGACCGTGCTGCCAGGGTCCGGGCATGGATGTAAAAATGGGGAAGTTCGTCGGCAATTTTGCTGAGCCGCCCGCCAATTATTGGTCGCCGAACAGGAACTCCTTCGCGTGCGCCACGGCCTTGCGGAAGGCATCGTTCCGCAGCGTGACCAAATGCTCCGTTTCGCCGTCGGCGGGTTCGAGGTAGCCGGTATAACCGGGCCGCAGCACCCAGATGTCGCCCGCGGGCGGGAGGTAGAACACGCCGAAGGACCTTTGCTGCTTCTCGTCGTTCGTCCATACCGGCACCACGGCCAGCGCCGCACCGGTTGCGGGGTTGATCCACTGGGCACGTGGCAAGGGCTCCTCATGCGCTTCCGGATCCAGGAATGGAGCAGTGCCCTGGCCCCACCGCTGTTCGAAGCGCTCGTGGAAGGCAGGCATCAGGTGTGAATCGTAGCGGCGCCAATCGCTCATGCAGTTCTCCGCCTCTCGAAGGGGATGCCCGGGAGGGATCGCCCGGGCCAGCTACGGTATGACAGGTGCACTGGCAGCTAGGCCCATGGGCCGCTTTCCCAGTGAACGGGGGTGATTCGAATGGTGTTCCCAGGCGGACCGGCCGGGTGCCGGACCTTACGCACCGGGATGTCCGTCCCGGTGCGGGGCGCCGGCGCTGCTCGGGCTGCCGGTTCTGCCTTCCTAACGCGGTCATACGCTGCCCGCCGGGCAGGATCGCGCAGGACGGCGAAAGCCTGCATGATCCGCAGCAGCTCCGCTTCGGGTGGAGTGCCTCCCGAAGCATCGGTCCCCGGCGCCCCGCGCTGCACACCCTCCTGGACCCCTGACGCTCCCCTTCCGCCTTCCATGTCCGGATGGTGGTTGCGCATCAGGGCACGGTAGGCGCGCGAGATCTGCTGCCGGGTGGCGTCGGGCGGGATATGCAGGGTGGCGTAGTAATCCGGGGTTTGGCTCATGGCAGTCTTCAGGTTACAGCTGCAGTTCCGAATGGGGGCGGCGCAGGGCAACCGCGGTTTCCCCTGCGCCGCCCACCAAGGCCTAGGTTCCGATCTGTTGCATCTGGCCCTGCTGCGTCTCGACTTCGATTTTGCGCGGCTTGGCCTTTTCCGCCACGGGGATCCGCAGCGTCAGGACACCTTGGTCGTAGCTGGCCTTGACGTTGTCCGTGTTCAGGGTGTCCCCCAGGATCAACTGGCGGCTGAAGACGCCGCGGGGACGCTCGGATGCCACCAGCTCCACGTTGGGCTGGGTGGGGTCCTGGCGTTCCGCGCGGACCGTGAGGACGTTGCGCTCAACGTTCAGGTCCAGCGAATCGAGCTTGACGCCCGGAAGATCGAAGGCCACCACAAATTCACCGTCTTCCTGCCAGGCATCCATGGGCATGGCGGCCGGGCGGGCGGCGGTTCCGAAGACCTGCTGCGTGAGCCGGTCCAGCTCACGGAACGGGTCCGTGCGCATTAACATCATTTCCCACTCCTTCAGCTTCTTAAGATGTTGGGTCGGTACCATATCCACTGCCATGATCTATGGTCATGGATATAGATTTTTTATAGCACTCGTGGGAAACTGAAGCAAGACTCATCGAGAATTTTTGGAGACCTGATGGCAGAGCGGGAAGCGGGACGGGCGCCAGTGCCCGCGAAGGGCCGGGCTTTGTATGCCATCTCGGTGGCGGCAAAGCTGGCCGGCACCGGCCAGCAGAACATCCGCCTTTATGAGACGCGGGGCCTGCTGACGCCGTCGCGCACTTCCGGCGGCACGCGGCAATACAGCGATGCGGACATCGCGGTACTGCTGCGCATCGGGGAACTGCTGGACCAGGGCCTGAACCTCGCCGGCGTTGCCAAGGTGCTGGAGCTGGAGGAAGCCAACGTCAAGCTCCACCGGGCCCTCAAGCGGGCGCG
>NZ_JBNHFF010000310.1:0-3032 GCF_059089965.1 Arthrobacter sp. SPT-J7
CCCCATCATCTTCGCCACCTCCAGCCGGGCTGCCAGGTCCGGGGCCAGTACCGTGCAGACCCAGCGCCTGGCGTCCTCCGCCCTCGGCCTCATCTCCGCCATCGGCGCCTACGGCGGCTTTGTGATCCCGCAGGTGCTGAACGCCTCCAACACCGCCAGCGGATCCTACACACCCGCCTTCTACGGTTTCGTCGGGGCCTACGTCCTGATGCTGGTTGTCTGCTGGGCCTTCTACATCCGCAACGCCAACCGAAATGCGATGGGACACGTCTAACATGACCAAAAGCGCCGACACGCACTGCCCATACTGTGCCCTGCAGTGCGCCATGACGCTCACGTCTCCTGCGGAACTGGTCCCTGCTTCCCAGCCGGGGCCAGTCCCCGCGTCAGCACCACAGGCAGCAGGGCATTCCGCCCTTGCGGTGCCGGTTCAGGCGCCACTTCAGGCGCCGCTCGGGGCACCCCTCGAGGTGCGCGGCCGGGACTTTCCCACCAACCGCGGCGGCCTCTGCCGCAAAGGCTGGACCTCCGCCACCCTGTTGAACCACCCGGGCCGGATCACCGAGCCCCTCCTGAAGGGCGCCGACGGCGTCCACCGTCCCATCAGCTGGGACCAGGCCCTGCACCTCGCCGCCTCTGCCGTCAGGGATGCCCGCGCACGTCACGGGCGGGACTCAGTGGGGGTTTTCGGCGGTGGAGGCCTTACCAACGAGAAGGCCTACATGCTGGGCAAATTCGCCCGGCTCGCCCTGGGGACTTCGCGCATCGACTACAACGGGCGCTTCTGCATGTCTTCGGCTGCGGCCGCCGGAATGCGTGCCTTCGGCGTCGACCGTGGCCTGCCTTTCCCGCTCGAAGCCCTGGATACGGCCAGCACTATCCTGATGCTGGGTTCCAACGTGGCTGAAACCATGCCGCCCTTCGTCCAGCACCTGAAGGGAACGCGCGACGCCGGCGGGCTGATCGTGGTGGATCCGCGCCGCTCAGCCACGGCTGCCTTTACGGCCGACGGCGGCGGCCTCCACCTCCAGCCCCTGCCGGGCACCGACCTCGCCCTCCTGCTGGGCATTTCCCACGTCGTGATCCACGAGAACCTGGTGGACAGCACCTACCTTGCGGAACGTACCTCAGGCTACAGCGCCGTGGTCCGCAGCGTGAACTCTTTCTGGCCGGAACGGGTGCAGTCCATCACCGGCGTCCCGGCGGAACTCATCCGGGAGACTGCGCGCAGGCTCGCCGAAGGCGCACGCAAGGGCGGCAGCTACATCCTCACAGGCCGTGGCGTAGAGCAGCATGTGGACGGCACCGATACCGCCACGGCGGCCATCAACCTCAGCCTCCTGCTGGGCCTGCCCGGATCCGCCCGCAGCGGCTACGGCACCCTCACCGGCCAAGGCAACGGCCAGGGCGGCCGGGAGCACGGCCAGAAGGCGGATCAGCTGCCCGGCTACCGCAAGATCACCGATCCCGCCGCCCGCGCGCACATAGCCAAGGTGTGGGGCGTCCCGGAAAACCTGATTCCCGGGCCCGGCCTGCCGGCAGTCCAGTTGCTTCAATCACTGGGAAAGCCCGACGGCGTCCGTTGCCTTTTCGTCCATGCCTCCAACATCGCCGTGGCCTCCCCCGACGCCAACGCGGTCATCAACGGGCTGCGCAGCCTGGACTTCCTGGTGGTCTGCGACTTCTTTATGTCCGAGACTGCGGCCGAGGCAGACCTCATTCTTCCTGTCCTGCAATGGGCGGAGGAGGAAGGCACGCTGACCAACCTCGAAGGCCGGGTCCTCCGGCGCCGCCCGGCCCTTACTCCCCCGGCCGGAGCCCGCAGCGAGCTGTGGATCATGGCGCGCCTGGCTGAAGCCCTCGATGCCCCGTCCACGTACAGCGAGGACCCGGAAACAGTGTTCGAGGAACTCAGGCTCGCTTCAGCCGGCGGACCCGCAGACTACTCCGGCATCGACTACGCCATGCTGGACCGAGGCGAAGCGGCTTACTGGCCCTACCCGGCAGGCAGCAAGGGAACCCCGCGGCTGTTCAGGGACAAGTTCGCCCACGCCGACGGCAAAGCCGTGATGACCCCCGTGACGCCCCGCCGTCGTCGTACTCCCGCCGTCAATCCTGATCCCGCCGCGAAAACCATGACCCTCATCACCGGCCGCCTCCTGGAGCACTACCAGTCAGGAGCGCAGACCCGCCGGGTGTCAGAGCTGCTGGCCTCGCAGCCGGAAGCGAAGCTGCAGCTGCATCCGGCCGCAGCGGCGGGATTGGGCATCACCGAAGGTGTGCTCGTCTCGGTGGCCAATGAGCGCGGCGAGGTCCTGTGCCGGGCTGAGCTCAGCACGGCCATCCGCCCGGACACGGTCTTCCTGCCGTTCCACTTCCCCGAGCTCGAGAGCGCCAACCGCCTCACCGAGGCCGCCACGGATCCCATCTCCGGGATGCCGGAATTCAAGTTCAACAAGGTGTGGGTCCGTGCGGCTTCCACACCCGTTTCAACCAACGTGCTTCAAACGATGGAGGCCTCATGAGCGAGCAAGTTGTCATCGTGGGATTCGGGCCGGTGGCTGCCCGGCTGGTTGATGAGCTCCTGCCCGCCGTCCGCAGCGGCCACCTGGACCTCACAGTGGTGGGCGCGGAAGCGGAGGCCGCGTACAACCGCGTGCTGGTTGCCGACCTCGGCGTGGGGCGGACCAACGCCGACGCCTTGGCGCTTTCCGACGCCGCCGCCCTGGCCGCAGAAGGCGTGGACGTCCGGCTTGGCGTGCGGGTCCGCCGCGTGGACCGTGCCAGGCAACAGGTCCTCCTGTCCGACGGTGCCGTGGCGCATTACGACCGCCTGGTTTTCGCCACCGGTTCGCGTCCGGTGATTCCCAACCTGACCGGCATTAACCCGGACCCCACCTCCCCGGTCCTCCCTGCGGGGGTTACTGCGCTCCGCGACCTCCGTGATGCCGAGGTGCTGCGCCGGGCGGTGGACGGCGGCAAGCGGGTGGTGGTCCTGGGCGGCGGCATCCTGGGACTGGAGACGGCCCTGG
>NZ_JBNHFF010000311.1:0-3028 GCF_059089965.1 Arthrobacter sp. SPT-J7
GGCAGCCACCTCGGCCTGCAGCGCGGCCGGGACCTCGTAGCAGTTCCCGCAAATTGACGGTCCCAGCCAAGCGCGGATGCCTGCCGCGCCGAGTGATTCCATGCCCGCTACCGCGGCTGGAATGACGCCGTTGGCCAGGCCTGGCCGGCCTGCGTGGACAGCGGCCAGGACCGGCCCTTCCGGGGACTCCCCTGCCAGCAGGACGGGAATGCAGTCGGCTACCATAACGGCCAGCGGAAGGCCCTGGGAAACCATGGCGTCGGCCTCGGGTGCGGGGCTTTCCGGGGCGATGACGGCCACGGTGGTGCCGTGGACCTGGTTCATGAACCGCAGGCGGTGCGGGGCGACGCCCAAGGTCCGCTCCAGGTCCTCGCGGCGCCGGCCCACCTCCGCGGGATCGTCACCTACGTGCAGCGCCAGGTTTCCGGCGGCAGCGTCAGTGAAGGCGACAGACACCCCGGGCCGGATTTCGGCACGCCAGTGGAACAAGCCGGGGCCTACTTCAGGAAATCGGGGACATCCAGGTCATCCGAGTGGCTGCCGGTGAGGTCCGGCTCCACCACGGAGGGGAGGTCGACGTCGAAGCCTGAGTCGGCGGGCACAGCGGAGGGGCGCTGCTGCCCCCAGTTGCTGAGGCCCGCTGCGCCGACGCCTGCGTGCACCGGCTGGACATTCATCGAGTGGTTGCCGGCGGACGGCGCCTGGGCGGGTGCGGGGGCAACGGCTGCCGGCCGCTGTGGAGCAACCTGGGGCTGGGACTGGTCCATGGACGGCGAGGTGGCCTTGACGTCGTCGAACCCGGCTGCGATGACCGTCACGCGGGCTTCGTCGCCGAGGGCGTCGTCGATGACGGCACCGAAGATGATGTTGGCTTCCGGGTGCGCCACTTCCTGGACGAGGCGTGCGGCCTCATTGATCTCGAACAGGCCGAGGTCCGAACCACCCTGGATGGAGAGGAGCACCCCGTGTGCGCCGTCGATGGAGGCTTCCAGCAGGGGCGAGGCAATGGCAAGCTCGGCGGCCTTGACGGCGCGGTCCTCGCCCCGGGCAGAGCCGATGCCCATCAGGGCGGAACCGGCGCCCTGCATCACGGACTTGACGTCCGCGAAGTCGAGGTTGATCAGGCCCGGAGTGGTGATGAGGTCAGTGATGCCCTGGACACCGGAGAGCAGCACCTGGTCAGCGGAGCGGAAGGCGTCCAGGACTGAGACGTTGCGGTCGCTGATGGACAGGAGGCGATCGTTCGGAATGACGATCAGGGTGTCCACTTCGTCGCGCAGGGCGTCAATGCCTGCCTCAGCGGAACCGGCACGGCGGCGGCCTTCGAACGTGAACGGGCGGGTCACGACGCCGATGGTCAGGGCACCGAGGGACCGCGCAATGCGTGCGACGACGGGAGCGCCGCCGGTACCCGTTCCACCGCCTTCGCCAGCGGTAACGAAGACCATGTCTGCCCCGCGGAGTACTTCCTCGATCTCGTCCGCGTGGTCCTCCGCAGCCTGCTTGCCCACCTCGGGGTTCGCGCCTGCGCCAAGGCCGCGGGTGAGCTCCCGTCCCACGTCCAGCTTAACGTCGGCATCGCTCATCAGCAGGGCCTGGGCGTCAGTGTTGATGGCGATAAATTCAACACCTCGGAGGCCGACCTCGATCATGCGGTTGACTGCGTTCACGCCACCGCCGCCGATGCCGACGACTTTGATGACGGCCAAGTAATTCTGCGGAGCTGCCACGTTACGTGTCCCTTGTTCGTGTCTTATTGCGAAATCTGATGAAGAGCTTAGTGCCTGCAACCTTAACCTTCGAGTTGAAGGTTATAGTTATGTCAAGTAACTCATGTCTGTGACCGTATTTCCTCTGGTTCACACATTCAATAACCGCCTCCGCGTGTCGGATTAATAGCCGAAAGAAAGCGTCTTATCGGGTCACCGGGTGACGGGGCACGCTCACGTCGTACACCTTAACCGGGTTTTTGGGATCCGCCGGGACCTTGAGGAGGGCGGCCAGTACTTTGGCCTTGAGTTCCTTCTCCCCCGCGTTGCCCCAGATGATGGTCTGGCCGTCCACAAGCTTGAGTTCCACAGCATCCACTGACTGTGCGGACGCGTTGGACAGCCTGGCCAGCACATCTGCCGGAAGGGCGCCCAACACCTCCGCGGTGGCGCGGAAGAGCTCCTTGCCGATGGTGCCGGCACCGCCGTCAATCACCGGTAGGGAGACAGACGACGGATCGGCGGTAGCTGCCAGCTGCACGCCCTCGACATCAACCAGCTGGTACTGCTCCCCCTGCTTGACCAGGGCCACGGGAACGCGTTCGCGAACCTCTACCGCGAGGCCCGACGGCGGGCGCGCCTCAGCGGACACGGACTTAACCTGGACGAGCGGTTCAAGGAGGCGGCCCACCTCCTCGTCCGTGATTTGCGGCAGGGGCTTCCCGTGCAGTGGTTCCAGCGCAGTCTCCACCTGGGCCGGCGTCAGCAGGCGGGTACCGGAAACTGAGATGGTGTCCACGGCAAGGACCGGGGAAAAGATCGCCGCGGCCAGCAGTCCGGCCACGACCGCAACCATCGTGGCGGCCACGACCAGGACATTCCGCTTCCGCCGCTTGCCCTTCGGTTCGGGAAAGGCCAGCACATTCCCGGCCGAACCTCTCGAAGCCGACGGGGATTCCGCAGGTTTTGCTTTCTTCCGGCCCCCGAACATGGTTCTCGTCGCATCTTGCGGCGACTGCGCGGCTGGCTCGGCCACCGGCCGCGAGGCTGAAATGACGTCGGGGCCGCTCCCCGTATCCCGGTTCCCGGTGCCGGAACGCGGGGTTCGGCCGGCAGTGTTCCCAGCGGCAGTCTTCCCAGCGGCAGGGCGTGTGCCGGTGGAAGCGTACGTGGGGCGGCGGGAACTAGGCACTCAAGGCCTCCACAATCTGCGGCCCGTATGCCGTGACGTCACCGGCGCCTGCCGTGACGACGATATCCCCGTCGCCGGCGGCGGCGGCGAGGGCAGCCACGGCCTCCGCGGCCCGGACCAGCCGCCC
>NZ_JBNHFF010000312.1:0-2998 GCF_059089965.1 Arthrobacter sp. SPT-J7
AGATCCAACCGCCCCTTTCTCGTGGTGCAGCAGTGGCGCCCTGGTTAGAGCGCGCTGGGAGCGCCGGGCTCACCGACTGCGGGGTCCAGTCCGTACTTTTCGAGGATCTTCCTGATGGTGCCGTCTTCGCGGAGCTTTTCGATGTCTTCGTCCAAGGCCTTGCCGAGCGCTTCGTTCTCGAGGCTGGATGGAAGCATGACCTGGCCGACCGCGGCGAATTCGGGGACCTTCGGGTTCGGGGTCACGTCGATCACCTGGGCGCCCTCAATGGGGGCCTCCTTGAAGCGTCCCTTGGCAGAAGCGGAGGAGGCAACGATGGCATCGATGCGGCCTGCCTTGAGGTCGCCATAGATGGATTCGTCGTCCTGGTAGATCTTGAAGTTGTCGCCCAGCCACTGTTGCAGGCTGTTGTTGTAAAGGTTGCCGGCCACCGAACCGACCACTTTGCCTTCCAGGTCATCGCTCTTGATGCCCTTAGTGGAGATGATCGCCTGGGGATCGTTCCACAGCGGCGTGCTCATATAGACAATCTTTGCCCGTTCCTTGGTGCGCAGCCAGCTTCCCGAGCCGATATCGACGCGCTTTGACTGCACCGACGGGATGACCGCCCCGGCGCCGCCGGAGGTGCTGACCGTGAGCTTGAGGCACTCCAGCTTGGCGATCTCGTTGATCAGGTCACCCTCCATTCCGGTAACGTTGTCGCCCTCCACTTTTGTGGCGGGGAAGTAGTCGTAACTGGCCACTGTGAGCTCACCTTCGGTGACGGTCTGGAGACCCTCATGTGCCGGGGTGCAGTCGGCGGCGGTGCTGGCGGTGTCGCTGCCGCCGCAGGCCGTGAGGGAGATGGCGAGCAGGCCGGCGGCGGTGCCGGCGGAAAGCGTGCGCATCAGAATGCGGGAATTCCTGGTCATTGTTGTTCCTTTGCTGTGATGGTAGGGCTGACTGCCCCGGAGTTAGTGGGACGGGCTGCCCGGGTGGGCGGGGTGGAGCGTAGGTTCAGTTACGTAGCAGGTGGCGGCCGAGGCGCTGTTCAAGCACACGGACGAAGCCGAGGAAGATGAGGGTGAGGGATCCGTAGATCACTGCGGTGAGGGTGTAGACGCTGAGGTATTCGAAGGTGATGGATCCGATTTCGAAGGCTTTGGACATCAATTCGGGCACGGCAATCACGAACGCGAGGGCGCTGCCCTGGAAGACGAGCACGGCGAGTCCGGCCAGGGGCGGGGTGGAGATCCGAAGGGCTTGGGGCAGGATGATGAGCCGGAACCCGGTCCAGCCGCGCAGCCCGGAGGTCAGGGCGGCTTCTTTCTGGCCCAGTGGTACGGCGGCGATCCCGGCCCGGAAGTATTCGGAGGCGTAGGCTCCGGTGTTCCATGACAGGGCGATAATCGCGGTGGTCATTGATGTGAGGGTTATCCCGGCGTCGGGGAGGCTGAAATACAGCAGGTAGAGCAGCACCAGGGCCGGCAGGCCGCGGCCGATTTCAACGAAGAAGAACGAGATCCATTGCAGGGGGACGAGTTTCGAGGCGGCCATCACGGCGAACAGCAGGCCGAGCGGGAAGCCGAAGAACAGTGCCAGTCCTGTGAGCTGGAGGCTGATGAGCAGGCCAGGGACCAGGTTTGGCATCCAGTCGAGCCATTGGGTAAGCATTTCCATCACGCCACTCCGATCTTCTTGCGCAGCCCGAGGTCAACCCGCCGGGCGATGACGGCGACGATGAGGCTGATCACGATGTACAGGGCCCCGGCAACCACGAACGAGAGCAGGCCTTCGTGCGTCTGCTTCGCAGCCTGCTGAGCGTAATAGGTAATCTCACGGACGCCGATGGTGGAGGCCAAGGCGGAATCCTTCAGCAACCCGATGCCGTACGTGGCGATCGCAGGCAGTGCAACGCGGAAGGCCTGCGGGGTGATGATGTGCCCGACGGTGGTGACCGTGCTCAGACCGAGTGCGTGGGCCGCTTCGCGTTGGCCCTCGGGGATGCTGAGCAGCCCGGAGCGGTAGATCTCGGCCATGAATGCCGAGGCAATGATGGAGAAGCCGATGATCGCAGCCTGGATCGTCGATAGGCGCAGCGCGAACTGGGGCAGGCCGAAATAGATCAGGAACAGCCACGTGATGGGAGGAATGACCCGGATCACGTTGATGTACAAGGTGGCGGCGCCGCGGACCATCCGGAAAGGTGAGCGTGCAGCCCCGACGAGGACCAGGCCGATAATGCCACCGATCAGCAGGGAGGCGCCGGTGACGTAGAGCGTGAGTCCGACGCCCCGGACGATTGCGGGGAACAGTTCTGCAATCATCGTGGTCTTACCTGTCCAGTACGGCTTTGAGGAATTGCCGGGTGCGTTCGCTCTGCGGGTCCGACATCACCTGCTGGCTGGGGCCGATTTCCAGCACGCCGCCATTGCCCATGACCATGATCCGGTCCGAGACGTCGCGGGCGAAGTGCATCTCGTGGGTGACCACGAGCATCGTCATACCCTCGTCGGCGAGGTCGCGCATGACCGCGAGGACTTCGAGGCCGATCTCGGGATCGAGGGCCGATGTTGGTTCGTCGAAGAGCATGACCTTCGGTGATAGTGCCAGGGCGCGGGCGATGGCGATGCGCTGCTGCTGGCCGCCGGAGAGGCGTGCAGGATACGCCTTGGCCTTATCAGGAAGGCCCACCCGCTTGAGCAAACGGTTGGCCACCTCTTCGGCCTGGTCCTTGCTCGACCCCAACACCTTCCGCTGCGGCAAGGTGATGTTCTCCATTACCGTCAAATGCGGGAACAGGTTGAAACTCTGGAAGACCATTCCGGTCACACGCCGGAGGTGGTCCAGGCTCGCCTTATCCGGCAGCTTCCCGCCGGCAACAACGCGGGCCCCGCCGATCGCGATGGTGCCCTCGGTCGGCGTCTCCAGATAATTCAGGCAGCGCAGGAACGTGCTCTTGCCCGCCCCTGAGGGCCCGATGATCGAAACAACCTCGCCCTCGTTCATCGACAAGTTC
>NZ_JBNHFF010000313.1:0-2977 GCF_059089965.1 Arthrobacter sp. SPT-J7
CACGCCCGCCCAAAGAGCATGGGCTGACGCCGAAGCGAAGGTGCGGCGCGCACGCTGATTGTCCTGGCTGCTTGCTAGGGTGTTCGTAGATATGTTCGGATAGCCGGTCCAATTCCTGGAGCCCGGCAGTACTCAGGAGCCAGGCCCTTGATCAGTTTCCTTCGCGGAACCGTGGCGCACGTTGGCCTGTCCACGGCCGTCATCGACCTCAACGGCGCCGGCATGAGCGTCAATGCCACCCCGCAGACCCTCAGCCGGCTCCGCACGGGCGAGGAGGGCCAGCTTTTTACCTCCCTGATCGTCCGGGAGGATTCGCTGACCCTCTTCGGTTTCGCGTCCGACGACGAGCGTGAGGTTTTCGATGTCCTGCTCAGTGTCAGCGGGGTGGGTCCGCGGCTGGCCCTGGCGGTTCTCGCCGTCCATGACCCGGAAGCTATCCGGGTGGCGGCACACACCGGGGACAGCAAAACCTTCACCAAGGTGCCCGGCATTGGACCGAAGGTCGCGGGCCGCATCGTCCTGGAACTCGCAGGAAAGCTGGTTCCGCACGGCACTGCCGGGGCGTCCAGCGCACCCACGGCTGCAGAGGCTGCCTGGAAGCCACAGGTTGTCGCGGCCATGACCAGCCTCGGTTGGTCCGAAAAGGACGCGTCAGCAAGCATCGACAAGGCATTGGCCGATGAGCCTGAGGTCTCGTTCCGCGGCAACGTACCGGAAATCCTGCGGACCACCCTCCGCTGGCTGGGCCAGGACGGGGCCCGTGCCGGAAACCGCGTAGGCAGCCGTGGCTGAACCGTCAGTGGTGGCGGCAGGGGAGGAGCCGGAGGAGCGCGCCATCGAGGCCGCGCTCCGGCCCAAGAACCTGCACGACTTCGTGGGCCAGCACCGGGTCCGCAAGCAGCTCTCCCTGGTGCTGCAGGCCTCCCGCATGCGCGGACGGAGCGCGGACCACGTGCTGTTTTCCGGTCCGCCGGGCCTTGGCAAGACTACGCTGGCCATGATTGTTGCGTCCGAGATGAACGCCCCGCTGCGGATCAGCAGCGGCCCCGCCATCCAGCACGCCGGAGACCTGGCGGCCATCCTTTCGTCCCTGTCGGAGGGCGAAGTCCTGTTTTTGGACGAGATCCACCGGATGTCCCGGCCGGCGGAAGAAATGCTCTACATGGCCATGGAGGATTTCCGCGTGGACATTGTGGTGGGCAAGGGAGCCGGCGCTACCGCAATTCCGCTCGAACTCCCGCCGTTCACCCTCGTCGGCGCTACGACGCGTGCCGGCCTCCTGCCTGGGCCGCTGCGCGACCGCTTCGGCTTCACCGGGCATCTGGAGTTCTATTCCGTTTCCGAGCTTGAGCTTGTGCTGCGGCGCTCCGCTGGACTGCTGGACCTCAAAGTCAATTCCGCCGGCTTCAGCGAAATCGCCGGACGTTCGCGCGGCACACCCCGTATCGCCAACAGGTTGCTGCGGCGGGTACGCGACTGGGCACTGGTCCACGGCATCGAACAGATCGACGCGCGGGCGGCGTCGGCTGCACTGGACATGTATGAAGTGGACAAAAAGGGACTCGACAGGCTGGACCGGTCAGTCCTGGAGGCGCTGATCACCAAGTTCGGCGGCGGCCCTGTCGGGCTGTCCACCTTGGCCATCGCCGTCGGGGAAGAAACTGAAACCGTGGAAACAGTCGCCGAACCCTTCCTTGTCCGCGAGGGGTTCCTGGGCCGCACTCCACGGGGCCGGATCGCCATGGCCCCCGCCTGGACGCACCTTGGCTACGTCATCCCTGCCGGCGTCTTCGGGCAGGAGCCGCTGGACCTGTTCGAAACGGCCGGTGATGACGCCGACGGCCAGGAAGACTGGGCCCCGCAAAGCCAATAACAGGCTCCCTTCAGCTTTTCCCTTTAGACTGGTATGACGCTCGGCACGTTCGGGTCTTTGTTCCCGCAGGCAGCATCACCAGCCGCCCGTGGACGGATGGCGTAATTCCCGCCAGACACACGTTCAAAGCGGACGGCGCCCTCAATAGGCACTACGCAAGTACAGAATGGAACTTCCCCGTGTTCGGACATATCACTGCCCAGACCACTACTACGCAGCCCGGCGGCGGCATTGACATCATGTCGATCCTGCTGTTCGTGATGCTCGGCGTCTTCATTTTCATGATGTTCCGCCGCAACAAGAAGACACAGCAGCAGCAGGCGGCGCTGCAGTCACAGTTTGCCCCGGGTGTTGAGGTGATGACCAGCTTTGGCCTGTACGGCCGCATCGTCGACATGGACGACGAGGAGAACAAGGTGACGCTGGAACTTTCGCCGGGCAACCTGGCCACTATCCACCGCCAGGCCGTTACCAAGATCGTGGAGCCGGCAGCAGCGCCGGAGGCCGATTCCCCCGCCGTGCCGGATGACGCTTCATCCCTGACCGCCCAGGAAACCGGCACCCAGTCCGCGTCAGCGGAGACACCGGACGAGACCCTGAAGCGGCTCAACGACGAGGGCAAGAAGGACAACTAGTCCCGCTGGTTCTTAACACCACCTCTACGGCTGCGGATCACCGCCGGTGCCAGCGCCAAGCATGCACCGGCGGTTCCTCCGTGAATAAGAGAAAGATCAACAATGGCACGAACTGGCCTTAAGAAACCGGGCCTCAGGGTCCTGGTCTGGCTCGGCGTAATCCTCGCCGTGCTGACTGCTGTCCTTGCCGGCGGCACCATGGCCGGGCAGGCGAGCTGGGCGCCAAAGCTGGCGCTGGACCTCGAAGGCGGCACCCAGATGATTCTGGCGCCGAAGGTAGAGGGCGGTTCGGACATTAACGAAGAACAGCTCAACCAGGCTGTGGCAATCATCCGCCAGCGCGTCGACGGTTCCGGCGTCGCTGAAGCTGAGATCAGCACCCAGTCGGGGCGCAATGTGGTGGTCAGCCTTCCCGGCACACCCTCAAGCCAGACGCGCGACCTCATCCAGGCCTCCGCTGACATGAATT
>NZ_JBNHFF010000314.1:0-2955 GCF_059089965.1 Arthrobacter sp. SPT-J7
CAGTCCGAACGGCTTCGTGTAGTAGAAGAAGAACAGCGACAACATGAGCGGCAGGCCGCGGAAAAACCAGACATAGGCGGCGGCGAAGATCCGCAGGGCGCGGATCCTCGAGAGCCGCAGCGTGGCGATCACGTAGCCCAGGGCAGTGGCGCAGACAATGGCTGCGGCCACGATTCCCAGGGTTGTGAGTGCACCGCTCAGGAAGATCGGGAAGTATTCGGCTGCAACAGAGCCGGGCTCAGGGACATTCATGGCAAATTACGCGGCAGGAACTTCGACCGTGAACCCAAACCACTTCTGGTTCAGTTCCGCCAGGGTTCCGTCAGCCTTCAGCTCCTCGATGATCTTGTCCACTTTGGGCTTCATTTCTGTATCGTCCTTGGGAAGGCCGACGCCGGCGGGCTTGGTCCCGTAAACGTCGCCAACGATCTTCAGCTCGGCTGCGAGCGGTGAGTTCTTCATGAAGTTCTCTGCTGCAATCCTGCCGGTGGCAAAGACGTCAATCCTGCCGGCGGCAACATCGGCGAATCCTTCCGGGGCGCCGGGGTATGCCTTAAGCTCCGTGAATCCGCCGAGGGCCTTGACGTCGGATTCCGTGCCGGACCCGCCGATGGCGCCGACGACAAGGCCGTCCAGCTTGCTGACCTGCTCCACTGACGTGTTGTCTTTCTTCACGACGGCCACCGCACCGTCGGCGAGGTAGGGGGTGGAGAAGGTGATGGACTGCTTGCGGGGTTCGGTCATTGTCAGGCCGGACATCACGGCGTCGAACTTTCCGCTGTTAAGGCCCGGGAGCAGGCCGGTCAGCTGGCCTTCGACGAATTCTGCTTCCATGCCCAACTTGTCGGCGATCAGGGTGCCCACTTCGATGTCGAAGCCGGTGAGCTTGCCGCCTTCAGAAAAGGTAATGGGCCGGAAAGTGCCGCTGGTGGCGATGGTGAACTTTTCCTTCGGTGCAGTGTCCGCAGAGGCGGTGCTACTGGCCGAGCAGCCGCTTGCAGCGAGGGCCAGAGCGGCCAGAGCGGCTACGACGGCGGCTTTGCTGTTGCGTGAAAACATGCGTTGCTTCCCCATTTCAGTGATCCATTGCCAGTGATGTTTGCTGACAAGGAAGACGCTATGGGCTCAGTGTGTCCGGAAATCGCCTGCTTCGTTTCGGGAGTGTTAATTGTGACTTCTGTAGACAGTTTCACAGACCGATACTCCGCTTTGCCCCCGAGAGTTAGCTTTACCTGTCCTGGATTGCCAAGTTTTCCAGCACGGCGGCGAAATCAAGGGCCGTTGTTTCGGCTCCAGGGTTGGCCACCACTTGGACGGAAAGGGGGAGCCCGTCCGCGGAAATGCCCACCGGCAGCGACACCACTGGGCACCCGGTCAGGGTCACCGCCCTGCAGTGCCCCATGATCTCCCATCCCTGCAAGTGGTGGCCGTCCACGTCAAGGCAGCCCTCCACGTCGGCCGCCGGACCCCCGGCGACCGGAAGCAGGATGATGTCCACGGCAGCCATCTGACTCAGAGCCTGCCCGCGTGCCGTTTCCGCGGCATCCCGGGCCTCCTCTGTCTCCGCTGGCGCGGTTTTCAGGGATGCAAGGATGGTAGCCAGGTTGGCCTCGGAGATGCTGCTTTCCCTGCCGGCGATGGCGGCCGCGTGGTCCAGCATTGGGTCCAGCGCCCGCAGGCGGTTGTAAGCCGGCAGGCACCCGGCAAGCAGCTCCGGCTGCTGGGACACGGTGTGGCCTTCGGCTGCCACAGCGCCGGCCAGCTGTTCCAACAGCGCGGTCACTTCACGGCGGACCGGACCAAAGACGCTGCCGTCGCTCCAAGCAACGCGCAAAGCGGTGCCCTTGTAATCTGGTTCGCTTCCGGGTTCGCCGGCGTCGGCGCCGGACATGACGAGGTACGCGGTCCGGAGGTCGCGCACGGACCGTGCCAAGGGCCCAATGGTCTGCAGCGCACCCTGCATGCCGGGACTGACCGCGGGCACGCCGTCGTCGTCCCCGAAGTTCCCGTCCATCCCTGGTACCTGTCCTTCGCCCGGTACCGACCCGATGCCGGGCCGCAGGGCCGCAATTCCGACGCATTGGGCGGGCCAGCGCAGTGATCCGCCGTAATCGGTCCCCACGCCCAGGGCAGAGATGCCTGCCGCGAGGGAAGCGGCTTCCCCGCCGCTGGAACCGCCGGGTGTGGCGGCCGGATACCGGGGGTTGGCGGTCCTGCCCAGGAGCGGGCTGTCGCAGGTGACGCCGAAGGCGAACTCGGGGCAGTTGGTCTTGCCGATCAGGATAGCGTCGGCGTCCAGCAGCCGCTGGACGGCGGGGGAGGTTGTTGTCGCGACCGTTCCTGCGAAAGCGCGGCTTGCGGCCGTCACCGGAAGTCCGGCCACGGCAATCACGTCTTTGACGCTGAAAGGCACTCCGGCCAGTGGCCCGAGCTGCCCGCCTGCTGCCCGGCGTTCGTCTAGGGATGCTGCAGCGGCGGCCGCGCCGTCCCAGTCCTCCGTGATAAATGCATTGAGTGCCTTCGCCTCCGGGGCGCTGGCGCGACGCCGTGCAGCCGCGACCACTTCAGCGGCTGTCACGGATCCCTTCCGTACCGCCTCGGCGATCGCGGTGGCGTCCTGGTAGTCCGCATTAAGGCTGTGCAGCAGCGACGCCGTCATCCGGCGTCCACAATCTTGCTGTCGACGCTCTGGCGTTCGAGGTAATCGCGCTCGCCATGTTCCTCGAACTCGCGACGGATCCGTTTGGGATCCCCGGAGCGGAGGCAGTCCAGCAGCTCTGCGTGCCGGTCACACCCTTTGGTAAGGTCGCCCTTCGTCCGGGCCTCGCTCAGGACATTTGCTGCCATACAGAGCTGCATCTGCATCATCAGCGAACGGTAGGCATCACTGAGCCTGCGGTGGCCGGCGGCGTCAACCAGTGCCGTATGGAAGTCCACGTTTGCCTGCACCACTGC
>NZ_JBNHFF010000315.1:0-2954 GCF_059089965.1 Arthrobacter sp. SPT-J7
CACTGCTTCTCCCGTGCACAACTGCAGAGTTGAGCCATGTTCGAGAGAGTGGATTTCCAACAACCGACGGTCTTTGGTCCTTCAAGTCTACGGGGAGAGCCCCCGGTCCACCAAATCCAGGCATCAGCTGGTGCTGGTGTGCACGTGCGGGAGCTCCTTTTGCCAAATCCCGGTGACTCCGGCCGTCTGGAAACCCAGTTGCTGGTTGACGGTCAGGAGGTACCTGTTTTCCGGGGCGTTCCAGGTATAAATGACCCGCGCATCAGGAAACTGCTCGGTGAGCCGCTCCATGTTGGCCACCTTGATCAACAGGCCCAGCTTGTTCCCCCGGTGCTCCTGCAGCACCAGGGTGTCGTCCTGGAAGACGACGTCGGTACGGTGAGCCAGTACCGTAATGGTGGTCAGGCCCACGAGCGTTCCCGTAGCTAGGTGCTCGACGGCGGTGACCACGGTCCGCCTGCCCTGTGCGATGGCAACCTCTTCGGCTTTCCGGAGGATGGCGCCGTCGAGCACCATGTCCTGCTCAACCGGTGGGCCCAGGGCGGGATCGACGTCGGCCCCTGCCTGGTTCTCAAGGGCCGCGACGGCCTCCAGCCACTGGTCCGGGCAGCGGTCCGTCCAGTGGTGCAGCCGGTAGCGGCTGTTGTTTGCCTCGTCTGCCTCGGCCTGCAGGTCGGCCACCAGCTTTGTGTCCAGCGGCAGCGCGCAGGAGCTGAACTGCTCAATATGCTGAAGCGTGTACCCGGTCCGCTGGGCGAACTCCACTTCGCGGCTCTCCAACGGCACGAAGCCCTGGCCCGAGCCGGGAACCAACTGGGCGCGCTCGAATTCATGGAGGGATGCACCCGGGTGGTTGGTATCCACCAGGATCATGGTGCGCCCCTCGCCGCGGACCAGCTGTTCGGCAGCCTGGAGGAGCCGGCGGCCCACTCCCTGGCGCTGGAACTCGGGGAGGATGTCGAGGGTGAATTCGGCCAGGTCCAGGTTGTCAGTCAGGGGCAGGGCGATGTCGACGGTCCCCACAATCTCCCCGTCCACCTTGGCAACGAGAATGAGCTGGCGCTCGTACGGGTCCTGGAACTCAAGCAGCTTCTCCAAGGGACCGTAGGCGAGGTCATCGCTGCCCCAGGTCTGCATCCTGACTTTACGGCCCACCTCGACGGCGGCAAGGAAGTCCGCTGCGTCCGGAGCGTCCAGTGAGTCTGGAATCCAAAGCTGCTCGATCTTCACGTCTTTTACCATAGGCGAATCATCCCAGCCGTTTCTGCCACTCGCCTTCATAACCTGCGGGCTTGAATCCAAGTGCGATATTTATGGCCAGCATATGTTGGTTTTCGTTGGCATTCCATGTCAGCACCGACCGCGCCGACGGCCACCGGCTCTGGGCCCGCCGCAGGTTTGCCACTTTGGTCAGCATGCCCAGGCGGCGCCCGCGGTGTTCGGAGGTGACCAGGGTGTCCTGCTGCGCGATGGAGTCCGGCACACCTGGGCGCCAGTTCAGGACGGTGTAGGCCACCAGTTGCCCCGTCTCCCGGTGCCGGGCCGCCGTCACTGCCGATTGGATCCCACTGCGGATCAGCGAGTTCTCCTCTTCCCGGACCCTGGCAACGTCCCAGTCCTCACGCTCCCAGTCCAACCCGGCGATGGGGACGTCCGTGCTCATGGTGGCTTTGAGGTGGGCATAGGCCTGCACCAGCTCCTCTGGGCAGCGGTCGTCCCAGCCGGTGATGGAGTATGCCGCTGCCTTGGCGGAGGCATCAACCTCCAAACGGTCCAACAGTTCCGGCGGCACAGGCAGGGCGAGGCGGCTGGACCGTTCCACCTGCTCCAGCTCATAGCCGGCAGCAACGGCAAAAGCCACCGCGGGCTCATCAAACGGCAGGCCACCGGCGCCGGATTTCGCCGGCAGCAAAGCGGACCCGTTCGCAGCCTCCAACGGCACCTCGTGATAGGCGTCAAGGGATGTCCTGCCACGTTCCCGGGCGACGGCCTCGGCATGCTTCAGAAGGGCACGGCCCAATCCTTGACGCCGGTGGACAGGAGCAACCAGGACATCGATTCCAGCCGTGTGCGTATTCTCGCGCAGCGGGAGTGTGACCGAGCACGTGCCCACAATGTCGGCGCCGAGCCTCCCCAGGTACAGGTGCCGTTCCTCATACTCGTTGCCCTGCCAGAACTCGGCAGCTTCCTGCAGCGTGGGGCAGCGATCCAGGTTGCCCCAGGCAGCACGTTCGTGGGCCACCCTCAAAGCGTGGCACTTTTCAAACTCGTCGGTCACCTGCCGCGCATCCGCGGCTGTTTCGCCGCCGGACTGCAGCACTTCCACTTCGGTTATTGCCAGCACAACGGTTTCATCCAGCGACTGATCCACATCCGGTTCGGCCATTTCTACAGCTTAGGCAACACCGTGCCCCTTCGGGCATGGTGTTCAGGCTTAAACAAAACCGCCCGGCACGGGTGCCGGGCGGTTTAAGTTTGCGACGGAAGGATCCGAAGCAGTGGCTTCACACGAGGATTTAGGCCTCGGTCAAAACCTTGGTGACGTTCGGGTCCACGGAGATGCCGGGGCCGAAGGTGGTGGCAACGGTGGCCTTCTGGATGTAACGGCCCTTGGAAGCGGACGGCTTCAGGCGAAGCACCTCTTCCAGTGCTGCTGCGTAGTTTTCAGCCAGCTTGATGGCGTCGAAGGACACCTTGCCAATGATGAAGTGCAGGTTGGAGTGCTTATCGACGCGGAAGTCGATCTTTCCACCCTTGATGTCGTTGACGGCCTTGGTGACGTCCGGGGTCACGGTGCCCGTCTTCGGGTTGGGCATCAGGTTACGCGGGCCCAGGACCTTACCGAGGCGGCCAACCTTGCCCATGAGGTCAGGGGTGGCGACGGCGGCGTCGAAGTCGGTCCAGCCGGCTGCGATCTTTTCGATCAGGTCATCGGAACCAACGAAGTCGGCGCC
>NZ_JBNHFF010000316.1:0-2919 GCF_059089965.1 Arthrobacter sp. SPT-J7
CGCGCCGACGTCGGAAATTCCGGCACCAGCGGCAGCGTCCGCGGCAGGCAGCAAGGGTGCGCCTCCCAAGGCAGTGGATAAGGAGACGACGGCGGGAATCCTCTTTGGCATCGGGGCGTACGGGCTGTGGGGGCTGCTCCCCCTGTATTTTTTTGTCTTGATGCCGGCCGGTGCCGTGGAAATCGTGGCGAACCGTGTGGTGTGGTCGCTGCTGTTCTGCGCACTGCTGATCACCGTCACCCGTTCATGGGCCGCTCTGGCCGGCGGGTTGCGGAACCGCGCCGTGTTTGGCTCCCTCGCCCTGGCCGCGTTCCTGATCGCCATCAACTGGTTGACCTACACCTACGGAGTGACCACCGGACAGGCAGTGGAGGCGTCCCTTGGTTACTTCATCAACCCACTGGTCTCCGTCCTGCTGGGTGTGTTTGTGCTGAAGGAAAAGCTCCGTCCGCTGCAGTGGGCGGCGGTGGGGATCGGGTTCGTTGCGGTGGGTGTACTCACCTATTCCTACGGCAAGCTGCCGTGGATCGCCCTGACCCTGGCCTTTAGTTTTGGCCTCTACGGCTTCGTCAAGAAACGCGTTGGCCCCAGGGTGGACGCCGTCACCAGCCTCAGTGTGGAAACGATGGTGCTGGCCCCGTTCGCGGCAGTGACCATGATCTACCTGGCCGCAACGGGAACGGCCACGCTCACCACCCAAGGTCCGGGCCATTTTTGGCTCCTGCTGGCCTCCGGTGTGATCACCGCGGTCCCGCTGCTGTTCTTCGGGGCCTCGGCGCGCAGGCTCCCCATGACCACCATCGGGCTGCTCCAGTACTTCGCGCCCCTGCTGCAGTTTGTCCTCGCCCTCGTGGTTTTCAAGGAAGCCATGACCCTCGACCGATGGATCGGGTTCGGCGTGGTCTGGGTGGCATTGCTGGTCCTGACCGTGGACATGCTGAGGACCGCCCGCAAGAACGCCTTGGCGGCGAAAAGGCTCCGGACTTAGCCATCGCATTCCCAGTTCTGGCTGCGGTCTACTCCTCGACGGAGGTCAGCGTCGCCGGCCAATAAGCCGGAAGGCTGTCGTAGGGATTTGGTTCCACGTCGTTAGTGACATAGACATATTGCGCGCCCTGTTCGCGGGCGCGGTTCAGCACATCACCAAGCCTGTCCTGCGGAGCCCCGCTGACGATGTGCCAAACTTCCGTGCTGGCGTAGGTGGCTAGCCACTCCGGCGGTTCCTTGGCTGAGAAGTAGGCATTGAACGGGTCCTCAAACGTCACACCCGCGTCGGCGAACTCGAAGTAGCCACGGTCGGGAATTGGCCCAGGGTTAAGGACCGCGACCCCCCCGGACTTGTGGACCGCGGCAACGTAGTCCTCATAGACGCTGAGTTCGTCAGAAACCGATGCAGCCTCGTCCAGGTAATGTTCTCCAAGCCGTACCAACACGCCAGTGGTCTATGTCCTGAAAAACTGCCGCCTGGTCCCGATCGCCCCACCCGGTCAAGACGTAACCCAGCACCTGGATGCCTGCATCTGCCAGCGCCCGGATCAGCTGCACGTGTTGTTCGGACTTGGACGCCCCCGGGCCGCTCGCGGGGCTAATAATCACATCGCGGACCTGCGGGGCGGCCGCAGTCAACCGATGAATGCCACCCGGCGCCGCGGCCCAGTCCTGGGTGTCGAGGTCGAAGTCCACGTGCAGGTAGCCCAGCTGCTGGGCCTCCAGGATGGGCAGGGACTTGTTGTCGGTGTCCCGGTGGGCTGGCGGAACAGGGGCGTCGCATAGTTGCCGACCGAGCGCATGGCCCGGTCGGTGCCGATCAGCTCCTCGTGGCTGCGCAGCGCGTCGTTCCACACCGTCGTGTGGATCATGGTGTGTTGACCACCATGTGCCCCTCACGGATGTTCCGGCGGAACAGCTCGGGCTGGGCGACGACGTTGGTGCCGATGTTGAAGAACGTCGCCGGCACTCCCTCGGCGGAGAGCACGTCGAGGATATCGGGAGTGAAGGTCGCATCGGGACCGTCGTCAAAGGTCAACATGAACTGCTTCTCCGGCAGTTCCCCGAAGCGCTCCATCACAGAGGGGCTGTCCCCGACGGTTGCGGTCTCCTCCTCGGTCAGCGTCAGGAAGACCTCGTCGCTGAACGGGTCCGTGAGCACCGGCTCGCCGTTCCGCTCGCCCACCAGGGCGATCCGGCTCAACGGGTGCGACGAGTCGCTCAGCAGCGGAATGTTCTGCGGATCGCCGGTCGCGAGGAGCTCCCGGGGATAGCTCGTCTCCGGGTGGAGCGGCTGCTCCCAGGTCTGGGCGAGGGCCTGCGGCACGAGCCAGGCGATCAACCCCGCTGCTGGGACCACGAGGACGACGACCGTGGCCAGGATGCGGTATCAGCGCTTGCCCGTAGGGTCGAAGAACACCGGCGGCGCCATGGTGCTGCCGGCCCGCGGCGGCGCGGAGGTCGTCGTTCGGAAAAGGCGTCGGCCACAGCATGCTCGTTCCCCCAGGCGGCGGTTCGTCCCCTCGACGGACCAGCTGACCCATCCCCCGGACGGGCCAACGGAGCCAGCCTGCCAGCCACACAACCTCGGGTCGAAACCGCAAATACACCCTTCCGTAGATGCTTTGCATTCCTACACCTGCCTGTGCGGATGAAAACTCATAGCAACACAAGGAAAAGTGGTTACGGTTGAGTATTTTATTATTGTGAATGTCCGCAGGATGGGGGATGGAGTTAATCCTCAGTTGTCCCCCACAGTACGGGCGCAGAAAACTGTGGGGGCCGCCGCGGCCTGACGTCCTTGCGCTCTTGTCAGCGCTTTGATGTGACAGGCGCCACGTTGTGATCTGTGGCTCTCGCTCGCACCCTCCCCGCAGGACGGACAGTCCCGCTGTGGTCGGGTCGAGGGAGATCCCGAGCGGCCCGACGGCT
>NZ_JBNHFF010000317.1:0-2898 GCF_059089965.1 Arthrobacter sp. SPT-J7
TAGCCTGCGCTTGCGGCCCGCTCGGGCCGCACCCGCTGAGCATCAGTGCCGCCGCCGCGGCCGCCGTCGTTGTGACCAACCCATGTGAAATTCGCTGAGACCTCATGGCACCACCTTTGCGGCACTGTTTGGCCGCGTCAATGATGCCACGAGGCTGTGGCGCATTTTGATGCCCGGATCGTGATGATCCGGGCATCAAAGGTTTGTCCTTACTTCGCTGGTGTCTCCGCCGGAGTGTTCCGGCGCGCACCGCTGCGCAGGAACGCCGCGCCTCCGAGTACCAGGCCCCCGACCCCCGCTGCCAGTCCGGCCCAGCTGCGGGCGTCAGCTCCGCTGTCCGTCACTGACGCCTGCTCAGCGGAGGGGGATGCCGTGCTGTGGGAGGCCATGGCAGCGGCTTCGCCGTGTCCATCGGTGCCGGCAGCTTCGGTGACCGTCATCGAAGGCGCAGGTGCCTCCAGGGAGTGCGGGTCCTGGCCGTCCTTGGCAATCTCCGACCAGTCCGTCTGCCCCGTCTCACAGGTCTGAAGGGTGGGGAAATACAGCGTGGCGCCGGCCGTATCAGGGAGTTTTACCGAAAGTACCAGTGCGTCGCGCAGCTCATGGGGCAGTGGACTTTTGGCGGTATAGACAATGTGGCTGGTCCGCTTGGTGATGGAGGTGCCGTCGGCGAGTTTCTTCGGCTCGGCGAGCTGCTCCGTCACCTTCTCCGCTGTCCAGTTGGGGTTGACTGTGGGCTGGGCATCGTTCAGTTCCTGCGGCAGCGTGATGGCCACCTTAGTGGTGCCCGACGTGTCGCAGCCGTGCGGGATGCCGAAGGTGAGCAGGGCGTAGGAGCCGGCGGCTGTTTTGTCGGGCGTGACGCCGACGTGGGCCGAGGCTCCGCCCGCAGCGGTGAGCAGCAGGGCTGCCGCACCTCCGGCGGCAGCGGCAGCTTGCAGGGTACGGCGAAGAGCTGAGGGTTTCATGGTGTGCCTTTCTGGCGCACGCCCGGCGTCCGCGGATCCGGGCACGCAAAGAGTATGGGTGCCGCCGCCGGCATGAGGAGGCGGCGGTTCTAGCGGGAGGGCACGACGGCGGAAGGCGGGCCGCGTCGGCTGTCCTGCCGGAGGTTCCGCCAGGGACGCAGCAGCACGGCAGCGGTGGGGAAGGCAGCCAAAACTGGCGGGACGGCGTCGGGCACCTCCGCACGGGGGAGGGCTGACAGCGGCCTGAGCCAGACGGCTAGCGCCCAGAGGGCTGCCTCACCCTTGGCGAGGAGGATCGCACAGCCGAGCGTCGCCAGGGCGTGCGCGGCCAGCATCAGGGGTGCGGACCCGGCTTCGGTACCAGCGAGGTGGACGGCTGAAGTGATGATGTCGGTGCCGGGCAGGTGGCCGGCATGAGGGGAAGCCCCGGTTGGTACCCTGCCTGCCGCGTGAGGACCGAAAGCCGTAAACAGGCCGTGCAGGGCAAGTTGCCCTCCAGCCAGGAGGGCGGCCATGGCGGGAAATCCCAGCTGAAGCCGGGTGGCCATGGTACTGGCGAGGCCGGTTAGGGCCAGGACTGCCAGCAGGATGACGGGGGCAGGAAGCGCGCCGCCGCCGGCGAGGTGGGCGCCGGCGGGGAGCGTCAGGATGACCGTGGCCACCGCCGACGAGCGGAGGAGGTGGAAGGGTGTGCGCGGGCGGTGCGTTCGCACTGCTCTCCCTTCCCATTGACGGAACCAAACACCGCTGCAGGGCGGAGACGGCAAGGTGCTGGACGATCAGATTCTAGCGGTGATCCGCTGCTGACCCCCAAGCCGGAAGGGGGGTGCGTCGCCGTACCGTCAGCGGCCCACCGCAACTTTTAGCGGCTACCGGCCAGCAGTTCGGCGAGGACCTCCGCCGCGGTATCGTGCTTAAGCAGGGGCGCTGACTGCCCGGCCCACAGGGACATCAGCTCCGTGTTCCCCTTGGCGGCAGCCTCCGGCCGGAACCGGCCGGTGAGCCAGTTCTGGACCGGGAACGGGGCAACAGCCTCTGCTTCTTCAAGTTCGGCAATGATGCGGTTGGGAATGCCGCGCGCCAACCGGCCGCTCAAAGTGCGGGTCAGTACTGTGCCTGCCGCGGCGGTGCTTCGCAGTACCTCACGGTAGGCGGGAACCGCGGCGGATTCACGAGTGGCCAGGAACGCCGTTCCCACTTGTACGGCATCAGCACCCAGGGCCGTTGCTGCCGCAAAGCCGCGGCGGTCGGCAATTCCGCCGGCCGCGATCACCGGGATGGACACGGCGTCGGCCACCTGGGGGACCAGGGCGAACGTACCCACCAGGGATTCCTCCGCGGGCTTCAGGAAGGACACCCGGTGGCCGCCGGATTCCATGCCGCTGGCAACCACGGCGTCCACGCCGCCGGCCTCCAGCGCCAAAGCCTCCGCAACGGTGGTGGCAGTGCCAAGGACCTTGATGCCGCGTCGGTGCGCCTCCTCCACCACATCCGGAGCGGGCACGCCGAAGACAAAACTGACGACGGCGGGACCCGCCTCCAGCGTGGCCTCCACCTGCTCGCCGTAGTCCGGCAGGTACTGTGCCGGCATGTCCGGAAGGGGAATGCCCAGTTCCTCGAAGTAGGGCCTAAGCGTAGCGGCGCACCGGTCGAATTGCTCCTGCGGAACGGCGGTGGTCTCGGTACCGTCGGCTACCCATAAGTTAAGGGCAAAGGGCTTCGCTGTGGCCGCGCGCAGTTCGGCTGCCGTCTTTCGGATGGCACCGCCGTCGTACCCGTACAGGCCGTAGGAACCCAGCCCGCCGCCGTCGCTTACTGCGGCGGTGAGCGGCACGGAGGAGACGCCGCCGAACGGGCCAAGGACCACGGGGACGTCAATTCCGAAAAGCCCGGTGACCCTGTTGGTGGAAGCGGAACGGAACGGTGCGGC
>NZ_JBNHFF010000318.1:0-2898 GCF_059089965.1 Arthrobacter sp. SPT-J7
ACGCGCTGACGGTCATCAGATCAGTTTTCCCGCGCCGCGCCGGCGCCGCAAAAACCGAGATCCCCGGCATGTTTTCCTCCCTGGAGGTCGTGGCCAGGGACCTGGACCAGGAGGTGCAGTACCTCTCCGGCGGAAACCAGCAGAAGGTGGTCCTTGCCAAGTGGCTTACCATCCGCCCCCGCCTGGTCCTGCTGGATGAACCGACCCGCGGCATAGATGTGGGAGCCAAGGTGGCGGTGTACCGGCTGATGCGCAAGCTGGCAGCCGAAGGTAAAGCCATCCTGATGGTCTCCAGCGAACTGCCTGAGGTCATCGGCATGTCCGACCGGATCCTGGTGATGCGCGACGGGCGCCTCGCCGGTGAGCTTCCGGCCGGAACGTCCGAGGAAGCCGTCCTGCACCTGGGCACCGGCGCCAGGACTGCCTCTGGAGGAGGAACATGAAACGACGTCGGGGCTTTACCGAGCGCTTATCCTCCACGCAGATCGTCTACCTGGTGGCGCTGCTGACGCTGATCGCCGGCGCCATCCTGGTCAGCACCGTTGGCCGGAACTTCTTCAGCCAGGGCAACATCTCCAGCATCCTGACCGGCACCAGCGTCCTGGGCTTCATCGCCATCGGACAGACGCTGGTCATCCTCGCCGGCAGCCTGGACCTTTCGGTTCCCTACGTCACAAGCCTGGCCAGCCTGATCGCCGCCGGTGTCATGGCCAACAATTCTGCCAACGTGCTGCCCGGCGTCCTGCTAACGCTGGGTGCCGCGGCAATCATCGGCCTGGTGAACGGGCTGATCGTGGCCCGCCTCAACGTGCACGGGTTCATCGCCACGCTGGGCATGGGCCTGATCATCAGCGGCTACCTCGCCACCAACTTCAAAGGCAGCTTCGGCCAGACCCCGTTCTCGTTCCGGCTGATCGGAGCCACCGGACTGGGGCCCATTCCGATCTCGACGATTATCATGCTCGCCTGTGCGGGCCTGGCCATGCTGCTGCTCCACCGCACCCGGCTCGGCCACCACCTGTACGCCGTGGGCGGTGACATCACGGTGGCCCGGACCTCGGGAATCCGGGTGGACCTGCCGGTCATCGCGGCCCATGTGATCTGTTCGCTGCTGGCAGGAATGGCCGGGCTGCTCCTCGCCAGCCGCCTGGGTGTGGGCAGCCCCACCGTGGGTTCCCAGGGCGGTTACGACCTGCTGTCCATCGCCGCGGTGGTCCTCGGAGGCACCCTGCTGGCCGGCGGCAAAGGCACCATCACAGGCACCCTCGGCGGCGTCCTGATCTTCGCCATGCTGGACAACATCATGTCCGTCATGCAGGTCAACCCCTTCCTCAAGGACGTGGTCCGGGGCGTGGTGATCGTCGTCGCCGTTGCCGTCTATGCCCGCCGCAGAATCGTCAACCGGCCGGAGCGGTTCGGCCCGAAGAGTTCGGCGAATGCACCTGCACAGGCCGCCCCTGCGGAGGCACCGTGAGCACCACACTGCCCGCCGACCGCAGCGTAATCCTCCGGCAGAACCGCGCAAGCCGGTCCCAGCGGTTCCTGCGGGCCATCCGGACTCCCGGCGGCGCCGTTTTCATCCTGTTGATCGGCCTCCTTGTGGCCATCATCGCGCTGAACCCCTCCTTCGGGGAGCCGGGCTCGTTTATCCGGTTCATCGGCAGGACGGCCCCGATCGCCATCGCAGCCATCGGCCAGTACTTCGTCATCGTCGGCGGCGAATTCGACCTCTCCATGGGGTCAGTGGTGACCATGCAGGTCATCGTTGCCGGCAATCTCATCCGGCAGGACGATTCCAGGGTGATACCGGTCCTGGTCCTGATGTTTGTGCTCGGCGCTTTCATCGGACTGGTGAACGGGCTGATCACAACACTCCTGAAAGTGCCCAGCTTCATTGTCACGCTGGGCATGATGCTGGCCCTGCTGGGCCTGGTCCTCTACTGGACCGGCGGCGCGGCGCAGGGCAACCCGGCGGACAGCTTCCGCCAGATCGGACGCGGCGGAATCCAGGATGTCCCCGTCCTGGACATCATCCCCTACCCCGTCATCATCCTGGCGGCAGTGGCCATTTTGGCGGTTGTCCTGATGCGCCGCCCTTTTGGCCGGACACTCATCGCCGTCGGTGACAATCCACGGGCAGCTGAGCTGTCCGGTTCCCGCGTCTGGTGGGTGCGGACACGGGCGTTCATCATCTCGTCGCTCTCGGCCACCGTGGCGGGCATCCTGCTGGTGGGTTACGCGGGAGTCCACCCCTCCGTGGGGCGGGGATACGAGTTCACGGCGATTACCGCCGTCGTACTTGGCGGCGTGGTGCTGGGAGGCGGGCGGGGCTGGGTCCTGTCCGCGGCTGCCGGGGCGTTCGCCCTCGAGTCGCTGTTTACGCTCCTGAACTTCATGGGTGTCCAAGCCACGTGGCGGGACACGGTCCAGGGGGTCATCATCATCGTCGCTGTGGCAGCAGCGTCCAAGTCATGGCAGCGCAAACGCAAAGGAGCAACATCCGCTGCCCATGACGAACGGCACAAGCTTAGCGCAGCACCCATGCCCCTCAAGGGCACCGAACAAGGAGGAGATCAACTTTGATGCGCAAACACTCTATTCGCGCGATCGCGCTTGGGGCGGCGATGCCGTTGGTGGTGCTGACTGCCTGTACAACCACGGATCCGTCGGTCACCGAGACGACGGCACCGGGGACCGAAGCGCCGGCAGCAACCACCCCGGCAGCCCAGGACTGGTTCGACCAGTCACTGTACGATGCGCAGTTCCAGCAACGTACGGCGACCTTCGAAGGGAACGCGGAACAGCCCTACCTCCAGTACATCGCCGGTGACATGACGGACACCGCGAAGTTCGCCTCAAGCGGGCCAAAGAAGGCCTGCTTCGCCAACGCCTCCATTT
>NZ_JBNHFF010000319.1:0-2880 GCF_059089965.1 Arthrobacter sp. SPT-J7
ACGCCGTCCCTTTCCAGCAGCATCGTGGTCAGCGCGGAGCCGCTGTTGCCTCCAAGCCTCACCTGTAGCTGCAGGACCTCGACGTCCACCCGGCTGAGGCCTTTGGGCATCCTGCGGTTGACCTCCCACCAGTTGACCCGCTCAAACCAGCGGACCGGTTCGGCACCCACAGTCCATTCCCTGCCGCCGCTTATTACCGCCGCCGGCATTCCGTCAATTCCCGACCGCACCATCACGTGTTCCATGCCTGCAAACTACGCCGGGGCACCGACATCGGGCCCACAACGAAAAAACCCTGCCGTTTCCGCCGCTATGGCGAAAACAACAGGGTTTCCTTGTGGGTCCTACCGGGATCGAACCGATGACATCCACGGTGTAAACGTGGCGCTCTACCAGCTGAGCTAAAGACCCAAGAACGCGGAATCCGGCACTTCAGCGCCGCAACCAACGAACATTGACTCTACCTGACACAGGCCGCGAAACGCGAATCGGAGCCGCCAGAGTCCCTGATGCAACCCCTTTACAGGGGCGGGAGTTCGGCGGCGAGCCAGGTCAGCGATTCACTGACGCCCGCGTCAAGCTTTATCGTGGCTTTGTCATCGCCGCGGGTCTCCCCCCGGTTGATGATGATCACCGGCTTCCCGTCCTTGGCGGCGTGCCTGACGAACCGCAGTCCACTCATGACTGTCAGTGATGAGCCAGCCACTACCAGCGCACCGGCATCGTCTACCATCCGGTACGAGCGTTCAACCCGCTCCTTGGGCACATTCTCGCCGAAGTACACGAAGTCCGGCTTCAGCGTTCCGCCGCATGCAGGGCAGACGGCGACGACGAACCCGCTGATCAGCACACGGTCCTCCACTGTGGCGTCTGCATCCGGTGCTATCTCCACAAGGCCCGACTCCGCTGCCCGTGAGAGGAAGTCGGGGTTCAGCTCCTCGAGCACTCCCGCCAGGAGGCGCCGCGAGTAGGTACGCCGGCACTGGAGGCAAACCACCTGGTCATACCTGCCATGCAGGTCAACCACGTTGACACTGCCGGCGTCCTCGTGGAGCCGGTCAACGTTCTGGGTAATCAAGCCGGTGAGGTAACCGCGCCGCTCAAGTTCTGCAGCCGCGTGGTGGCCCTGGTTTGGATCAGCATGCCGGAGGTGTGACCAGCCGATATGGTTTCGTGCCCAGTAGCGCTGACGGTTCGCCTCGTCCTTGATGAACTCCTGGTACGTCATGGGAGAACGCGGAGGCGAGCCCGGTCCCCGGTAGTCCGGGATGCCCGAATCGGTACTCAGTCCGGCGCCCGTGAGCAGGGCAAAGGGTTTACCGGCAAGGAGCCCGCGGATCCGCAGGAGGACCTCAAGTTCGCCGGCGGAAGGACGCGTCGCCGCCACGGGCGGCATGCTGGCGAAGCCTGTAAGGCCCACACCCGCCCGCCGCTGTTCCATGGCCGGTCAGGCCCTCCCCAGGCCGGCCAATGCGGTGCGGTATTCCTGAAGGTCCCGGGCCTGGCCGCGCGGGTTCACCACCGAGTAGCGGACGTGTCCGCCGGCGTCGATGATGAACGTGCCGCGCTTCGCCATGCCACTGTCTACATCGAAGACGCCGTAGGCGCTGGCCACGCCACCGTGGGGCCAGAAGTCGGCCAGCAGGTCGAAGCTGTAGGCTTCCTGCGCGGCGTAGGCCCGCAGGCTGAACTTGCTGTCGACGGAGATGGCCAGGACCGTGGCATTCGCATCCTCGAACATTGCCAGGTTGTCCCGTATCTCGCACAGCTCTCCCGTGCAAATGCCCGAAAAAGCGAACGGATAGAACACCAGGACCACGTTCTGGCCGCGAAAAGATGACAGCCTAACGGGTTCGCCGAACTGGTTGGCGAGTTCAAAATCAGGCGCCGGCCCGCCGACCGCGGGCAAAGCTGGAGTGGCAGCGTCAAGCGCTGCCGTCACTTGTTTTTCCTCATCACCAGGCGGGCTGCGCTCCAGTCCTTTGAGACGCCTGCCGAGGTTGTGACATGCAGGCCAGCCGTCGGGGCAGCTTCCTGTATATCGGCCGGTGAAACATAGCCGGCCCTGCCCGACTTCGGAGTGAGGACCCAGACAACCCCGTTTTCGCTGAGCGTGGTCAGCGAATCCATAAGGCTGTCCACCAGATCACCGTCGCCGTCCCGCCACCAGAAGATGACGGCGTCCGCCACTTCATGGTCGTCCTCATCCAGCAGCTCTGAGCCCGTGAGGTCTTCAATATCGTCACGTAAGTCGAAATCGACGTCGTCGTCGTAACCGAACTCCTGAATCAGATCCCCGTTCTTGAAACCCAATTTTTCCGCCACATTTACCGAAGTGGCGGCGTCGGCCTCGCTCACGTGTTCCTCCAATGCCTCATACATGCAGTGCGCATAGTGATTTCCATTACTCCCAAGCCAACACCCTTTGTGCCTGCGCTTCAAGCTGGCACCCCCGGGACGCCGCATATTCTGCGTCACACCCGGTGCTGCCAGCCCACCCGCAGCGGCTTTTCGTCACACAACCAGTATGACGGCGAAATACAACAGAGCCGCCCACGCCGCGGCTACGCATCGTGTTGCGTACAGAGTTAGAGTGGCAGGTGACAACTATGCCTGCGGGGCAACAACCCTGTAACTCCAATGCAGACGTAGGAATGCTAGGACCCTGCCCGGCACACATGCCCGGGCTGTTGTAACCGATACGTCGCACACGGCGTATATACGCCGGGCGGTCACCCTGCCCGGCCTGAGTGCGCCAACAATGCGCGCAAAGAGAGGTTGGACGTGGCTGCAGGAGAAGATACCTCCCATATCCTCAGCGGGTTGACTAACCAGCTGCCTGATCGTGATCCGGAAGAGACCGCCGAGTGGGTTGAGTCC
>NZ_JBNHFF010000320.1:0-2851 GCF_059089965.1 Arthrobacter sp. SPT-J7
GCACGAACTATCACTCTTGGTGACCCGTTGCGCCGGTTGCTGCCCTGGCCGGAGGCTGCCAAGCTGGATGACCTCGCCCCGGAGTGGCTGGACGTGCCGAGCGGGTCACGGATCCGGATTGACTACCCTGGGGTTGCAGACCACACTGCCCGGCCGGTGGTGGCCGTCAAGCTGCAGGAGTGTTTCGGCTGGGCAGAGACACCACGACTGCTCGGCGGCCGGGTACCTGTCCTCTTCCACCTGCTCTCACCGGCCCGGCGCCCGCTTGCCGTAACCGACGACCTGACCTCGTTCTGGTCCGGCCCCTACGCGCAGGTCCGGGCCGAAATGCGGGGCCGCTACCCGAAGCATCCCTGGCCCGAGGATCCCTGGACGGCTCCGCCCACCGCACACGTCAAGCGGGGGAAGTAGCCGGCTAAGCCGGGGCCTGCGGCTCCAAGTAGTTCAGGGTGAAATCTCCGATACACAGTTGAAACCTCGCGTCGATGGACTGAAACATCCCGTGGATAGGCTCGTTTGCACCTGGACGACGTTGTTTACACCCTCACCTTAAGGACGTGCAGATGTTTCTCCTCACCAGCCTGAACCTCTTGCTCGACGGCCAGCGGAACGATGACAGCCGGTCCCACAGCGGCGACGGAAAGTCTGATTTTCCACAAGGACAGTTGAGCTCCGCCGCCTGGGAAGGGTGGTGGCAGGACGACGCTGCGTAACAGCGGTCAGCCTGCGGCACCCGGAGGATTGAGCGCCGGCTCTCGTGTTGGGTGCCGCTGTCAGGAGTGGCTGCGGATGAAGGCAGCCGCCGGCTCGGCGAGGGAAGCACCCACCTCGTCCGCTGTGCGTTTCAGTCCGGCGACGACGAACGAGTGGTCGCCGCCGTCCATCCATTGAAGAACGGCATTCGTCCCGATCCGCGAGACCACGCCTGTCAGGATCTCCCGTGTGGCGAAGGTGTCCCGGCTTCCCTGCAGGAACAACATGGGCGTCGTCAGCCCGTACAGGTGTTCATCCCGCAGCTTGTCCGGCTTGCCGGGCGGATGCAGGGGATAGCCCAGGTACACCAGTCCTGCCGCTTCCATCCCTTCTGCCACCGCCATGGAGGCCATCCGGCCGCCAAAGGACTTGCCGCACGCCCAGATGGGGCCGGTGTCGTTATGGGCTGCTGCCTGCTCCGCCGCCGTCGCCAGGGCAGCACGCCAGGTGGCGACCGCGACCGGCGGGCGGTCGGGGAATTTCCGGCCCGCTTCCCGGTAGGGGAAGTTGAACCTCAGCGTTGCCGTCCCCAGCGCATTCAGCGCCGCCGTGAACCCGCGGAGGAAGGGATGCTCCATCCCGGCGCCCGCCCCGTGGGCCACCACAACGGTTGCGGTTGCATCATCCGGGCGGGCGTACACAGCAGAGACATTGACGTCGCCCACCGCGAGGGTCAGGGGCACTTCTGACGCAGGCATGCCTCCATCATGCCGGACCCGGAACTCCCTATCTGAACGCATGCCGCGTCCGGGGTGTACGTTGTCCCCATGGCGAGCGAACAGACCACCATTACCGTCCAAGGTCCCGACGGCGGGCGCGAGATGCGCATTTCCAGTCCCAGCAGGGTGCTCTGGCCCGACCTGGGACTTACGAAACTCGACCTCGCGCAATATTTCGCCGACGTGGGGGAGGCGTTCATCAACGCCAACGGCGACCGGCCGGTGGCGCTGCAGAGGTACAAGGACAACGTTGATGGGGAGATGTTTTTCTCCAAGAATCCGCCCAAAGGCACCCCGGAGTTCATCCGGACGAGGAAGGTGGTTTTCCCGAGCGCGCGTTCCCACCCCATGCTTGTCCTGGACGAACCGGCCGCCGCGATCTGGGCGGTTCAGATGAACACTGTTGTTTTTCACCCGTGGCCGTCCCGGACCGCGAACACGGACAACCCGGACCAGTTGCGCATCGACCTGGATCCGCAGCCGGGGACTGATTTCGACGACGCTGTCCCGGCCGCGCTGGTGCTCAAGGAGGTCCTCGCCGAGGCTGGGCTTACCTGCTTCATCAAGACCTCCGGCAACAGGGGACTGCATGTGTACGCCCCCATCGAGCCCACCCGCGAGTTCCTTGATGTGCGGCATGCCGTCATTGCTGCTGCCCGGGAAGTGGAGCGCAGGATGCCGGAAAAAGTCACCACTGCATGGTGGAAGGAAGAGCGGGGCCAGAAGATTTTCCTGGACTTCAACCAGGCCAACCGCGACCGCACCATCGCCGGGGCCTATAGTCCCCGGGCGCTGCCGCACGCCCCGGTGTCATGCCCCATCACCTGGGATGAGCTGGAGACCGCGGATCCGAAGAACTTCACCATCCTCACTGTGCCGGACCGGCTCAAGACCGTGGGCGACCCTTGGGCGGACATGCACAGCGATCCGGGGACCATCGACACCCTTCTTGAGTGGTGGGACCGGGACCTCAAGGACGGCCTCGAGGAAATGCCCTTCCCCCCGGACTACCCCAAGATGCCAGGGGAGCCCCCCCGGGTGCAGCCCAGCCGTGCCCGGAAGCAGGATTAGCGGCCTACTCGAAGCGGGACGGGTCACCTGTTCCGCGGCGGACCACCTCAGCCACGCCGGTGGAAAAGTCCACCACGGTGGTGGGCTCGGCGCCGCAGTCGCCGGCGTCGATCACGGCGTCCACCTGGTGGTCCAGCCGCTCCTTGATTTCCCAGCCCTGAGTCATCGGGTCCTCCTCGTCCGGCATCAGCAGGGTGCTTGAGAGCAGCGGCTCGCCGAGCTCGGCCAGCAGCGCCTGCACCACGCGGTTGTCCGGGATCCTGACTCCCACGGTCTTCTTCTTTGGGTGCAGCAGGCGCCGCGGAACT
>NZ_JBNHFF010000321.1:0-2844 GCF_059089965.1 Arthrobacter sp. SPT-J7
CCTGTGGGCTGACGCCTGGCGCAAGCTCCGCCATCGTCCGCTGTTCATCGTCTCGGCAGTGATGATCCTGGTCATCCTGACTGTGGCGTTCTTCCCGGGCCTGTTCACCCAGACGGCTCCCAATGACAATTGCCAGTTGGCCAACTCGGACGGGGCACCTTCCCCCGGCCACCCGTTCGGGTTCACCTTCCAGGGCTGCGACGTCTATGCCCGCGTCATTTACGGCACGCAAGCTTCCGTCATGGTTGGCGTCTTCGCCGTTATCGGTGTGCTCATCATTGGTGTGACTCTCGGCGCGCTGGCCGGATTTTATGGCGGGTGGATCGATTCCGTCATCGCCCGCCTCGGTGACATCTTCTTCGCGCTTCCGTTGGTGCTCGGTGCCCTGGTTGTGACCCAGTTGCCGTTCTTCCGGGAAAACAAGAGCGTGTGGACGGTCATCATGATCATCGTGCTGCTGGCGTGGCCACAGATGGCACGGTTGACCCGCGGGGCGGTGATCGAAGTCCGGAATGCGGACTTCATTACGGCGGCCCGTTCGCTGGGCGTGTCCAGGATCCAGAGCCTGATCAAGCATGTCCTGCCCAACGCCCTTGCCCCCATCATCGTGCTGGCCACCATGGAGCTCGGGGTGTTCATCGTGCTGGAGGCGACGCTGTCGTTCCTCGGCATTGGGCTCCCCGGCAGCATCATGTCCTGGGGCAATGACATCTCTGCGGCGCAGTCGTCCATTCGCACCAACCCCGCGGTGCTGCTCTACCCGGCTGCCGCCTTGTCCATTACCGTCCTGAGCTTCATCATGCTGGGCGACGCCCTGCGCGATGCTCTTGACCCGAAGAGCCGCCAGCGATGAAGGAGGCAAAGGTGACTACATCCGATGTCACAATTACTGAAGCCGGAACAACCGCAGACCGGCCGCTGCTGGAAATCCGCGACCTCGCCATCACGTTCAACACCAGCAACGGCGAAGTCAAAGCTGTCCGGAACGCGCACCTGACCATCATGCCGGGTGAAACCGTTGCGATCGTGGGCGAATCGGGATCCGGAAAGTCGACCACGGCCCTGGCTGCCATTGGCCTCCTGCCCGGCAACGGCCGGGTCTCCGGCGGACAGATCCTGCTGGACGGCGAAGACATCTCGCATGCACCCGAAAAGCGGATGATCGAACTGCGCGGCAACACCATCGGTATGGTGCCCCAAGACCCTATGTCCAACCTCAACCCGGTATGGAAGATCGGCTACCAGGTCAAGGAAACGCTGCAGGCAAACGGGCGCCCCAGTGGCCCCGAGGACATCGCCAAAGTCTTGTCCGAGGCCGGGCTGCCGGACTCCCACCGGCGCGCCAAGCAGTACCCCCACGAGTTCTCCGGCGGTATGCGCCAACGGGCCCTGATCGCGATCGGCCTGTCCTGCCAGCCACGGCTGCTGATCGCCGACGAACCCACGTCAGCGCTGGACGTCACGGTGCAGCGGCAGATCCTGGACCACCTCGAAGGCATGACCTCGGAGCTGGGCACAGCTGTCCTGCTCATCACCCACGACCTGGGCCTCGCGGCTGAACGCGCGGACAAGGTTGTGGTGATGTACCGCGGGCAGGTGGTGGAGTCGGGGCCTTCCCTGGAGCTGCTGCAGAACCCGCAGCACCCCTACACGAAGCGGCTCGTCGAGTCCGCCCCCTCCCTGGCAAGCCGAAGGATCCAGGTTGCCAAGGAACAGGGCGTGGAAGCGGCCGATCTGCTCGCTCCGACGGCTGAGGCCCTTGCTGCCGACCACGTTCTGCAAATCCAGGACCTGCGGAAGGTGTACAAGCTTCGGCAGGGGCTGGGGAAATCATCGGACTTCGCGGCTGTGGACGGCGTAAGCTTCAACGTTCTCCGGGGAACCACGACGGCGATCGTGGGGGAGTCAGGCTCCGGCAAGTCCACCGTGGCCAAGATGGTGCTCCAACTGGAGAAGCCCACTGACGGCAAGATCCTTTTTGACGGCGTGGACACTTCGCTGCTGAAGCCCTCGGAGCTGTTCAAGTTCCGGCGCCGGGTTCAGCCCATCTTCCAGGATCCGTACGGCTCCCTGGACCCGATGTACAACATCTTCCGGACCATCGAGGAGCCGTTGCGGGTCCACAAGATCGGGAACAAGGCCAGCCGGGAGAAGAAGGTCCGTGAACTGTTGGACCAGGTGGCGCTGCCGCAATCCACCATGCAGCGGTATCCGAACGAGCTCTCCGGCGGGCAGCGGCAACGTGTCGCCATTGCGCGGGCACTTGCCCTGGATCCTGAAGTCATCATCTGTGATGAAGCAGTATCCGCGCTGGACGTGCTGGTGCAGGCCCAGGTATTGAATCTGCTGGCCGACCTTCAGTCCAACCTTGGGCTGACCTACCTCTTCATCACCCACGACCTCGCGGTGGTCCGGCAGATCGCGGACCACGTCTGTGTGATGGAGAAGGGGCGTCTGGTGGAGACCGGATCAACGGACGCCGTCTTTGATGCTCCGCAGCAGGAGTACACGCAGGCACTGCTTAACGCCATCCCCGGCGCGAAGCTGATGCTGCCGCCGGAAGTGGCTTAGCAGCCCTTCTTATTCACCGGTTGGAGCCGGAGCCTGCTGGCTCCGGCTCCAACTGCTTTCCCCCTTCACAGCCGGCGGGTTCCGCTCCAGGCCCAGGTCGCGGAGGCTGCGCTCGAGGAGCGTCCCGAGGGCCTGCCGGCCGCTGGGGTTCATGTGCACGGCGTCGGCGAGGTCCTTTGCCAGGCCGTACCTGGTGAGCCAGTCGCCCACGGAGACGAAGGGCAGGCCATGTTCCGCCGCCACCGATCCCAGTAGGGCATCAACTTCGGCGCG
>NZ_JBNHFF010000322.1:0-2774 GCF_059089965.1 Arthrobacter sp. SPT-J7
GGCCATCGACATCATGGCCAAGCGACTGGGGGCCCACGCCGAGTTCACCGCTTTCCCTTCCAACTAGGCAGGGAGGGCGGCCGCGATCAAGGACGCACGACGGCGGTCCCGGTGGCCATGTCCTCAATCCGGGCCAGGACGTCAGGCCCCGTCAGGTTTTCCCCCAGCAGGTTGGGTTTGCCGGTGCCGTGGTAGTCGGACGACCCGGTGATCAGCAGGTCATGCTTCGCGGCGAGCCGGCGCAGGAAATCACGGCCCTCCTCCGGATTGTCGCGGTGGTCGATTTCCAAACCTGCCAAGCCGGCGTCGATCATCTCCTGGTAGACGCTCTCCCCCACGATGCGGCCCCGCGAGGAGGCCACCGGATGGGCAAACACGGGGACGCCTCCTGCCGCACGGACCAGTGCGACGGCGGTGGCAGGGTCCGGCGCGTAATGCTGGATGAAGTAGCGGGACCGGGAGGTGAGGATGGACGCGAACGCCTCCGACCGGTCGTCCACCACGCCGGCGGCCACCAGCGCATCGGCGATATGCGGACGCCCAAGGGTGGCACCCGGAGCCACCTGATGGATGACGTCATCCCAGGTGAGCGGATAGTCCTCGGCGAGGAGGGTGACCATCCGCTCGGCGCGGGTGTGGCGGGCATCCTTGGCTTTGGTGATCTCCTCCAGGAGCCCGGCATGTTCGGGGTCGTGCAGGTAGCTCAGGAGGTGGACACTGATTCCCTGCTCGGTCCGGCAGGAGACCTCCATGCCGGGCACCAGGGCAATGCCGTGCTGTACTGCCGCAGCGGACGCTTCCACCCAGCCCGCGGTGGAATCGTGGTCGGTCAGCGCCACCACGTCCAGCCCGGCGCGCGCGGCGGACGCCATCACGTCGGCGGGTTTCTCCGTGCCGTCGGAGACGTTGGAGTGGGCATGCAGGTCAATCCTCACCTTCCCAGCCTAGTAGACAGCGCATCCCCCCGTTCATGCGGTATTCGCACAAGGCTTCATGCTGGTGAGACGATGGTGCCGTGAACGATGCCGATAACACCCCAGATTCTGCTTCCCAGCCCTTGGAAGAGCGTGTCAACAACCGCTCCCAGCGGCCAAGTTCCGACGCCTTCAAGGCCTTTATGGCCAGCAACTGGGCGCCGTCCAGCCAGGAACTCCCGGCGCGCGACGCCGTCGCCAGCCACGCCGCAACCCGGCGCAAGGCCATTTCCGACCAGTTCAAAGGCGAGCGCCTGGTCATCCCGGCCGGTCCGCTGAAGGTCCGCTCCAACGACTGCGACTACCGCTTCCGCCCGCACTCGGGCTTCGCGCACCTCACCGGGCTTGGCCTTGACCACGAGCCGGACGCCGTCCTGATCCTGGAGCCCGTCGACGAAGGAAAGGGCGACGACGGCGGCAACCACCGCGCCACGCTCTACTTCCGGCCGCTCGCCGGGCGCGATACGGAACAGTTCTATGCCGATTCACGTTCGGGCGAGTTCTGGATCGGTGCCCGTCCTACGCTGGCGGAGTTCGAGGCCCGCCTGGGCCTGGCTACGGCACACATCGACCAGCTCGAGACGGCCATCACCAAGGACGTGGGCGCCCCCGAAATCGGCGGCATCTCCATCCGCCTGGTGCGCAAGGTGGACGAAAACATCGACGCCCTGGTGGACACCGCCCGGTACAACACAGCGAAGGACCCCGACAACCTGGACCTCGCCGTCCTGGACGCCCTCGACGAAAAGCTCAGCGAAGCCCTCTCCGAGCTGCGCCTGCTCAAGGATGAGTGGGAAATCGAGCAGATGAAGCTCGCAGTCGCCGCCACTGTGGAAGGTTTCGAGGAGGTGGTGAAGGCCCTCCCGCGGGCGCTGACGCACGCGCGCGGCGAACGCGTTGTGGAGGGAGCCTTCTTTGCCCGCGCCCGTGAAGTGGGCAACGAGCTGGGCTATGACACCATCGCGGCCTCGGGCAACAACGCCACCGTCCTGCACTGGACCCGCAACACCGGAAAGATCAACGCCGGCGAGCTGCTGTTGCTGGACGCCGGTGTGGAAGCGGACTCGCTGTACACTGCTGACATCACCCGCACGCTGCCCGCTACAGGAGTGTTTTCGGACATCCAGCGCAAGATCTACGAAGCAGTGCTGGACGCCGCAGACGCCGGGTTCGCCGCGGCGCAGCCGGGCACCCGCTTCAGAGACATCCACACCGCCGCCACTACCGCCCTCGCGGAGCGCCTTGCCGAATGGGGCATCCTGCCCGTCAGCGTCGAAGAGGCCATCAGCCCGGAGGGCCAGCAGCACCGCCGCTGGATGCCGCACGGAACCAGCCACCACCTGGGACTCGATGTGCACGACTGTGCGGAGGCCAGACGCGAGCTGTACCTGGACGGGATCCTCACTGAGGGCATGGTGTTCACCATCGAGCCGGGCCTGTACTTCAAGGAAGAGGACCTGGCCATCCCGGCGGAATACCGCGGGATCGGCGTGCGGATCGAGGATGACATCCTGATGACCGCAGCGGGCCCCGTCAACCTGAGTGCTGCGCTGCCGCGCAAGGCAGATGACGTGGAGAACTGGATGGCGGGCATCTACCGCGAAGCCGAGGCCGCAAGCTAGGGACACAAAAAAGCGGGGCCACCGGAATTTTGGAGCGATCCAAAATTCCGGTAGCCCCGCTTTTTGCTTTCGGCTTTTCTGCCCCGACTACTGCCGTGAGTCGTCCGGGCGCTGATCGTCACCAAGGCGCCCGTCCACGGGCCGCTGGCCTGCCGGCTGCCCGTCGTCGGGCAGTCCT
>NZ_JBNHFF010000323.1:0-2727 GCF_059089965.1 Arthrobacter sp. SPT-J7
GGAGCACTGCTTCAGCCTGGCCGGCCGCGGCGCCGGTGCCCACGAGGATCCCCAGCGGGCGCCTGCCAAGTTCCCTCGTGACTTCGCTGACGACTTCGCCGATGCGGGCCGCGTCATCAATCGTGGAGTAGCTCAGGCAGCGGCTGGCGCCCTCCACCGGACTGGCCACGGGTGCTGATCCGGTGGCGATAACCAGCTGGTCGTAGCTGAATTCCATCCCGTCCGCGGTGGCGACAGTCCGGTTGTCCGCGTCGATGTGGCTGGCCGGCTGGCCGAAGCGGACGGAGACCTGGGGGAGCAGCGCCAGCTCCAGCAGTTCCTCCGGGGTGTCGTCCCGGTTGCTCAGCACGGTGATAGTGCCGGTGAACCTGGCGCGGTCGAGCTGGCTGACGAGAGCCTGGGCGGCAGGGCCCGCTCCCGCGATGACGATGCGGGTTGCGGGAGCGGTGGAGGTGGAGGGTGCCGGAGCGGACATGTGCTGGCCCTTTCGCTGGCGGCCGGGTAACCGGCCGGAACTTCGTGATGGAACCCAGCGTAGGCCCGCGCTTTTTCCGGGGTGTTTCCCCGCAGTTGCCGTTTCGCGGCCCAATGTTCGCCAGTGTTTACCGCCCGGCAACAGAACCTGTGACGTGCTTCTCATCCCACCGGCAACCGACACATTTGCCCCCACCGCGCTGCTGAAGGCAGTACAGCTAGACGCGGATGCGGTAGCCCCGCTTGACCACCGTCTCCACCAGCCGTCCGTCCGGCAGCGAGGATCTGAGCCGGCTGACGGTCATGTCCAGGGCATGCACCGATCCGCGCAGTTCCAGCAGTTCGGACAGGGATTCGCGTGACAGGACCGCGCCTCCGGCTCCCAGCAGTGCACGGAGTAGCAACAACGGGGCGGGGGCAAGTTCTACGGGCTGGCCGTTAATGCGCAGGCTGCGTCCGCGCAGTTCGATGTTGCCGGACCTTGTATCCAGCCGCCGGACATGGTTCAGGGCAAGGTGCTCACACACCAGCCGGATGAGCGCGCCCATCCGGAACCGTTCCGGAACCAGGGGCGTCACCCCGGCGTCGAGCAGGGGCTGCGCCGTGACCGGACCCACCACGGCGGTAGTGACGTTGGTCTTCAGGCTTTCAATCAGCTGTTTGTACACGCCCATCTCGTGGGCGGTGCTCCACATGGCGTCGACGGCGGGGGCGCTGGTGAACGTCAGGACGTCCAGGTTGCCGCTGCAGGCGGCCTCGATGAGCCGGGGGAGCCTGTCCTCGCCGTCGGGCTTAACCCAGCGGTAGGGCGTGACCGTCAGGACCGTGGCGCCGGACATGCGCAGGCGCTCCAGCTGCCGGACGTCGGTGTAGCCGTGCAGCTGCACGGCCACGGTCTTGCCCCGGACGCCCTCGGTAAGCAGCATATCGACCAGTGTCGCAGTGGTTTCGTCGCTACTGATTCCGACGTCGGCAAGGCCCGCCGCGCGCACGGCGCCGCGGGCCTTGGGGCCCCGTACGAACATCCGGCAGGCCCCCAGGGTTTCCAGGAGCTCATCGCCGATCCCAAAGGAATCCGCGGCCTCGCACCACCGGCGCATACCGTAGGCGGTGGTGGCGATGCAGAGGTCCGGCTTGGCCGCGATGATGGCCCTGGTGTCCTCGATGAGGCGCATGTCCTCCTGCACAGGGGCGATCTTCAACGCTGGCGCGTGCAACACCTCCGCGCCACGGCGTTCCAAGGCCTCGATCAGGTCCTGGGAGCGCCGGTGCGAGGTGACACCGATGCGGAAACCCTCCAGCGGAGCCTCTGGCGCGTCGGGCGCTTCTTCAACCTGCGGGGTTTCGGCCGGTGCAAGTGCAGTCATGGAGGTCAATCCTTTCACGAGCCCAGCAGCGAGGCCGCCAGCCTGTCCAGGTCGGCGGCGGCCTCAGCATGCCCACGGTTGGCTTCCGCCACCCGAACCACCTCGCCGATGACCAGCACAGCCGGATTGCTGCAGCCGGCGGCTGCGGTGGTGATGGTGCCAAGGTCCGCGATGGTGGTGCGCTGCCCGGGGCGGTAACCGCGTTCAACAACGGCCATGGGCATATCGGCGCGCATCCCGGCCCTGCGGAGTCCGGCCGCGAGCTGGTGGAGGGTGCCGATGCCCATCAGGACAACGATGGTCCCGCCCAGGCCGGCCAGGTGGTTGTGCTCCTTTTCGGTCAGCGGGGCGTGCCCGGAGACCACAGTGAACATGTGGCTGACTTCCCGGTGCGTGACCGGGATTCCGGCGGCCGCGGGAACGGAGATGGCACTCGTAACGCCGGAGATAACGCGTACGGGCACCCCGGCAGCGACGCACGAGGCAACTTCCTCCCCGCCGCGGCCAAAGACGTAGGGGTCGCCGCCCTTGAGCCGGACCACGTTGTTGCCGGCTAGGGCACTTTCCACCATCAGCTTTTCGATGTCGGCCTGGCTGACCTTATGGTGCCCGGGCTTCTTGCCCACATCCACCAGTTCTGCGGAGGTCAGGGACGCCAGTTCCTGGCACGGAGCGAGCCTGTCATACAAGACAACGTCGGCATCACGGAGCGCGGTGACCGCACCAACGGTGAGCAGTTCGGCTGTTCCGGGGCCGCCACCGACGAGGGTCACGTGGCCAACGGGTCCCGCCGCCGGCTCGGCGGCAACCGGAATCCCGGTTTCCCGGCACCTGCCCAGCAGGGCCTCCCAGCCCGGCTGGCCGTCGTCGACCGCGGCAACCAGGA
>NZ_JBNHFF010000324.1:0-2721 GCF_059089965.1 Arthrobacter sp. SPT-J7
ACAAAAGCACGGCCCGCCCTCCGGAATGGAGGACGGGCCGTGCGGGGGAATCAGTGCGGATCCCGGTGGTGGGCCTTCAGCGGCGTGTGCGGCCGTCGTCGAGCTTTTTGTTGCTTGTTTTGTGCTGCTTGAGGGACAAAATTCAGAAGCGGTTCCGCGGCGGCCGGGTCTGGGCGGCACGGAGTTGCTTGGCCTTTCGGGCCTTGAGTACCCGGCTGATGATTCCCGGGAGCAAGGCAAAGAGCAGTTTCTTCATGACACGGGTCCTTTGGTTGGTGGGGCTGGTGCGTCTTGTTGCTGGACGTCAGCTTTGGCCGCTTACGGCTGGCGCTCCGCGCCCCGGACCTCGCTGTACGGATCATCCAGATCCTTCAGCGGGACTCCGCCTGCTTCGGTGCCCGAATAGGCCGGCCGGGCCGGTTCCCCGTAGATGGTTTCGCCGTAGGTTGCCGGCGCCGTCCCGTGGTTCTGGTAGACCGATTCCTCGCCCCACGGCGGAGCGGTTGTTGCGCCGGTTGTTGTGACAGCCGGGGCCTGCGCCGGCTTGGGCGGAATTGCCGCCTGCGGTGCCGGGGCCGGCTGCAGGCCACGAGCAAGCCGGCCCACGAGGATGCCAGCGCCGGCAGCCAAAAGCAGGAACGTTCCCGGCTTGCGGCGGGCAAAGGACTGAACGTCCTCCAACAGCTCCCGGGGATCCTTGCCTTCCACCCAGGAAGCAACCGAGGCCGTGCGGTCCGCAGCCTGCCGGATCACGTCACTGGCGATGCCCTTTTGCTCCGGGGCATCGGCCATGTTCTGAAGCTGGCTGGAAATGGTCCGGATGCCATCGGCGGCCTTCTGCTGCTGCGCGCCCGCCTGATTGCCCAGGCCTGACTTCGCCTCGTGCAGGAGGCCCTTTGCGCTGGTCTTTGCCTCGGATGCGACGTTTCCGACTTCGTGCTTCGCGGTCTGCGCCACATTGTGGGCCGCACCGGCCGCCTGCCCGGCGATCTTCGACGTCTCTTCCTTGGCTGCGTCCTTCTTGGTGACGTAGGTTTCCGGCTCTGCGGAAGGATCCGTCGGTGCTGCGTTCCCGTACTGGTCGAGATGGCTTCGGGCAGAAGCCTCAGGCCACTGGTTCTCCGTCATCATCACTCGCTTCCACTGGTAGGCAGCTGGACTTTCAAACCCAGCCTGGTGAATTAGTAAGTAAGGTTACTAACTAAATACTAAGCACACTTGCTATATGTCGCGCAAGACGTGACCTTGCACGTGCTCTCCCCCACGCCCCTTACCTGCCAGCAGGAAGTGCCGTGGTGCCACGTACTCGGCAAATCCCCGTCGGGAAAATATCGGTACGGACCCATCCTTTGTTGGCACGGCTCCGAACCACAGCAGCGAAACACTTCCGCAGCTATTCGTGAAGCCACACTGACCAGAAGGAGCCAACTCATGAGCGTTCCGAACTACACCCGATTCCTCACGGAATGCTTCGTCCAGAACCCAGAAAGGCAACCGGCTTTGAGCGAAGACGAAATCTACGGCGTCTACGTCAGCTGGTGCCTGCTCAATGGCCGGCAGCCCGGTCCCGCAAGGTCCTTGTGGGCAGCGATGGACGAACGGGGACATGCCGGCCAAAAGCGCGACGCCGGCCGTCATGAATGGCCAGGGCTGACAATGAAAGGCCCTGCAGCCGTGGACTACATCCTCTCCAGCCAGCCCAGCCTGCTCTAATTTCGCCGCCGGGACAGGCAGCTCTTTGAGAAAGAAGCAGGGCGTTTGCTTAGGGCACGGGCCAGGTGATCATGGTGAACGATTGAATCCACCTTTCCGGGGCTAGGATTCCACCATGGGACTGATCATCACACTGCTTGTTATCTGGCTTGTTCTTTCGATTCTGGGTGCCATAATCGAGGGCTTGCTGTGGCTGGCCTTCATCGGTTTGCTGCTGTTCGTTGCCACTGCTGTTTGGGGTTGGGTGAAGCGGAACGCCGGGACCTGATGTCCCGCGGCATCAGGCCGCCAGGTCCCTTTCCCGGATCAGGCGGCTGGCGGCTGCCGACGCCGCAATGGCGACGGCAGCCATCAGCAGGGCGGCCCCCGGCTGGAAAGCTTCCACGGGCATAGCTGAAGAATGCCGGAACGGGCTCAGGTCCTGAAGCCAGACGGGCAGGCCGAGCAGTTCCCCAAACTGTCCGAGGACCAGCGCGGCGCATAGGGCGCCCCAGCCAACCGAACTGCTCCACCGCGGCGCGAGGGCGAACACGAGCGCAGTCACGGCGGGGAAGACCAGCGCCGCCGGCACGTGCGCCAATGCAGCAACGAGAACCAGCCCGGGGCTGCTTCCCCCCGCCTGCGTCAGGGCGAGAACGACGGCGGCCGAGGCTCCGGCGGCAACGGCAACAGTCGTCGTCGTGATTGCCGCGACGGCGAGGGTGCCCGCCAACCAGCGGACCCGTGGCACCGGCACGGCCAGCAGCAGCTCAGCACGTCCCTCAGCTTCCTCGTCCCTAAGCCGCAGGACCGCCTGGATGCCCGCGGAGGCAGCGAGGATTCCGGCGATACCCAGCATTGCGGTGGTGAAGAGGTCCATCATGCCGGCGTCGCCGGGAACCAGCCGGTTCATCAGCTCCACCAATGCCGGATTGCCGGACAATGCGTCCCGGACCACTGGCCCCAGCCCGCCGGCCACCGCCCCCAGCCCGGCGGCAGCGAAGCACCAGCCGGCCACGCTTCCGCGCT
>NZ_JBNHFF010000325.1:0-2717 GCF_059089965.1 Arthrobacter sp. SPT-J7
GATTTTGATCTGCTTCAGAATGAACCGCATATCACCGGCATTGAGTGTGAAGTCCTGGCCCGTGGGAGCAGCAGAAACAGCGGGGGCGAGCACAGACGGGACTACTCCCGCCCCGATTACGAGAGCCAGTGCCCCGGCGGTGACCTTACGCGTCATTGCGTTCGTCAAGGCGCTGGAACGTGTCATGCTGACCTCCTTTCGCGGCTTGCGAAGTTTTGCCATTTTTTTCTCCATCAAGTACTAACCGGCTCCCCCCTCGTTGTGGTCGCTCGGTCTCGCTGAACGGCCCCAGCATGGTCGGGGGCCCTTTGGAAAAACTTGGGCAGCCGCCAGAGCCGGAGCTCCTGGCCCCGATTGCTAAGCTGGCGTGGCATCCACGCGCCGGCAGCAGCACACGTATTGAGGAGATTTCGATGAACGGCACCGGCAGATCCGTCCTGGTCACCGGGGCAACCGGCTATATCGGCGGCCGGCTGGTGCCAAAGCTTCTGGAGGAGGGCCACAACGTCAAAGTCCTTGTGCGCTCCCCCGACAAAATCGCCGGTGTGCCGTGGCGGGACAGGGTGGAGGTTGTGGAGAGCAGCCTGGACGACGGCGACGCGTTGCGGGCGGCACTCTCCGGCGTCGACGTCTTCTATTACCTGGTCCATTCCATGGCCGCCGGGGCAGGCTTCGAAGCCAAGGAACAATCGATGGCACGCGCGGCGGCCGAAGCCGCAGCGGCGGCAGGAGTCGGCAGGATCGTCTACCTGGGCGGGCTCCACCCCCAGGGCGTGGAACTGTCCACCCATATGCGTTCCCGGGAGGCCGTGGGCAAAGTGTTCCTGGGCAGCCCGGTGGACGCCATCGTGTTCCAGGCAGGGGTGGTGATCGGTTCCGGTTCCGCCTCCTTCGAAATGATCCGCCATCTCTCCGAGACGTTGCCGCTAATGCCGGCGCCCAGCTGGGTCCGCAACCGGATCGAGGCCATTGCGGTGCGGGACGTCCTGTACTACCTGGTGTCCGCGGCGTCCTTGGAGGCGCCCATCAACCGCACGTTCGACATCGGTTGCCGGCAGGTGCTGACGTACGCCGGGATGATGAAGGAGTACGCCGCCGAGGCGGGCCTGCCGCATCGGGTAGTGCTGGCACTGCCTGTCCCCGCGCCGAAGCTCGCGGGGATGTGGGTGGCCCTGACCACACCCATCCCGCTGTCCATGGCTGTGCCCCTGGTTCAGTCACTCCAGCACGACGCCGTGTCCAATGAGCACGACATCGACGAGTACATTCCGCAGCCCGATGGCGGCCTCACCGGCTACCGCACCGCCGTTGCCCTGGCCCTTAGCAAGGAACGCGACGGCCAAGTGCAGACCACGTGGGCCAACGCGGGCGTGGCAGCCGATCCCCTGCCCAGCGACCCGGACTGGGCGGGGCACAAGGTCTACATCGACGAGCGGACCTTCCATGGCGACGTAAACCCTGCCTACGTGTGGACGGTCATCGAGGGAATCGGCGGACGCAACGGCTGGTACTCCCTGCCGCTGGCCTGGCAGGTCCGCGGCTGGCTGGATAAACTGACGGGCGGCGCCGGACTGCTGCGGGGACGCCGGCATCCCGGGCGGCTCGCGACCGGAGAAGTAGTGGACTGGTGGCGGGTGGAACGGATCGACCACGGAAAGCTGTTGCGGCTCCGTGCGGAGATGCGTGCTCCGGGCAGGGCATGGCTGGAGCTGGCCGTGGAGCCGGACGGGACCGGCAGCAGGTACCGGCAGCGGGCCATCTTCTTCCCCAAGGGCCTCACCGGACGGCTGTACTGGCTGGCGGTCCTTCCATTCCACAGCCTGATCTTTCCTGCCATGGCCAGGAACATCACCGGGGCGGCGCGCACCCTCGCGGATGCGGAGCGGACAGCCGGGACCCCGTAGGATGTTTGGAGCCTAATCCGATCCCACGTCCCAGGAGGACCCATGGCCTTGAGCGCAACCACCACCCTTCCGCACTCCGTCCCCAACGTTGCAGCTGTCCTGGTGAATGAAGATTTCCAGCGCCACGTCAGCCAGCTTGTAGGCGGCAGCCTCGAATCCTTCACCGTGGACGGCGACGTTGCCGGCGCGTTCAGCGCCACGTCCGTTCGGACCCTGCCCACCACCCGGCTTCCCGAGTTCGCCCGCAAGTTCGTGGGTGAGCACCTCAAGGTGACCCAGGTGGAAAACTGGGATGCCCCCGCGGCCGACGGTTCCCGCCAGAGCAACATCTCACTGAAGATCGCGGGCGCCCCTGTGGACGTCACCGCCGTGCAGCGGCTCGTGGCGGCCGACGGCGGAACGCGGGTAGAGCTTGAAGGCGCAGTAAAGTCTTCCGTTCCGTTCCTCGGCGGAAAGATTGCGGACGCCGCAGAGCCCATGGTCGCCAAGGCACTCAACCTGCAGGCCAAGCAGGCGCAGGCCTGGCTGGAAAGCCACTAGTTCGTGGAGCTGCCAGTCTTCGCCGCGCTGGTCCTGGTCATCTCCGGCCTCTGGTCCTTGGTGGTCTGGCCGCAGTTCCTGCGCCGGGTCATGAAGGACCCGCGGGCCCGGGACGCCGCCGGCAAGGCCACGAAGTTCCTCACCGTTCACGTGGTGCTGGTCAGCATCTCCATGGTGCTGGGGGCGGCCACCGCCATCATCGGGATCATGGGCTTGTTCAGCTAAGTCGACACAGAAGTCCGGCCCTCCTTCCTGCGGGAAGGAGGGCCGGAC
>NZ_JBNHFF010000326.1:0-2705 GCF_059089965.1 Arthrobacter sp. SPT-J7
GCACCTTTTGCTCAGAGCCGACGGGAGTGAGCGCAATGGCCGCGCCACCAAATCCGCCGCCGGTCATCCGGGCACCAATAGCTCCGTTGGCCCGGGAAGCCTCCACGGCCAGGTCCAGCTCCGGGCAGGAGATTTCGAAGTCGTCGCGCATGGAGGCGTGGCTCGCGTCCATGAGGGGACCGATTGCTGCCGGCCCCTTGTCCGCGAGGAGGTCCACGGTCTGAAGTACGCGGTCATTCTCGGTGACCACGTGGCGCACCCGGCGGAACGTCACTTCATCAAGGAGCCCTGCCGCTTCCTCGAGGTCGCCCACCTGCACATCGCGCAGTGCCTTCACTCCCAAAACCTCGGCCCCCAGTTCACAGGCTGCCCGGCGTGAGGCGTAACCGCCGTCGGCATGCGAATGCGACACCTTGGTGTCGATAACCAGCATCACCAGGCCCGCCGGTTCCGTTTCAAACGGAACCAGGCTCACATGCTGGTCCCTGCAGTCCAGGAAGACGGCCTGGCCCTTCGATCCCCGCAGCGAGGCAGACTGGTCCATGATTCCCGTGGGCGCACCCACAAAATCGTTTTCGGCCTGCTGTGTGGCGAGGACCATCTCCTCCGCCTGCAGCCCTGCACCGGTCAGTTCGTTCAACGCGCTGATGACGGCGCACTCGATGGCATGGGAGGAGGAAAGCCCCGCCCCGAGCGGGACGTTCGAGTCCAGCAGCAGGTCAACGCCCGGAACTTCGATGCCCCGTTCGCGCAGGGTCCACATGACACCCAGCGGATACTTGGTCCAGCCCTTGGCCGAACCGGGCCTCAGGGAGTCCAGCGAAGTGGTCACCATGCCCTGGTCGCCGTAGGTGGACAAGAGGCGCACGGTGGCATCCGGGCGAACGGCTACCGCCACGCGCGCGGTCCGGTCGATGGCGAAGGGCAGGACAAATCCCTCGTTGTAGTCCGTGTGCTCGCCGATCAGGTTCACCCGCCCGGGTGCCTGCCACACTCCAGCCGGAACTCCGCCGAACTGCCGGGTAAAGCGGGCGGCCAAGTTTTCGGTGGCGGTGCTCTCCGATGTTGTCAGCGGGTCAGATGGGGCATTCAAGCGGGGGCTCCTTCGGGCAGGGCTGCCGGAAAGGCAGCCGGGGACGTTGTTGAAGCTGGAACGGTGACGTTGCGCAGGCGCTCTGCCACGCGTTCCGGGGTGGTGTCATTGATGAACGCTCCCATGGCTGCCTCCGACCCCGCGAGGAACTTCAGCTTGTCCGCGGCGCGCCGCGGCGAGGTGAGCTGGAGGTGCAGGTAGCTTGCGGGACGCAGCAGTGCGTCCAGCGGGGCCTGGTGCCATGCGGAGATGTACGGCGTCGGCGTGGGGTAAAAGGCATCAAGCCGCTTGAGCAGGTCAAGGTAGACGTGCGCCAGTTCGTCCTTTTCCTCCCCGTTCAGCGCCGCCAGGTCCGGAACCTGGCGGTGGGGAACCAGATGGATCTCGAGTGGCCAGCGGGCTGCAAACGGGACGTAGGCGCTGAAGTTTTGGCCTTCCATGACCATCCGGCTGCCGTCCTCGCGTTCTGAGCGCAGCAGCGAGCCGGTGAGAGTCCCGCGGCCGCCTGCCGCGTCGTAGAACTTCCGGGCAGCAGCGCCGAGGACACCAGCACGAGGGGTCACATAGGGGTAGGCATAGATCTGGCCGTGCGGGTGGTGGAGGGTGACGCCGATATCCGCCCCACGGTTTTCGAAGGGAAAGACCTGCTTGATTCCCGGAAGGGCGCTCAGGGCCGCGGTGCGCTGCGCCCATGCCTCGATCACCGTGCGGGAGCGGGCTGCACTCAGGCCGCTGAAGGACCCGGTATGGGCCGGCGTGAACGCCACCACTTCGCAGCGGCCATAAGCCGGCCCCGTTGTCCCCCAGGCCGCTTCCGCCGGGACGGCGCCCAGTACCGGGCCCAGTGACGGGAAGCGGTTCTCGAACACCACAACGTCGTAGTCGTCAGCCGGTATTTCTGAAGGATTGCTGGCGGTGGTGGGGCAAATGGGGCACTGGTCGGCCGGTGGCAGGTGGGTGCGGCTTTGGCGGTGGGCTGCTACCGCCACCCATTCATCGGTGAGGGCATCGAAACGGACTTCGCCCGGCTCGCCCCTGGGAGGCAGGGCCCGGTGGTCTGCGGTGGTGTCTGCAGTCCGCGCTTTGGGGGCGTGGGCATCGTCAAAATAGATCAGCTCCCTGCCGTCGGAGAGCCTGGTGTTGGTGATTCCCGTCATGTAGCCCGTCCTGTTGGTGTTGCTGCAAGATATTTAAATTGTGCCACGGTTCGCGCAAAAAGGAATAGAAACTAACAAAATGCAACAAGCGGCGCCATGCAAGGAGCTGGGGCAGCGCTGTACGGTATTGCTCATGACTTCCGATTCATCCCTCGAAACCAGCGTCGACTCAGGCTACCGGGCGTACGCTACCGGCCGGCAGTATGAACTCCGGCGTGGAGACGCCTTGGCAGTAGTCACCGAACTGGCCGCCGGACTCCGCTTGTTCAGCAGAGGAGGTGTCCAGCTCACAGAAACTTACGGGGATGACGTGATCCCGCCCGGCGGGTCGGGGATCACGCTTGCGCCATGGGCCAACCGCGTCGAAGACGGCCAGTGGTTTCTGGATGGCAAGAAGCAGCAGCTTGCCATCACCGAGGTGGCACGCAACAACGCAAGCCACGGGCTCCTGCGCA
>NZ_JBNHFF010000327.1:0-2696 GCF_059089965.1 Arthrobacter sp. SPT-J7
CCCCGGCTGCCCGCGCCCGGCCGCAGCACACGGTGGGCACCGGGAACGTCCGGCTTCGTCCCAGCCTATAGTTCCGCAGGCGGGCCACCTAGCGTTCCGCCATGCCGCAGCGCCCTGAACAGGACAAAGCCTCCCTGATAAGGGAATATATAACTATGAAGGCACGCATTCTGGTGGTAGATGATGACGAAGCACTGGCCGAAATGATCGGAATTGTTCTTCGCAATGACGGCTTCGAGCCGGTCTTCTGCGCCGACGGCGCCAAAGCGCTTGACGTTTTCCGCTCATCCCGGCCGGACCTTGTCCTGTTGGACCTTATGCTTCCCGGCGTGGACGGCATAGAGGTCTGCCGGCAGATCCGCGCGGAGTCGGACGTGCCCATCGTGATGCTCACCGCCAAGGCTGACACCTCCGACGTTGTCCGCGGCCTGGAGTCCGGCGCCGACGACTACGTGCCCAAGCCCTTCAAACCGGCAGAGCTCGTGGCACGCGTCCGCGCGCGGCTTCGGCCTGGCGACCAGAAGGCCCCGGAAACCCTGAAGATTGCGGACATCACCATTGACGTGGCCGGCCACACCGTCAGCAGGGGCAACGAGCGGATTTCCTTGACGCCGTTGGAGTTTGATCTCCTGGTGGCCCTTGCCCGCAAACCATGGCAGGTGTTCACCCGCGAACTGCTGCTCGAGCAGGTCTGGGGCTACCGCCACGCCGCCGACACACGGCTGGTCAATGTCCATGTCCAGCGCCTCCGGTCAAAAATCGAGCAGGATCCGGAAGCCCCGGAAGTTGTATTAACGGTGCGTGGTGTCGGCTACAAAGCAGGGGTCTGACCCCGCAGTTCCCAAGGGGGGACCTGCCAACGCGCCCGCCGCGGGGAATTCTCCGGAGCCCCACGGCGGGTCTGACCGGCCTGAGCCCGGTAAGGCCCCCGAGCACACGGACGCCGTCACCGCCGGCCTCCACAGGCTGTCCTTCCGCACCCGGATCTGGCAGCGCCGCACCCTGATCGTCAGTCTTCGCGTTGCCCGGCTGGTTCGAACCGGGTTCCGGCGGTTCCTTCCGGCGCTCCGGTATATGGGACGGGCCGTGCACCGGCGGTGGCGCCGGTCGCTGCAGTTCCGCACCGTCCTCACCACCCTGATGCTTGCGGTCACCTCGTTTGCAGTGGTTGGTGCGTACCTCTCCAACCAGATCGCCAACAACCTGTTCCAGGAGCGGCTCACCCAGGCCGAGTCGGAGACGCGCTACAACGTCAAGCAGGTCCAGGAAACGTTCGACGGCGCGCAGGTCACCGATCAGTCCAGCGTGATCACCTTGGTGTACGACACCCTCAACGCGGTGGAGGGCCGCGGTTCCGTCATCCAACGGCGGTATGTCTTCGAGGCCATGCCCGAACAAACCAAACCCCGCAACCGGTGGGTGGAGTCACGGGCATCGGACCAGCTGACAGTCAGCGTTATCCCGCCGGAGCTCCGTAAAGCCGTGCAGGAGTCGGGGAAGGACCAGTACTGGGCATCCACCGTGATCCCGGTTGGCACTGAGGACCGTCCCGGCATTGCCGTGGGCAACAAGGTGACCTTCAATGGCACGGTTTATGAGCTGTACCTTATCTATGACCTGAACACGGCGCAGCAGACCCTCGACGAGATCCAAAGTGTGCTGTGGGCGGGCGGCGCCGTGCTGGTCCTGATGATCGGCGCCATTGCGTGGTACGTCACCCGCAACGTCGTCAGCCCGGTCAGCCACGCGGCGATGGTGTCCGAAAAGCTGGCCGCCGGCCAGTTGCAGGAGCGTATGGTGGTCCGGGGCGAGGACGAGGTCGCCCGCCTTGGTGCCTCCTTCAACCACATGGCAGCCAGCCTCCAGGAACAGATCACACAGCTGGCCACGCTGTCCCAGATGCAGCAGCGCTTCGTGTCAGACGTCTCCCACGAACTGCGGACACCCTTGACTACCGTGCGGATGGCTGCGGAAGTGCTCTACGAGGCCCGGGAAGAATTCGACCCCATCAACAAACGCTCCGCCGAGCTCCTGTACAACCAGGTGGAACGCTTCCAGTCCCTCCTCTCGGACCTGCTGGAAATCTCCCGCTTCGACGCCGGCGTGGCCATGCTGGACGCTGAGCCGGAGGACATCCGGCAGGTGGTGGCCCACGTCATAGAAGGGGCAGCGCCTGTGGCAGCCGAGTACGGCTCCGAAATCATCCTCAGTGCCCCCGACGGTGCCATCATTGTGGAGATGGATGCCCGCAGGATCGACAGGATCCTCCGGAACCTCATCCTTAATGCTGTGGAGCACGGCGAGGGGAAGCCGGTAAGGGTCACCGTGGCAGCCAGCCAGACCGCCGTGGGAATAGCAGTCCGGGACTACGGCATCGGCATGTCACCGACTGAAGCCGCCCGCGTCTTTGACAGATTCTGGCGTGCTGACCCTGCCCGCGCCCGCACCACCGGGGGCAGCGGCCTTGGCTTGTCCATAGCGATGGAGGACACCAAGCTCCACAACGGCTGGCTCCAGGCATGGGGCAAAAAGGGAAACGGGGCAAACTTCCGGCTGACATTGCCACTGCGTCAAGGCGAGGAGATCGACAAGTCGCCGGTCCAGCTGGAACCCAATGACATCACGCTTCCTGATGAGGCGGACAACAAAAACATGCTGGTGCTGGAAGCAGGCAGGGCGCCGTTTGATCCAGCGCC
>NZ_JBNHFF010000328.1:0-2692 GCF_059089965.1 Arthrobacter sp. SPT-J7
GCCTAGGCTCCATCGTCCCCGTCGCTGAGGAGGCCGGAACAGCGCCGGCACCGCTAGCCAACACCTTGAGCCTGACCCTGAACGTGCAGCCTGACCAGCCCGGCGCAGATGCCGCAGATGTTGCCAGGGCAATCGACGGGCAATACAAGCTCCGCCAGGCCTGAACACACGCAAATGCTGCGATTCGCCCGCGATGGGGACACCATAACGGTGCACAGCATGGATCGGTTTGGCCCGCAGCCTTGATGACCTGCGTGCTCTGATTCAGGGCCTGACCCGCACAGTCGTGCGGGTGGAGTTCGTCAAGGAGACCTGGTGTTGCCGGCGAGGACTCCCCCATGGCCAACCTCATGCTCTCCGTCATGGGGCCTTCGCCGAACTCGAACGTCCCTCATCAGGGAACGCCAGCGGGAGGGCATCGCCCTGCCAAGCAGCGCGGCGTCTACAAAGGACGGAAAAAGACTTTCATACCCGGACGGGCGGCCGAGCTGGTTCAGCGCGCCGACAGCGCGGTTCGAAAGGTGCAGTGACAGCTGCCCTTCAGCGCGGAAGGCGCAGCGCGAAGGCGTTAGCGCCGACAATGAGGACTATCCCGGCCCATTCCACGACGCCCAGTTCCTCATCGAGTGCGATGGCTCCGATGGCCGCCGCGAACACAGGATTGATGCTCATGAGTACGCCAAAGATGTTGGCGGGGACGCTGCGCAGCGCTACCAGGTCCGCAATATAGGGCACGACGGACGCCAGGAGTCCGGCGATGATGGCGGAAAGGACCGTTGCGGTGTCGGGCGTTTGAGTGATGAAGATGGTGAGCCCGATGGGGAGGAACAGCGCGGCTGACACTCCCGTTGCGGTGGCAGTTCCCTGGACGCCCGGTATCCGGTTACCTACCGTTTTGTTCAGCAGGATGTACGCAGCCCAGCTCGATGCCGCGATCAGAGCAAGACCGATTCCGGCGTAGTCTGTGGAAGCCTCGGGCTGTGTGATGGCAACAACACCCGCGCCAGCAATGGCAGCACAGAACATACTGCCTTTATTTCTGGTTGTGGCCAAGGCAACTGCCAGAGGCCCAAGGAATTCCAGCGTCACAGCCAGTCCCAGACCGATCCGCTCGATAGCGGCGTAAAGCGAAAGGTTCATCGTTCCGAAGACGAAGGCGAGCAGAAGTATCGGCCACCACTGGGAAAGCGTGAAGTCCCGGACTCTTGGCCGGACCAGCGGCAAAAGTACCGCGGCAGCAACTAGCTGACGAACTGCAACAACGCCGACGGGACCCACTGCCGGGAAGGCCATCGATCCGCTGGCCGCACCCAATTGGTTTGAGAGGGCACTTGCTACGAGCGTGGCGGTAGCCCGCCCCTGACGCCCTTTCCCTGCTTTATCCATAAATGGATTCTCCGCAAGGCCCGCACTCCCCCATAATGCATAAAAGCGCCGACTAATGCAGATCCTGCATGAATAGACTGGTGACCATGGACTTCGAGATGCGTCACCTGAGATCTTTCCTCAGGGTTACCGAGGCTGGGACGTTCACCGACGCGGCCATTGAGCTGGGTATTTCCCAGGCCGCCGTTTCCCGGAATGTCGCTGCTCTTGAACGGGCGTTGGGAGTCCGGTTGCTGGTGCGGACCACCCGCAGCGTGGAGCTCACTCCCGCAGGGAAGCGCTTGATAGGTCGCGCCCGACATGCCCTCTCTGCGCTGGAGGATCTCCAGCGGGAAGCGTCCTCCTCCAAGAGCACCGTAAGGATCGGATATGCGTGGTCTGCCCTGGGCAGACACACCCCTGAGTTCCAACGCCGATGGGCCGCAGCCTTCCCCGACAATGACCTGCTGCTCATCAGGACAAACACCCCTACCGCAGGACTGGCCGAAGGAACAACCGATCTTGCAATCCTGCGCCGCACCCCGGAACCAGGAACCCTCGACTTCGTCCTCACCGGGTACGAGAAGCGCTACTGCGCAATGGCAATCGATGACCCCTTGGCAACCAAACGAACTGTCACGCTCGCCCAAGTCAGAGATGCCCCGTTGGCTATTGATCTACGTACCGGAAGCACCCGCCTGGACCTCTGGCCCGAAGGAAAGCAACCCGTTCAGACGGTAATCACCAATGACGTGGACGATTGGCTAACGGTCATCGGCAGCGGCAAGGCCCGTGGCATAACTGCCGAATCCACCGCCCACCAATACCGAAGGGCCGGTCTGGTCTACCGGCTCGTCCGAGACGCGCCGCCAGTCCCCGTCTACGTAGCTTGGTCGAAAACTGACCCTCCAGCCCTCCGAACCGAGGCGGCCGACCTCATTCGGAGCCTATACAAAGCGCTAGAAATAACGCACGGGGCGGGGAACTTGTCCGGATAGAGCACAGCTCCAGGGTGTTCACACGCATATGCCCGACCCGCTGTCCGGCCTCCGTTCCTCCAGCCCTTCGTCCGTGAGGTTAAGTTCTAGACGCACTCGTTCTACTCGGCATCGGGATAGCTCAACTGGTGCTCCTGTCCCCGGCGGCGCCTGCTGTTGCTGCTCTCATTGCCGCTGTCTTCGCGGGCTTGGGTCTCTTCCGGTTCCCGCCGCCGCTCTGGCTCGCGACCACGCAGGCGGAAGCGCCGACCGCGGATCAACCAGAAGCAGGCGCAGAAGCACGAAAACCCAACTGTAGGAGCGTGCCCAACAACTGCAACATCTGGCAA
>NZ_JBNHFF010000329.1:0-2643 GCF_059089965.1 Arthrobacter sp. SPT-J7
GCCGGATTCGAGGCGGGGGTACGATGCGGCGTGCGACGAGTTTTGGAAGATACTCCACACTGAATCAGACCAGGATGCAGGCGCGCATGCGGTTCGGCAGATGCTGGAACTCGCGGGATATAACTTCAGCCGAGGCGAAGGCGCGCCGCTTCTCGACTTGCTTCCACATAGCAATACAAGTGTCTCAACGAAGCAGCTCCAACTCTCAATCGATCACGCCGATCCGGGCAGCAAGGATGGTGGCTGGTTGAGTGCGCATAACCTACGCTTCATGCTTACTAACGACAACGTTAGGAGGAACGCCCGTTTCAGTGCCAAGGATGTGCCATTCAAAGGATGGGAATGGCCTAGACAGCGGCCACGTCGTCGATCTGAACTAAACTAGTTGCGAGCCGGCCAAGCAACGTATTGTCCGTTGCTTGGCACCCTAACTCGCCTGCGCTCTACCAGGACGTTCTAGCCCGGCCGCCGGCACCGGCAGAGCACGAAAATCCGGTTCAACATCCAAGCCGTAAAGTGCTTCGAGGGCGGCAGTGTAGTCGTCCTGTCTGCCGGCGGCCGCAAGTTCCCGTGCCCTAGCGGTGGGTACATGCATGAGCTGCCGGACCACGCGCCGCAAAGCGAACTCCACGGCTTCGGCGGTGGCGGTGCAGCCATGATGGTTTTTCACCCGCGCCAGTTCGCCGGCCAACACCTGCTGCATATGGGCGCGCAGGGCCACGATGGCCGGGTCCAAAAGGCGGGCCTGCCGATCTTCATTGAACCGCAGTGTCGCCTGCCGAACCAGGACGGTGGCCTGCCGGACACCGTTCGAATGCTCGCCCGGTGAGGCAAGCCGCACGTCTTCCAGTGTGATCACGTCAACCCCGGGCAACTCCCCGGTTGACGGCTCGAAGTCCCGGCTCAAAGCAAGATCAACGACGACGAGACGCTGCTCCGTACCCTGCCGGAAACGCCTGAAATCTTCAGCTCCCAGACGGGCTCCCCGGCCGCTGCAGCCGATTACCACATCCGCGCCGCGGATGGCAGCCGGCAGTTCGGACATCGTCAGCGCCGCAGCGCGCCTGGCGGCGGCAAAGGCCTCGGCGCGCCCGGACCAGGAGAACACGGAAACGTTCGCGCAGTATCTGGCGGCCAACAGGGCCAAGGTAAATCCGGCGTAGGCACCCGTGCCGATGACGACGACCGACAGGTCCGTTCTTCCGCGGCCGCCCAACTTCGCGACCGCCAGGTCCAGGGCGACGGAAACCATCGAGCGCCCGGCGTCACCCAGGGTCGTCAGGGAGCCGACATCGCGAGCAACCCGGGACGCAGCTTGGAACAGGCGGATAAGGGCCCCACTGGCTGTCTCCGAATCCTGTGCTGCCGTCAGCGAGCGGCGGAGTTGGCCTGCAATTTCCCGTTCGCCGACCACCGCCGAGTCCAGTCCGGCACCCACTAAAAAAAGGTGTTCCGTCATCGCGGTGCCGACGAGGTAGTCCAGGGACTCGCCGAGCTCACGGACCGGGACACCGGAGCAGACGCTAATGACCGACAGCACACGCCTCCGGGCAACGGCTGGCTCCGAGCCCGCCCTAATCTCCACGTAAACCTCGAAGCGGTTGCAGGTGGACAGCACGACGGCCCCGGCCACGTCGGCGGATGCGGCAACCTCCGCCGACGTGATCCGCAGCGAACCCGACTCCAGCCGGGCCAGAAAGTCCAAACCCGTGCCCCGATGCGAGGCGACCAAGGCAAACACCCGTTCCTCGAGTAACGCCCGGTCCGCACCGGACACGTCAGGATTCTGAGACACTTCAACCCCCATTTTCCGCTACCTTCGTCCTCGACGAGGAGTGCCGAAGGCATCTTTCGTCGCCAGGCGCCGATGCCCGGTTATGTAGCCTAGAGACCTTGCAGACAGCGTGGGCCCGCCACCTTGAGAAATTCTTGTGGGCGGGCCGGGGCGGGCCGGCCCGAAATACTCCAGCCGGAGCATAGGCGAAGGACAGACGGTGGTGCTCTGCTATGTACTCATGCGCCGGATGAGCCGGGTTGGAAGCGCGCGCCAACACTTCCGCGAATAGCCGAAGCCGGTTTGGTTCGCCCATACCCTGGCCGGCAGCGCTCTGATCTCGATCATGATCCCTGTCGGAGGAGTCGCGTAAGCCGCGTCGCATGTAATGGGCTGAATCGACGTCACCGTGGATGTCATAGTGGGAGGATTCCTAGGATTCTCTATTTTCCGTGCGTAGTATCTGGGACAGGACGCCACCCTACGCGAGGGTCAGGAGAATGTGATCGAAGCAGTTGCTGGAGTAATCGGCCGGAACAATGTCACCATATTCGGCCGGGATGATGGGCCTGTGATGATGTTTGCCCACGGTTTCGGCTGCGATCAGGCTATGTGGCGGAAGCTGCTGCCTTATTTCGTTAATGATTACCGGCTGGTGCTTTTTGATCATGTTGGTGCAGGACACTCCGACATCAGCGCCTATGACTGGGAGAAGTACGGGTCTCTGGGTGGGTACGCGTCGGACCTGCTGGAGATTTGCACCGTCCTTGAACTTGAGGACGTCATCCTGGTGGGCCACAGTGTCAGCACGATGATCGCCGTGATCGCCGCAGTGCAGGACCCCAGCCGTTTCTCCCACCTGGTCCTGC
>NZ_JBNHFF010000330.1:0-2635 GCF_059089965.1 Arthrobacter sp. SPT-J7
CGGAGCAGGTGCGGGGACGGGGGCGGGTGGTGCCGCGGGTGCAGGGGCCGGAGGTGCAGGTGCTGGTAGTACTGGTGCCGGAGCTGCAGGTGCTGGTAGGACTGGTGCGGGTGCCACGGCTGGGGGTGCCGGCGCAGCAGGTGCTGCCGCGGCAGGACGGTTGCCTGGTGGAGCCGGCTGTCCCTGGTTGGCCCGCTCGGCAGCTGCCAATGCCGCCGCAAGCCGGGCCTCCTCGCGTTGCCGGTCCAGGGCGTCCACCCGTGCCGATTCAAGGGCTACGGTGGTGTTCCGGAGCTGGGCCAGCTGGTCCACCAGGACGGTTCGCTGGGCCGTGGCGTCTGCCACTGCCCTGGCCTGCGCTGCGTTGGCTTCTTCCGCCTGGGTTTTCCGGGTTTCTGCTGTCCTGGCTGCGTCATCGGCAGCTCCTGTGGCGTCTTCAGCAGCCGCGGTCAATGACTGTGAGGCCTGGGCTGCGGCATCTGCCGCCTCGAAAGCGCGGCTTCTGCCGGCCGACAGGGCTTGCAGCGTGGCTGCCTGCCGAAGAGTTTCACCGCTGCCGCTGACAAAAGTACCGAGCGTGGGGTTGAGCCCGCCGTGGCGGTAGAGGTCGCCCGCCAGCTGTCCCACCTGTTTCCGGGCCTTGTCCTGCTGTTCCTGCGCCGCCATGGCCTTCGCCGAAGCGACAGCCGCCGCTGACGATCGCTGCTGCAGTTCTACGAGAGCCTCGCTGTAGGCGTTGTTTGCCTGCATCGACACGGCCAAGGCTGCCTGCTGCGTACCTGCCGCTGCTTCCAGGATGCGTTCGATCGTGGCGACCTTGTCCGCGGTGGCGGCCTCACTGGCCTTGGCTGCGGCAATGTCCGCGGGGGAGGGAATTTCCGGAGCTGCAGGGATGGACACGGCCGGCGAAAGTCGCGTTGTGCCCGCCCCGGCCGGGTTTGCCATAGTTCCCAGAAGGACGACGGCGGCACACAGCACGACTGCTGCGCGCCTGGATCCAGTCAGTACCATGCAAAAGCCCCGTAATGATCAGGCTGGAGTTCCTGTTCACGGCAGGGCGGTGCCCCTAACCTGCTCCCCAGCAGTCCCGAGGCTACGGGAGCGCCTGCACTTTGGCAACAGCAGTCGCATCATTAACATAGGCCACAAGGGTGTCATGACGAGGGGAAGCAGGCCGGTGTGTTGCCGGGTCAGGGGCCGGGCACTCTGGGCAGCAGCGGACAGCAAGTAGCTGGTTGCCTATGCGTGCTGGTGCGCCTCGTGTTCGGAGTGCGTGGCCGGTTCCAGCTGGAACGTGCAGTGGTCAGTATCGAAGTGGGAGCCCAGGCAGCTGACCAGCTTGTCCAGCAACTGGTCTGCGCCGCGGGCGGTCAGCACGCCGTCCTCCACCACTACATGCGCCGAAAAGACCGGCACTCCGGAAGTGATGGTCCAGATGTGGATGTCGTGGACATCGGAAACGCCCTCCACGGAGAGGATGTGCTCGCGGATCATCTGCACTTCCACTCCTTTGGGGCTGGCTTCCAGGAGCACGTCAACAACGTCGCGCAGCAGGCGCCAGGCCCGGGGCAGGATCAGCAGGGCAATGGCCACGGACGCGATGGTGTCCGCCGCCTGGAAGCCGGTCGCCATAATGACCAAGGCTGCGGCTATAACGGCGAAGGAGCCCAGCAAGTCGCCCAGGACTTCCAGGTAGGCGCCGCGGACGTTCAGGCTTTCCTCGTGGGCGCCATGCAGAATCAGGAGCGACACCAGATTCGCCACAGCGCCCAGCATGGCGGCGAACAGCATAATGTCCGTTCGCACCTCAGGCGCGGAACCGATCCGCCGGATGGCCTCCGTAAAAATGACTACGGAAATCACGATCAGGATCAGTGCGTTGGCCAGGGCCGCAAGGACTTCGGCCCGCTGGTACCCGTAGGTCCGCTGGTCGCTCGCCGGCTGGCCCGCAATCCAGGCGGCCAGCAGGGCGATGGTCACCCCGGCTGCGTCAGATAGCATGTGGCCGGCGTCGGCAAGCAGGGACAGTGAACCGGAGAGGACCGCACCCAGCACCTGGACGAGGACCACAACAAGGGTGATGGCCAGGACGGCCACAAGCCTCTTGCGGTGCCGGCCTGTTGCGGTAATGCCGTGCGTATGGCTGTGGTCGCGTCCCATGCCTACAAGGCTAGCCCCAGCCGAGCTCGTGCAGCCGGTCATCATCGATCCCGAAGTGGTGGGCGATCTCATGCACCACTGTCACCGCCACTTCGTGGATGACGTCCTCGCGCGATGAGCAGATATCAAGGATGGGTTCGCGGAAGATCGTAATCCGGTCGGGCAGGGATCCGGCGTCCCACCACGAGTCCCGCTCCGTCAGCGGCACGCCTTCATAAAGTCCCAGCAGGACGGTGTCCGGATCCTCCCCGGGCCGCGGAACGTAGTCGTCCTCGATGAATACCGCCACGTTGTCCATTGCCCTGGCCAGTTTGTCCGGGATGCTGTCCAAGGCATCCTGGACGGCCGCCTCAAATTCGTCTGCGGACATGCTGAAGCTCAAAGGTCCGGTCATTCGAAGGGGCTCGCTGGGACCCTCGGGAATCATGGGCAGGCCCGGGGGCAGGCTGGCTGACATACTCCGACTTTAGCGAAG
>NZ_JBNHFF010000331.1:0-2604 GCF_059089965.1 Arthrobacter sp. SPT-J7
GGGCGTAGGTGCTCAGTGTGCTGAGTCCGTACTGGCCGATGATGAAAGCCATGGCTCCAAATGCGCCGATGGGCGCCACTTTCATGATCCAGGACATGATCTTGAAGATCAGTTCGAGGACCGTTTCCATCAGGCTGATGACCGGCATGCAGCGCTGGCGGCCGATGACCACGATGGCCGCGCCGAAGAATACGGAGAAGAACAGCACCTGCAGGAGGCTGTTGCTGGCAAAAGCCCCGATCACGCTGGCTGGAATGACATCCAAAATAAAGGCCGCGGCATCCTTCGGTGCGGCCGAGCCGGTCTTTGCATCCAGGTCAGCCTGGGACAGCGTGGACGGATCAATGTTCAGGCCGGCACCGGGTTGGACGATGTTGCCCACCACCAGGCCGAAAACCAGTGCGAACAATGTTGCTGCCGTGAAATAGACAAGGGCTTTGACCCCTACCCTTCCAACCGCCTGCACGTCGCCAACGGCTGAAATTCCGGTGACGATCACCAGGAAGATCAGCGGCGCGATGATCATCTTGATCAGTTTGATGAAGCCATCTCCGAGCGGCCTCAGTTGGGATCCGAGGTCCGGCCAGAAATGCCCGATGAGGACACCTGCCACGACGGCGATCAGAATCTGGAAGAAGAGCGACTTATACAGCGGCTTCCTCTTCGCGGGCACCGAACTCGCCTTCAGTGCCTCGGGGTTGGGGATCTTCATTGACCTTTACCTATCCAAATGGGGGACGCCCCGGATGCTGGGGCCTTATGCCAAAAGTAACCCCGGTCACTTAATTCCGCAAGGGGAAATTGAGTTTCCACATTATGAAAGTCTTGTTTCCGTGTAAGTCGGCGAAAAACGCGATTGTGACCGGGCGCAGCCTCTATTACGCCTGCAGGGCTGACCACCAGGAACAGGACGGTGGGCTGTGTGCTCGCTGGAGACGGAGGAGCCAGGGGCGCTTCCTGTTGGCGGGAGGAAACACATCGTAGGCTGGAGTCTTGACCGTGGTGGTCGTCCCGGACCACGTGAGGACCACGAAACTAAGGTGAAAGGCAGGAGCATGACCACTTCGAATGAGGAGCCCCGGAACGCCGCCGACCTTCGCGGGCCGGGTGACCCGGACGAAGCTGAGCAGGTGACCCAGGCGCCGCAGAGCGGCCAGCACCCGGAACTGCCAGGGGCCAGCAACATCCGCGAGGAGCAGCAGGGGCATGCAGCCGGGACTGTTCCGGCGTCGTACTCCGGAAGTGGCGAACCGCCGCAGGAACACAAGCCCGAGGAAGCCCTGCAGGAACCGGGAACCTGGGACGACGAAGTCTGACGTGATAACCCGCGTCGATGTGGATGAGGCGGCACGGCGGACGGCAGGCCTCACCCGGCTGACACCTGTCCTGCAGGCTGACCCGGGTGCTTTCCGGGGCGACGTGTGGTTCAAGTGCGAATTTCTGCAGCACACCGGCACGTTCAAGGCCCGTGGCGCGCTGAACCGCCTCCTTGCCAGCAAAGAACGCGGAGAGCTGAAGCAGGACGTGGGTGTGGTGGTGGCTTCCGGCGGCAACGCCGGGCTGGCCAACGCGTACGCGGCAGCCCAAGTGGGAGTGCCGGCAACCGTTTTTGTCCCCGCTGCCGCTCCGGCTGTGAAAGTGCGGAAGCTCGAAGCGATCGGAGCCACGGTGATCCAGGCTGGAGCCGAATACGCCATTGCGTACCAGTCCGCTGTGGCGCACGCCCAGGAAACGGGTGCTGTTTACTGCCACGCCTACGACCAGCCGGAAATTGCAGCTGGCGCCGGAACCGTGGGGACAGAACTGCTGGAGCAGATTGCAGGGGTGGACACCGTATTGGTAGCGGTGGGCGGCGGCGGATTGATGGCCGGGATCGCTGCCGCAGTGGAAGGCCATGCGAAGGTGGTGGGCGTTGAGCCCGAAAACGCGCCGACGCTCCATGCCGCACTTGCCGCCCGGGAACCTGTTGACGTGGCGGTATCCGGTGTCGCTGCCGATTCCCTGGGTGCCCGACGCATCGGTGACATCGGCTTCTCCGTCGCGGTCCGCGCCGGCGTCGCCAGCGTCCTGGTGTCCGACGCCGCCATCGTCACCGCACGTTCGCTGCTGTGGAACGACTACCGCATCATGGTGGAACACGGAGCTGCCGCCGCCTACGCTGCCCTGACCTCGGTTGGTTATAAGCCAAAGCCGGGGGAGCGCGTCGCGGTGGTTTTATGCGGGGCAAATACGGACCCGGCCACCTCTTAGGGAGGGCGGCCGGGCCCGGTCATCGTGTAGGGCTTAGCTGCAGAACTGGCTGTAGGTGCTGCCAGCCTGCTCGTAGCCCGCCTGGAGCTCGGAAAGCTTGGCCTCGTCCGGTGTTTCCTTTGCCTGCTCGTCCGTGTATTCAAGGATTGACTCGAGGGCGGGCTTGAGGTCATTCGAGGCAACCGCATGGATGGGGCGGATCTGGTTGGCCAGGCGGTTCATGCCCGTCTTGCCGGCGTTGTTCGCGGGGTTGGATACAACGCTCTGGATCCGCTCGCAGGTTTCCGCGGTGGAGAGCTGGTTGGAAGCGGTGCAGGCTGTGGCGGAAACAACGAGTCCGGCAGCAAGCAGGGC
>NZ_JBNHFF010000332.1:0-2599 GCF_059089965.1 Arthrobacter sp. SPT-J7
TGGAAGCAGCCCGTTTAGTTTCCTGCCGTCATCCCAAAGAGTGGGACAGGGGAACAGGTCCTTGTCCCGCTCTGTTGGGTACTATGAAAAGGCGCCGCATGGCGCCGTGCCTGCCAGCCGCCGTCGTCCTTCCCCTGAAGCCGAACGGGGCGGCTGACGTTTGTCCTCAAAGGAGTTTCGTGTCTTCACATCCGATTCGTGTTGCAATCGTCGGCGTAGGAAACTGCGCCGCTTCGCTGGTCCAAGGCGTCCACTACTACAAGGACGCAGACCCCAAGGCCACGATCCCGGGCCTGATGCACGTTGAGTTTGGCCAGTACCACGTGGGCGACGTTGAATTCGTCGCCGCGTTCGATGTTGACGGTAAAAAGGTCGGCGTTGACCTTGCCGACGCGATCCTGGCGAGCGAAAACAACACCATCAAGATCGCTGACGTGCCGCCCACAGGCGTTATCGTCCAGCGCGGCCACACCCTCGACGGGCTCGGCAAGTACTACCTCGAGACCATCGAGCAGTCCAACGAAGAGCCGGTGGACGTTGTCCAGGCGCTCAAGGACGCTAAGGTCGACGTCATGGTGTGCTACTTGCCGGTTGGCTCACAGGAAGCTGCCGAATTCTACGCCCAGTGCGCCATCGACGCCGGCGTGGGCTTCGTCAACGCCCTGCCCGTTTTTATCGCAGGCACCAAGGAGTGGGCGGACAAGTTCACCGCCGCCGGTGTGCCGATTGTTGGTGACGACATCAAGAGCCAGATCGGTGCCACCATCACGCACCGTGTGATGGCCAAGCTCTTCGAAGACCGTGGCGTCACTTTGGACCGCACGTACCAGCTGAACGTCGGCGGCAACATGGACTTCAAGAACATGCTGGAGCGTGACCGCCTCGAGTCCAAGAAGATCTCCAAGACCCAGGCCGTGACGTCCAACGTGGAAGCCGAACTGGCCGCCAAGGACGTCCACATCGGCCCGTCGGACTACGTCCAGTGGCTTGATGACCGTAAGTGGGCCTTCGTCCGCCTCGAAGGCCGCAACTTCGGCGATGCGCCCGTTTCGCTCGAGTACAAGCTGGAAGTCTGGGACTCACCCAACTCGGCCGGTGTGATCATTGACGCCATCCGCGCCGCCAAGATCGGCCTGGACCGTGGCATCGGCGGGCCGCTGCTTTCCGCATCGAGTTACTTCATGAAGTCCCCGCCGGAGCAGTTCAACGATGACCTCGCCCGCGAAAAGGTTGAAGCTTTCATCCGCGGGGACCTCGAGCGCTAAACCGCTCTTCGGCTCAATAAGCGCTCCTTCACCTTCGGGCGGGGGAGCGCTTGCCGTTGGACGCCCCATCACCCTCCTGCTTCAGCCAGTACCAACAAAACCGGCCGTGTAGGGGTGGTCAGGCGAGGCCCACGGGGTTGCCGGCGTCGTCCACGTCCATGCGCATCGCGGCCGGGGCGGCGGGCAGCCCGGGCATGGTCATCACCGCTCCGGTGAGCGCCACGATGAACCCTGCACCGGTCTTGGGCAGGAGGTCGCGCACGTGGATGATGAACCCCTTGGGCGCGCCCAGGCGGGAAGCGTCGTCAGTGAACGAGTACTGGGTCTTGGCCATGCATACCGGGAGCCCGCCCCAGCCGTTCCGCTCGATATCGGCCAGCCGTTTCAGGGCCGGGACGGAGAAATCCACCCCGTCGGCACCGTAAATTTCCTGGGCTATGGTCCGGATCTTATCCTCCACCGGCAACTCCAGCGGGTAGAGGTGCCGGAAGTCGTTCGGCCCGGCCAGTGCCTTCGCCACCAGGGCCGCAAGTTCGTCCCCGCCGTCGCCACCGCCGCCGCGCCCCCAGACATCGGCGACGGCGGCCGGGACTCCCTCTGCCGAGCACCAGGCCAGCAGCCAGTCGAGTTCCTCCGCCGAGTCGGAGGCAAACCTGTTGATGGCCACCACGGGCGGCACCCCAAACTTTTCCACGTTCCGGATGTGCCGGCGCAGGTTGGCCACCCCCGCCTCCAAAGCGACCACATTTGGGGCTGTCAGCAGGTCTTTGGCCACTCCTCCCTGCATTTTCAATGCACGCACCGTTGCCACCACCACGACGGCGGAAGGCGCCAGGCTGCCGATGCGTGCCTTGATGTCCATGAACTTCTCGGCCCCCAGGTCGGCGCCAAAACCTGCCTCCGTGACCACAATGTCCGCCAGCCGGCGGGCTGTCTGGGTGGCAATCAGCGAGTTGCAGCCGTGCGCGATGTTGGCGAAGGGACCGCCGTGGACCAGGGCAGGGGTGCCGGCGATGGTCTGCACCAGGTTGGGCTTGATGGCTTCCTTCAGGAGGAGGGTCAGCGCGCCCTGCACGCCGAGGTCGGCGACGGTGACAGGAGAACGGTCAAAGGTATAGCCGAAGGTGATCCGGCCCAGGCGCTCCCGAAGGTCCGCCAGATCAGTAGCCAAGCAGAAAACAGCCATGATCTCGGACGCCACGGTGATGTCGAACCCGTCCTGGCGGGGGACTCCCTGCGTGGGCCCGCCGAGTCCGATGACCATCTCGCGCAGAGCCCTGTCATTCATGTCCAGAACCCGTTTGAAGGTCATGCGCCGCGGGTCGATGTTGAGT
>NZ_JBNHFF010000333.1:0-2594 GCF_059089965.1 Arthrobacter sp. SPT-J7
CGTGCCGGAGCCGTTTGCTCCTGATCGCAAGATTCGCGTACCGCCATCCGGGCTGCGCCTTCGCCAGCTTCTCTGCTACGCGGTCGGCCCAGCCCCGGACCCCGTTGGGCAACCGCTCGTCCCGGTCCCCAACCCCTTCAGTGAAAGAGTCTCCAAGAGCAACAAACACCCGCCGCCCGGACTCAGTAAGCAAAGGATCAGGCCGCACCAGCCCAACGTAGCCCCAACAGAAAGAGCGTAGGGAAAGCCGAGGTAAAACCTAGGTGACGCGCAGACAAGCCGTTACTGGCGGCTTGCGTAGGAGCGCATCGCCGACCAGAGCCGAGTGAGGCCGCCCGCGGCCGAACGAAGCGGCGGGAGGTGTCTAAGCGACGGCAAGCCGGCAGTTACGGTGACCCCACCACGCGGGAGGAAAGTTAGCCCTCGGCTTTGCCCTGGCGCCAGTACCCCATAAAGGCAACCTGCTTCCGATCGATCCCTACGTCGCGGACAAGGTACCGGCGCATGTCCTTGATAACCGCAGCTTCGCCGGCGATCCAGGCGTAGAACGGCATGGCGCCGGCGGGCATGTCGGGGTTTTTGGTGGCCTTGATGTCGGACGCCTCCATCCGCTGGGGAGTCTCCCAGAGGATGTCCACGTCCACGTCGACGTCCTCCGGCTCCGGTCCAGCGGCGCCGTCAGCGGCTTTGATGGCCACCCAGCCGGGGACCGGAACCGCCTTGCGGACCGCTTCCTGGAGCAGCTCGCCGTGTGGCCGGGACCGTCCGATCGCGGCACCCCGCGCCAGCCAGGTGACCTCGATGTCGGCAGGCGAGGACAGTTCGAGGAAGTCGCCTGCTTCGGGGACTTCCAGGAAGGCGTGTCCGGTCATGTATGCCGGCAGGCTTTCCAGGATGGCCGAGATGGCGGGGACTGCCGTCTCATCGCCGGCGAGGAGAATGCGCTGCGCCAGTCCGGGCCGCCATTCGATGCCGCCATAGGCTTCCGCAGTCAGGCACTGTGCGGCGCGGTTGTTCGGGCCGATAAGGGTGGCCGCATCACCGGGCTTGGCATTGAGGGCCCAGTTGGCGGCAGGCCCCGGATGTGTCTGGGCAAGCCCAGGAGCGTCGAAGTGCATCACGAAGTCGACGTCGATCTCCGGGTATACCGTGTCCAAGCGGGCATGGCGGACAGTGTAGGTGCGCATGGAGCCGCGCACGGCCGGGTCCATGGCCAGCCATTCGCGGTACCAGCCGGCCTGGCTCATTTCGAACGCCGGCAGGGGAAGTTCTGTGCCGTCGGCGGCGAGGGACGGGATCATGAGCTTGATCCGGAGGTCGAGGGTGTCGCCGTTGACACCGAAGTCCCGCAGCGAGTACCCGCCGAACGTGATCCGGCGGAAGTTGGGGCTGAGTTCCTGCACTGAGGAGACAGTGACCTCGAACGCCAGGGTCATCGGTTGGGTGGAGGCGGCGGCAATATCGCGGGTCTTCATGAAACGAGCTCCAGTTCGTTGGCGGGGACGTGGTGTCGGCCGATCGGAATGATCAGGGGGGTTCCGGAGACAGGGTCCGGGATGACGCGCGACTCAAGGCCGAAGACGTTGCGGACCAGCCCTTCGGTGACCACGTCCTGCGGCGCGCCTACTGCCACCACCGCGCCGCCTTTCATGGCGATCACGTTGTCTGCGTAGCGGGCGGCCAGGTTCAGGTCGTGCAGGACGATGGCCACGGTGGTGCCCCGCTGGCGGTTCAGGTCCGTCACCAGATCCAGCACTTCCACCTGGTGGGCAAGGTCGAGGTAGGTGGTGGGCTCGTCCAGCAGCAATACGTCGGTTTCCTGGGCCAGCGCCATGGCAATCCAGACCCGCTGCCGTTGCCCTCCCGAGAGTTCATCCACGTTCCGCTCGGCGAGGGCCAGCGTCTCGGTGGCTTCCAGCGCGCGCTGCACGGCGAGATCATCCTTTTCGCTCCAGCTGCGGAAGAAACCCTGGTGCGGGTACCGGCCGCGGCCCACCAGGTCGCGGACCAGGATGCCGTCGGGTGCGGTGGGATGCTGTGGCAGCAGGCCAAGGGTAAGTGCCAGTTCCCGCGCCGGGCGTGAGTGGATGTCCTTGCCGTCCAGGGTCACGGCGCCGGCCGCGGGTTTCAGGAGCCGGGACAGACCCCGCAGGAGGGTGGACTTGCCGCAGGCGTTGGCCCCCACGATCATGGTCACCTGGCCTTCGGGAATTTCGGCTGTCAGCCCGTCCACGACGCAGCGCTGATCGTACTTGAGCGTCAGGTCCTTGGCGTTGAGAACTGGCACGTCAGGCATCCTTTCGGTTGGCCGTGACCAGGAGCCACAGCAGGAACGGGGCGCCAAGCGCGCCGGTGATGACCCCCACCGGCAGCACCGTGCCGTCCAGCAGCAGGGGGGCAAGGTTAGCGGCGGCGTAATCGGCGGCGAGGACAATCAGGGCACCAACCAATGCCGACGCCGGGAGGCTGGCTTTGCCGGTGAAGCGCCGGGCGATAGGCCCTGCCAGGAAGGCGACGAAGGAGACTGGCCCGGCGGCCGCCGTCGCCACTGCTGCCAACGACACCGCAACGACCACCAGCGCCAGGCGGGTGGC
>NZ_JBNHFF010000334.1:0-2592 GCF_059089965.1 Arthrobacter sp. SPT-J7
CCACTCGCCGTCCAGCTCCTGCGCCCAGCCTACACCTGCCCGTCGCCTTCCGAGGCGGCGGGCATTTTGTTTTTGCGATTGGGGTGGCGGCGCTATGCCCGGGGGCCTCGGATGCGGGCAAAACCCTTCCAGAGCCCGTAGACGGCGCCGCAGGCGGTGGCCGCCTTGAGGCCTAAGGTGGCTGCGCGGCGGCCCGCCCGGAAGTCGTAGACGGGCCAGTTGTTGTCGCGGGCGTGGCGGCGGAGGCGGGCGTCCGGGTTGATGGCCACCGGGTGGCCCACCAAGGTCAGCAGCGGAATGTCGTTGTAGGAGTCGCTGTAGGCCCAGCAGCGCTTCAGGTCCAGCTCCTCCGCGTCCGCGACTGCCCGGACAGCCGCTGCTTTCGCCGAGCCGTGCAGGATGTCTCCCACCAGGCGGCCGGTGTACATGCCCTCCGAAATCTCCCCGACTGTCCCCAAGGCTCCGGTGAGTCCCAGCCGGGTGGAGATCACAGTGGCAACTTCGATGGGAGTAGCGGTGACCAGCCACACCCGCCGGCCGACCCGCAGGTGCTGCTCGGCCAGGGCCTTCGCGCCAGGCCAGATCCGGGAGGCGATCATCTCGTCGTAGACCTCTTCGCCGAGGGCCTTGACGTCGTCAACCGTGATGCCTGCAGCCAATGTAAGCGCGGAGTCGCGGACGGCGTGAACGTCGTCCATGTTTTCGCCGCGGGCCACGAACTTGAACTGCTTCCACGCGAACCCGGCTGCCTGGGCCATGGTGAAGGCTCCGCGCTGGTGCATCTTGCGGGCGACATGGAAGAGGCTGGCGCCGCGCATGAGGGTATTGTCCACATCGAAGAACGCCGCCTCGCCGGGTTGCGGTGCCGCAACCGGCTTGGTGACTACGGCGACGTACTTCTCCTCAGGCATGAAGTTGAGTCTAGTCAACCCAGTCGGTGTACTCGGTCGGCGTCGCGGGCCACAGTCAACGGGGCTACGGTTAAGTCATGGCAACACCGCGCGTCGTCCTGATCACCAAAGCAGACTGCCACCTTTGCGAAGAGGCGCGCGACGCCGTCGGGCGGGTTACTGCCTCGCTGGGGCTGGACTGGACGGAAGAGTTGGTGGACCACCAGCCGGAACTGCGGGACCGCTACGCCGAGGAGATCCCGGTAGTGCTGGTGGATGGCGTGCAGCGCGACTTCTGGAAGATCGATGAGATCCGGCTGGGACGCATACTTCAGCGGGCCATGGCAGGGTAGGGGAGCAGCACCGGTGACCGCGCAGGCTTTGCGGCGGGCTGCTTTGTGGGCATCGGCCGGGGGGCTCTAGAGTGGAGTCACAACGCGATGCGAGGGAGGGGCTGGTGGCTTCGTTGGATTCAACTCCCCAGGCTGTCCCGGATCTTTCAGACACCACGGGCACGCCAGCCAAACAGATTCCGCCTGCAGCGGTGGCCCGGCTGACGCTTTACCTGCGTGCCCTGAACACCCTGCTTGCCGAGGGAGTGGAGCGCGTCTCCTCCGAATCTCTCGCCGAAGCCTCGGGCGTTAGTTCCGCCACGCTGCGCAAGGACCTGTCCCACGTGGGCTCCTACGGAACCCGCGGCGTCGGCTACGAAGTCCAGTACCTGAGCCGGCACATCGCTGCGGCACTCGGACTGACGCACGACTGGAAGGTCGCCATCGTCGGTGCCGGCAACCTTGGCAAGGCCTTGGCACGGTACGGCGGATTCGAATCGCGCGGGTTCGACGTAGTGGCCATTTTTGACGCCGACCAGATGGTGGTGGGCAATGAAGTGGGGTGGCTGCGCGTCAGCGATGTCGCCGACCTGGAAACAGTGCTCCACCGGACCGGAGCGAACATGGTGGTGCTGGCGCTGCCGGCGGCCGTCGCGCAGGATGTCTGCGACCGTGTGGTGGCCGCCGGGGTCCGCAGCGTCCTGAGTTTCGCCCCCGTCATGCTCCAGGTGCCCGAGGGAGTCAACCTCCGCAAAGTGGACATGGCCACTGAACTGCAGATCCTGGCCTACCACGCACAACGGGCGCAGGCCCCGGGGCAGACCGCCTAGTTTCTCAGGCGGTTCCGGGGCCCACGCCCGCTGGTGCGGGAAGTGCGTAAACCTACCGGCCGTAGGGGTTGCCCAGGCCGCCACCATAAGGGTTGGCGAAGGGCTGCTGCTTCCGGAAGTAGGGAGCAGCCGCCGGAAGGTACAGCAGGACGATGGCGGCGATCCCCAGGAGCGTGCCGATGGTTCCAATGCTGGGAGGACCGAAGAGGCCGAAGATGGACAGTGCAGCGAACACGGTACCCAGGATACGCGCCCAGTTCTTGCCCTTGCGGATGAAGAAGGCCACCAGCAGGTAGAGCCCTGCGCCGAGGATGGCGAAGACCACCAGGGTGCCGGCGATGACGCCCTTGATGTCCTCGTATGTGACGCCCGCTCCACTGCCTTCCATCTGCTGCTCAAAGGTCTGGCGGAATACCGGGTCGTCCAGCTGGGTGAGCCCGGTGAGCATGGAGATGACGAAGATTGCGGCCGAGGCGATCAGCAGCCAAAACGAGATGTTGACCAGCTGCGGCACCCCGTTGCTGCCTGTGGGCTGCGGCT
>NZ_JBNHFF010000335.1:0-2558 GCF_059089965.1 Arthrobacter sp. SPT-J7
CCCGTCGTGTCGGAAAAGAGCTACGGCCTGATCGACGAGGGCAAGTACACCTTCCTGGTGGACCCCCGGTCGAACAAGACCGAGATCAAGCTGGCCGTGGAGAAGATCTTCTCCGTCAAGGTCGACTCGATCAACACCATCAACCGTGCCGGTAAGCGCAAGCGCACCAAATTCGGATGGGGTACCCGCAAGAACACCAAGCGTGCGATTGTCACCCTCAAAGAAGGCACTATCGACATCTTCGGCGGTCCGCTCGCGTAGCGGAGACCACTTTAACGAGGAAATAAATTATGGGAATCCGTAAATACAAGCCGACTACCCCGGGCCGTCGCGGCTCGAGCGTAGCGGACTTCATCGAAATCACGCGGTCGACGCCGGAAAAGTCGTTGGTACGTCCGCTGCCCAAAAAGGGCGGCCGTAACAACACCGGTAAGATCACCACCCGTCACAAGGGTGGCGGACACAAGCGCCAGTACCGTCTGATCGACTTCCGTCGCCACGACAAGGACGGCGTTGACGCCCGCGTTGCTGAAATTGAGTACGATCCGAACCGTACGGCTCGCATCGCCCTCCTGCACTACGTCGATGGCACCAAGCGTTACATCATCGCGCCGAACAAGCTGTCCCAGGGTGACTTCGTAGAGGCAGGTGCCAACGCTGACATCAAGCCTGGCAACAACCTGCCCCTGCGCAACATCCCGGTGGGTACCGTTATCCACGCAGTTGAACTGCGCCCGGGTGGCGGCGCCAAGATGGGCCGCTCCGCCGGTGCATCCATCCAGCTCGTCGCCAAGGAAGGCCGCTTCGCCCAGCTGCGTCTGCCTTCCGGTGAAATCCGCAACGTTGACGTGCGCTGCCGCGCAACCGTCGGCGAGGTGGGCAACGCCGAGCAGTCGAACATCAACTGGGGCAAGGCCGGCCGCATGCGCTGGAAGGGCGTCCGCCCGACCGTCCGTGGTGTCGCCATGAACCCGGTTGACCACCCGCATGGTGGTGGCGAAGGTAAGACGTCCGGTGGACGTAACCCCGTCAACCCGAACGGTCAGCGGGAAGGCCGCACCCGCCGCCCCAACAAAGAGAGCGACAAGCTTATTGTTCGTCGCCGTCGTACTGGCAAGAACAAGCGATAGGAGCCTGGACACATGCCACGCAGCCTGAAAAAAGGTCCTTTCGTTGACCAGCACCTCTTTGTGAAGGTAGCCAGGGAAAACGAAAAGGGCACCAAGAACGTCATCAAGACCTGGTCACGCCGTTCGATGATCATCCCCGACATGCTCGGGCACACGATCGCCGTACACGACGGACGCAAGCACATTCCGGTGTTTGTTACTGAGTCGATGGTCGGGCACAAGCTCGGCGAATTCGCTCCCACGCGGACATTCCGCGGCCATGTCAAGGACGACCGTAAGGGCAAGCGCCGCTAGGCGCCTGCACTTACGTCAAAGACGAGAGAAGGAAAGCAATGGAAGCCAAGGCAATTGCGCGCCACATCCGCGTAACGCCTATGAAGGCCCGGCGCGTCGTCAACCTTGTTCGTGGTTTGCAAGCGAATGAGGCTCTGGCAATTCTGAAGTTTGCCCCACAGGCAGCTTCGGAGCCGGTATTCAAGGTAGTTCAGTCGGCAATCTCCAACGCCCGGGTCCTCGCGGACCGTGACGGCCTGGCGTTTGACGAAGGCGACCTCATCATCAGCGAAGCGTTTGTTGATGAAGGCCCGACCATGAAGCGGTTCCAGCCGCGTGCCCAGGGTCGTGCATTTCAGATCAAGAAGCGCACCAGCCACATCACCGTGGTAGTCGCTACCCCGGAGAAAGAGGAGGCTCGCTAAGTGGGACAGAAAGTAAACCCGCACGGGTTCCGACTCGGCATCACCACCGATCACGTATCGCACTGGTTCGCTGACAGCACCAAGGCCGGCCAGCGGTACAAGGACTTCGTTCGCGAAGACATCCGCATCCGCCAGCTCATGTCCACGGGCATGGAGCGCGCCGGTATCGCCAAGGTTGAGATCGAGCGCACCCGTGACCGTGTCCGCGTGGACATCCACACGGCCCGCCCGGGCATCGTCATCGGCCGCCGTGGAGCAGAAGCAGACCGCATCCGCGGCGAGCTCGAAAAGCTCACCGGCAAGCAGGTTCAGCTGAACATCCTCGAGGTCAAGAACCCCGAGATGGAAGCACAGCTTGTTGCCCAGGGCGTTGCTGAGCAGCTGACTTCACGTGTGGCTTTCCGCCGCGCCATGAAGAAGGCCATGCAGTCCGCGCAGCGTGCAGGTGCCAAGGGCATCCGTATTGCCTGCTCGGGTCGACTGGGTGGCGCTGAAATGTCCCGCTCGGAGTTCTACCGCGAAGGCCGTGTGCCCCTGCACACCCTCCGCGCGAACATCGACTACGGCTTCTACGAAGCCAAGACCACCTTCGGCCGTATCGGTGTGAAGGTTTGGATCTACAAGGGTGACGTCACCGCCAAGGAACTGGCCCAGCAGGCCGCTTCCGCCCCGTCCCGTGGCCGCGGTCCCAGCGACCGTCCGGGCCGCCCGGGTGGCGCTGACCGTGGTG
>NZ_JBNHFF010000336.1:0-2545 GCF_059089965.1 Arthrobacter sp. SPT-J7
CGTGGCCAGCCGCCAGCGCACCAGCTTGGGATCAAAGACATTCCAGAGCCGGCGCTCCTGCACCACGATGCCCACCCGCCTGCGCGAGTACACCAGGTTCATGGACTCAAGGACCTTCATGGTGTCGCGTGCTACGGTCCGGGAAATGCCGTATTCCTGCTGAATCCCCTCCAGGGTAAGCCGGCTTCCCGGCGGCAATTCGCCGGAAGCAATGGCAACGCCTACCGCCTCCAAAACGCGTTCGTGCATCGCGGGGGAGGCCCCGCCGTCGTGCGCGTTGTCCGCGTCCTGTGGTGTCGCCGTCGACATCTATCCTGCCTTCCTCTGCGCCTGCGCGCGCTTCCAGTTTACTCAAGAAGCAGCAAAAGGTATGACTTGTGACACGAAAAGATAGTATCTGTCGGAAGAAAAGGTGTTACCTTATTCCAAGCGCACCTCCTCGGGGGACGCGCTACGAGCTTTCTTCACTAAGCCAACGGCGTCTTCTTCGGAGGTAAAACATGCAGTATCCCGCCACGCACCTGGTGGTGATGGGCGTTGCCGGTTCCGGCAAGTCCACCATTGCGGCAGCTCTTTCCCAGCAGCTGGGCTGGGCATGCGCCGAAGCGGACGAGTTCCACCCGCAGTCCAACATCCAGAAGATGAGCCAGGGCATTCCCCTGCAGGACGAGGACCGCTGGCCCTGGCTGCAGGAGATCCAGAACTGGATGACCACCCAGGCCAAGGCTGGCAAAAGCACCGTGCTCACCTGCTCCGCCCTCAAGCAGAGCTACCGGCAGCTGCTTGCCCAGGCGGAAGGCCGCGTCCTGTTCCTGCACCTCCACGGTGAAGCGGAGCTGATTGGGCAGCGCATGCAGGGCCGGGAAGGGCACTTCATGCCGCCCACGCTCCTGCCCAGCCAGCTGGCAACCCTGGAACCGCTGAGCGACGACGAACTCGCTGCCGGAAGCCTCCGCCTGGATATTTCCCGGCCACCCGAAGAGCTGGTCAGAACCATCGTGGCCTCCGTTCTGAAGCCTTCCGCAGGCGAAGCACCCTAACCACCTCCCACTTTCCCCGTACATCTGTTTCAAAGGAGAACCATGACCATCGAAGGATGGACCCAAACGATGGGTGCAGGCCCCCTGCTGCTCATCGCCGCAGCCGCGATCGCCGCGCTGCTGTTCCTGATCATCAAGCTGCGCATGCACGCACTGCTCGCCCTGATCGTGATCAGCCTCGCCACCGCCTTCGCCACCGGCATCCCCGCCAACCAGGTGGTGCCCGTACTGATCAACGGCTTCGGCACGACCCTGGGCACCGTGGCACTCCTCGTGGGGCTGGGGGCCATGCTCGGCCGCATTGTCGAAACCAGCGGTGGCGCCAAAGTCCTGGCCGATTACCTCATCGGCATCTTCGGTGAGAAGCGCGCCCCCTTCGCCCTGGGCCTGGCCTCGCTGATCTTCGGCTTTCCCATCTTCTTCGACGCCGGCCTGGTGGTTATGCTGCCCGTCGTCTTCGCTGTCGCCCACCGCCTCGGTGGGGGAGTGCTCCGCTACGGCCTGCCCGCAGCCGGTGCGTTCTCCGTGATGCACATCTTCCTGCCGCCGCACCCGGGCCCTGTATCCGCCTCGGCCTTCTTTGACGCCAACGTTGGCCTGGTAACGATCGCAGGCCTCATCGTCGCCATCCCCACCTGGTACGTCACCGCCTACCTCTTCGGCCTCTACACGGGCCGGAAGCTGGTCCTGCCAGTTCCGGAAATCCTGGGCCATGCAAGCGCAGAAGCCGAGTCCCACCCGCCGCGCTTCCGCACCATTGTGGGGCTGCTGCTCCTGCCGTTGGTCCTGATCTTCATGAACACCGGACTGAACACGCTGGCCTCCTCCGGTGTGTTGAGCGAAGGCGTCAGGGACGAGCAGTGGTTCCAGGTCCTGCGCACCATCGGTGAAACCCCTGTTGCGCTGCTGATCGCCGTGATCGTGGCCATGTTCGTCCTCGGGGCCAAGCGCGGCAAGGATGCAGGCGCCCTGGAGAAACTGCTCGAATCCTCGCTGGGTCCGGTCTGCTCCGTCATCCTGATCACCGGGGCCGGCGGCATGTTCGGTGGCGTCCTGCGCACCTCCGGCATCGGCTCCGCGCTGGCCGGCGTCCTGGGCGACCTGGGCATCCCGCTCATCCTGGCCGGCTTCCTGATTTCCAGCATCCTCCGCATCGCCCAGGGCTCCGCTACCGTGGCACTTACCACCACCGCGGGCCTGATCGCCCCTGCAGTGGCTGCTGCCGGGCTCAACGGCATGCAGATCGCCGCGCTGGTCATCGCCGTCGCCGCCGGCTCCGTGGTGGTCTCCCACGTCAACGATTCCGGCTTCTGGCTGGTGGGCCGCTTCTTCGGGATGGACGTCAAGACCACCCTGAAGACCTGGACCGTGATGGAAACCCTCATCGGTGTGATGGGCTTCGCCATCGCCGCCGTGATCTTCCTGCTCGCCGGACTGGCGGGTTAGCTTCTCCCCAACCCGGTAGCGCCACGAGCGGTTATGTAACACAAAACCACAACGGGCAA
>NZ_JBNHFF010000337.1:0-2540 GCF_059089965.1 Arthrobacter sp. SPT-J7
AGCGGGCCCACCATAATCGCTCGGTCGGAGGGCAAACCCGACGACAATCTCCCCGTCGCGAGGATATGTATGGTTTTACCTGATGGGATGATGTCCTTTAGGTCGGCATAATCAGCCACACCATCAAGGACTAGTAGAACTTCTTGGTCGTAGGACGATAGCTGGTCTTTAACCTTCTCAGCGCTCGTATGGGTGGGCGAGACATGCGATAGAGCGCGCCCGAGCCTGAGGACGTATTTTTCGACTTCAGCGTACGAAGACGCATCGAGCCACCAAATCACCTGCCAATCAGGGTTTCTTTGTATCGCGGTGGCCACCCTTGACGCCAGCACGGTCTTGCCGATCCCCGGCGGTCCTAAGAGACTCACGAAAGCATTGGGAGAAGCGAGTTGTTCTAGGATTTGTGTCTCCTCCTCGCGGAAAATGAGGTTAGTTGGATCTCGAGGTATAGCGCTCGAAACTGCTCGGGATTGCTGGCCAGCTCGCCGCCTCTCAACCAACTGCAAGACGAAGAACATTGCGCTCAATCCCAGGAAGAGACCCCAGGCAATGGCTGGATTTTTGAGGATGGCCAGTTCGTCCGGAAGCGCGGAACTGGCCAAATTCGTAGCCAGCGCCAGAAGCAAGTTCACGATAGCTAACCACCCTGTGACCATGCCTTTACGCCTCATTGCACAACCTTACAGACAGCAGGTCGGAGGCTGATTCGCGCTCTATAGCATTTCGCGAAGGCACTCGGATACGTCAGCTGGAACATTCAGTCGGTAGGGGCCATCCCACAACTCGCTTGACAGAATCTCCATTATCGGCGTTTGAAGTAGCTATTTGGGGATGGCGGTCAGCAGGTTCAGGTTGGTTACTGCCTGAGGCGGAAGACATCCGCATGGATGCCGTGTTGTTCGGTCTTGCGTTTGTCGTCGGGAGAGTCGTACACCACCAGGGCCGATTCGCCGTCCTCGAGCATGGTGATCCCTTCGGCCCGATCGTTGCCCTGTCCAAACGGCACGTTGAGTTCGCATCTCAAGTCGTCCTTGTGCAGGACGGCCTCGGCCTCCGACGTCAGCGCGTTTCGCCAGCGGAACACGGCCGTGCGGCCGTCGAGTTCCATAGTCGGTCCCGCCAGGACGAGCAGGTCATCTCCGTGACGGCACAGATCCCGCACCCCCAAACCACGCAGGTCGAGAAAGTGCTTGCGGTAGCGGCGCCCCTCGGGGCCGATCGGCTGCGGCTCGATGCCTGGCCCGTCGCCGGCTTCGAGTTCGAGAACCACCGCCCATCCGCGCAGTACGGGTCCGCGCAGGCCGATGAACACCCGGTGACCCCTAACGGCGATGCCCTCGCAGTCGAACCCGTTGTCCTTGCCCGGGATCGGATGGGACTGTATGAAGTCTCCAAGGTGAGGGTCATCGGACAGTAGATCCAGCAGACCCCCGCCGTTGCTCCCATCAGGGCCGAACACAGGGCGGTGGTGCTGCTCACCGTTGAGGCCGCCCCCTGGGCTAAGGAGTGTTGTGGTCGAGAGCCGGGCCAATACGCATCGTCGCTGGCTGACCTTGACTGTTGCCAGGGCTTTGCGGGCCTTGTCAGGGTTGTGCTTGTCCTTGACCCGTTTGCGGGCCGCGCTGTGGGACCCGAGTATCCACAGCGTGTCATCTTCGACGTCGAGGCCTTCGATATCGATTTCCCCTTCGCCCGGCAGGTCGAGGAAACCGGTGAGATCGAAACTGCGATGAGCGCCGGCCTGGTTGCCGTCAATGGTGAGTCGTTCCAGACTGGTCGTTTCGTCGTTGGCGGCCCAGAGGTGATCGCCCTGCCGAACGATGGCGGACAGTCCATCGCGGAGGTCCTCGTCCGGATCGGGGGTGCTGCGCTGATCGAGAACGAGCGTAATCTTGCCGGATGGTTTGTCTGCCTGGGGCCATGCGGTCATCGTGGATCACCCCAGCGTCCGCCCTGCTGCCAGTTCATCCGGAACGGTCCTGCTGGCGTCCTCGTCGGTGGCCGTTGGTTCGACATCTCAGCTCCAATACTTAGCGGGCGTGTTCAGGCTCTGCTCGTGAATGATTTTCTTAAGGTAATCGCTCATCCGGGCTTCGTAGAGGTGCCGGACCTCCGCCCCCCAGCTGCTCCGCCGTGTCATATCGTAATTAAGCACGGAAGTAAAAAGTAGCTGCGAGAACTCCCATTCCATGACGAAGCCAGCGTTTTCTCAGGTCAGACAACCTTTGCGACGGTGGCTGCATTCGGACGCAAGAACCTGAATTTGCCCTTATATAGATCAGTGGCGGGACAGCGGATCGGGTACGTGCGGGTAAGCACGCTGGACCAGAACGAGAAACGACAGCTCGAAGGCCAAGTTCTGGACCGGGTCTTCATCGACAAGGCTTCCGGCCGGGACACTACAAGACCAGAACTGACCGAACTGTTGCGGTCGCCCGAAATGGGGACACCGTGGTGGTGCACAGCATGGACCGGCCAGCCCGCAACCTCGATGACCTGCGTGCCCTCGTCCAAGGCCTCACCCGTAAAGGCGTGCGAGT
>NZ_JBNHFF010000338.1:0-2538 GCF_059089965.1 Arthrobacter sp. SPT-J7
GGCTGACGGGGCCGGACGACGGCGGCAGCCGGGTGCCGCCGTCGTCATCGGTGCCGCCGGGGTTCTCCGCCGCAGAGGGAGGCTGAGAGGAGTCGTCTGCGGCTCCTTCCGCCGTGGCGGAGACCCCGGACGTGGGAGCTCCGGCGGCGGGCCAGTGGACTTCCGCCTCCGGAGCAGTTTCGAGGGCCCTGGCAAGGACCAGTTGGGCGGCACGGGCGAGGAGCTCCGGGCTGGTGCCTTCCTCGGGAACCACCCATACGGCGAGGCCCCGGGCAGCCGCCGCCGGCGCAGCAGCACCCTTGGCGGCTGACCGCGGCCGTTCCACCGTCCTCGGATGGTGGGCTTCCACTGCCATGGCCCGTCCTTAGACTCCACCGCGGCGGATCAGCTTGCCCGTGGGGTTTTGGCCGTCCACCACAGCGCCCCGCAGGAACGTCTTGCGGACCACGCCCGAGAGGGCTTTGCCGTCGTAGGGGGTGATGGGGTTTTTGTGCTTGAGCTTGGAAACGTCCACCACAAAGGCGTCGTCCGGGGCGAACACGGCGAAGTCCGCGTCGTAGCCCAGCGCCAGCTGGCCCTTGTTGGAAAGCCGGGCCAGGGCTGCCGGCTTCTCACCCATCCAGGACACCACCTGCTCCAGTGGAATGCCACGGTGCCGTGCCTCGGTCCAGATCAGGGACAGGCCCAGCTGCAGCGACGAGACGCCGCCCCAGGCCACGGCGAAGTCACCGTTCTCCAGGTCTTTCAGGTCAAGTGTCGAGGGGGAGTGGTCTGAGACGATGCAGTCGATGGTGCCTTCCTGCAGGCCCTGCCACAGCAGTTCCCGGTTGGAGGCCTCGCGGATGGGCGGGCAGCACTTGTAGGCGGTGGCTCCGTCGGGGATTTCCTCGGCCATCAGCGTCAGGTAGTGCGGGCAGGTCTCCACGGTGAGCTTCACGCCGTCGCGCTTTGCGGATGCAATCATGGGCAGCGCGTCGGACGACGAGAGGTGCAGGATGTGCGCACGCGCACCGGTCCAGCGGGCCCGTTCGATGACCTCGGCGATGGCCTTGTTTTCGGCGCCCCGGGGGCGGGAGGCCAGGAAGGTTTGATAGTGGTCGCCGCCGGGGTGCGGTGCGCGGTCAATGGCATGGGAGTCTTCAGCGTGGACAATCATGAGGGAGTCGAAGGACTTCAGCTCGGCCATGTCCTCCTCCATCTCATCCGCGTCCAGGTGCGGGAACTCGTCCACGCCCGAGTGCAGCAGGAAACACTTGAAACCGAAGACGCCTTCGTCGTGCAGGGCACGCAGGTCACCCTTGTTGCCGGGGATTGCGCCGCCCCAAAATCCAACGTCGACGAACGCCTGCTCTTCAGCCACCTCGCGCTTCAGCTTGAGGTTTTCCACCGTGGTGGTGGGCGGGACGGAGTTCAGCGGCATGTCGATGATGGTGGTCACCCCGCCGGCAGCGGCTGCACGGGTGGCGGAGGCGAAGCCCTCCCACTCGGTGCGGCCGGGCTCGTTGACATGGACGTGCGTGTCCACCAGCCCGGGGATCAGGGTTTCGTCGTCGGCCAGTTCAATGACCTCGGCGCCGGCCAGGCCGTTGCCCAGCGGCTCGAGGGCCACGATTTTTCCGCCGCGGACGCCCACTTCGCGGGGTGCCAGGCCGGCGGTGGTGAGAATGCGCTGGCCGCGGATGACCAGGTCAAAACGTTCTTCAGACATGGAGGTCCTCCTTGGTGGTCGCGGAACGGGACGGTGTGTTTGCCGCCAGCCTTCCGCTGATCTGGGTGCCCAGCTGCTCCAGAAGCTGCGCTGCCTCTGCTATGCACCTGTCTACATTGCTTTCAAGCTCGGTCAAAGCGTAAACGTCCTCGAATCCGGCAGCGGCTGCCTGGCCCTGTGCAAGCGTGGTCCGGCCGCATACCGCAATCACTGGGACACCCTGGGCTGCGGCTGCCCGGGCAACACCCATAGGGGTCTTGCCGAGCAGGCTTTGCTCGTCCAGGCTGCCTTCCCCGGTAATCACCAGGTCGGCGCCGGCCAGGCGTTCGGGCAGTCCGGTGAATTCGAGGACGACGTCGATGCCCGGACGGCGGGCTGCGGCGAGTACGGCGATGGCGGCGTAGCCAACGCCTCCTGCCGCTCCGGCTCCCTGGGCTTCCGCCGCCTTGATGGCGCGGTGACCGATTTCCCTGGCCAGGACTTCGACAAACCTGGCCAGGGCGGCGTCGAGCACGTCGACGTCCTGTTGTGTGGCGCCTTTCTGCGGGCCGAAAACCGCCGCGGCGCCTTGGGCGCCGAGCAGGGGATTGTCGACGTCGGACGCCAGCACAAAGCGTGTGTCCTTTAGTCGGGGTTCAAACCCGCTGAAGTCGATCCGGTCCAGGCGGGCCAAAGCGGCACCGCCGGGCGGAAGGTCATTTCCCTTGGCATCAAGGAGCCTGGCGCCGAGCCCCTGCAGGACGCCGGCCCCGCCGTCGGTGTTGGCACTGCCGCCCACGCCCAGGATGATGCGGTTGCAGCCGGCGTCGAGGGCGGCGGTGATGAGCTGG
>NZ_JBNHFF010000339.1:0-2535 GCF_059089965.1 Arthrobacter sp. SPT-J7
CCACAATTTCAAGTTCGCGGTTGATAACGAGCTCGGCGTCGATGTGCGGGGCCTCGCGGAAGAACGCCACGAGCACCAGCCGGCCGCCGCGGCGCAATAGGGGAAGGGACGATTCCACAACGCCCGGAGCCCCGCTGCACTCGAAAATGGAGTGGGCGCCAAGGCCGGACGTCAGTTTATCCACCACAGTTGCAAGATCCTGGGTTTCAGCATCAACAACGTACGGGATGCTGCGGGCGGCGGCGGCTTCGAGGGCGCGGGCATGCCTGCTTCGTCCGACGAGGATTACTGTGGCGCCTGCGGCGTGGGCCACCTGGGCGCATAGCTGGCCAATTGCGCCAGGGCCGATGACGACGACGACCTGGCCCGCCAGCGAAGGGCTTTGTTCAATGACCGCGTGGACTGCGATCGCCAGGGGTTCGGTCAGCGCGCCTTCGAGCAAGCTGACGTTGGGAGGCAGCACATGTACGGCGCGCTCAGGCATCACCAGCTGGTCAGCCAAGGCGCCATCTGTCGTTGTTCCGATTCCGAGGCGCCGGGGGCAGCGGTTGTACTCCTCCTTGCGGCAGTATTCGCATCGCATGCACAGGTAGGCGTCGGTTTCCACCGTAACTCGGGCTCCAACGTGCAAGTCGTTGCGCCCCACGCCGTCTCCAATGGCGGCGATGGTTCCGGACGCTTCATGTCCAAGGGTGCGGACGGTGTGGAAATCATGCGTGCCTTCCACGGCCAGCCGGTCAGTGCCGCAGACAGCAACGTGGGCCACGTTGATCAGGACATGCCCCGGGCTGAGCGTTGGAGGGGGAACGTCCCGGACCTCCACTCCGCCTGGTCCGGCTTCATACTTCACCAGTGCTCTCAACATGCCCTCCCGAATTCGTATAGACATTTCTATACAAGTTCTACCATCTGTCCTCCTAATGGGATATACCTGTCTATATAAGTGCACCGCGACGGCGCCCCGCCGCACAAGGATGCACCCCTCAAAGGAGAGGACTACATCACATGGGTCAGTACATTTTGGGAGTAGATGCCGGCACTTCCGTGCTCAAGGCCGCGATCTTCGACCTCAAAGGCAATGAGCTCAACAGGGGCGCACGCAACGTCCCAATCACCAACCCCCAGCCACACTTGGCTGAGGAGGATATGCAGGAAGTCTGGGTGGCCGCAGCTGACGCCATCCGCGATGCCCTCACCGGGTCCGGGATCCGCCCCGAAGACATTGCTGCGGTATCGGTAACCGGCCAGGGCGACGGCAGTTGGCTGATCGATGCCGAAACGGGCCAGCCAAAAGGCCCTGCCATCCTCTGGTCTGACGGACGTGCCGGCGACATCATCGACCAGTGGTACGAGGACGGGGAGGTGTCCAAGCAGTTTGAGATCTCGGGAACGGGCCCCTACGCCGGCACGACATCAGCAATCCTCAGATGGCGCTCCGAAAACCAGCAGGAGCTCCTGCAGGGAGCAAAAAACCTGTGGTGCAAGGACTGGATTGAATACAACCTCACAGGCGATATGTCCACCGACGCATCCGATGCGAGCCTCTCGGGCATCGACGTCACAAACGGAACCTGGTCGGAGGATGTCAACAGGATCTGGGGAATAGACGGCATAAGCGACGTACTGCCTGACCTCAAGAAACCCACGGAGCTCTCGGGGGAAGTCACAAAGGCCGCGGCGGGAGTCACGGGACTCAAGGAAGGCACCCCTGTCTACAAGGGGCAAATGGACATTACCGGCTCCTCCCTGGGCGTTGGAGTGGTACGGCCAGGGGACTGCATGGCAGTCATCGGCACCGCAGGGATCGTTACTGTCTGCACGGATGACCTTGCTGCCAGTTTTGAACCCAAGGACGTAGGCTGGGTTATCCCGCATGGCCCTGACACCTGGATCCGCGCGATGGGCATGAACTTCTGCACTCCCAATCTGGACTGGTTCCTGCGCGAGTTTGGAGCTACATTTCGGGCCGAGGCAGAAGCAGTGTCACCAACCGACGGAGCGCTTTTCGCCTACCTCGACCAGAAGGTGCAGGCCACCCCCGTGGGTTCGAGGGGCATCATCTATCACGGGTACCTCGCCCCCGGTGGCGAACGTGCCCCCTTCGTCCGGCCCAGTGCCCGGGGTTCCTTCAGTGGAATCACCGGAGACCACGACCGGTTCGACATGCTGCGTGCCGTTTACGAAGGGGTTGCGTACGGCATCCGCGACTGCCTCGACTCGATCCCCACGAAGGTGGACACTGTCCGGATGGCGGGGGGCGGAGCGAACAGCGCCGTGTGGTGCCAGATTTTCGCCGACGTGCTGGGGCGCAAGATCATCGTTCCCGCCGGTACCGAGTTTGGCGCGAAGGGTGCCGCGATCGTGGCAGGTGTTGGACTGGGGCTCTATGGCAGCTACGAGGACGGCGTGGACGCTACCGTCAACATCGTGCGCGAGTATGAGCCGGACCGGGCAAAGACAGCAATATACGATGAGTTTTTCGCTGTTTACCGTGATATCCGCTCGCTGATGATGCCTGTATGGGACAAGCTGCAG
>NZ_JBNHFF010000340.1:0-2535 GCF_059089965.1 Arthrobacter sp. SPT-J7
CGGTGAGCGGTCCGGCTGCAAGGTGGCGGCGAAGATCAGTTCCGGGAACAAGCTCCATCACCAGGAAGGGCACGTCCCGGTGACCGCGCAGCAACGTCCCGGTGTCGAAGAGCGTCACCAGGCCATGATGGTTCAGCTGCGCCAGCATGCGGGCCTCTGATTGCTGCCTGGCCAGTTCGTCGGCACCTGTGACGTCATCGCGGAAGATTTTCAGCGCCACGTCCCGGTCCAGGACCAGGTCGGTTCCCCGGTAGACACTTCCCATGCCGCCGTGGCCGAGCACTTCTCCCACCCTGTAGCGCTCGCTCAGAATGGTTCCGGCCAAACCGGTGTCCGTCTCTTCGGTCATGGTTACTGCCTTCCGTCAGCCTCCACTCTAGCCATGGCCGTAGCACCTGTTGCCGAAGTGGCAGCCGCCATCGAGGCGATCAGTCGGTGGACAGAGCTGCCCCTGTCCCTGGCGAGGCCGGTGCAGGAGCTGACGGTTTAGGAGTTACTGTCCGAAACTGCTGAGCTGACGGCCGTGGGGCTGTCATACTCCTTATCGGGGATGGCTTCAAGAGCCTGGATCACGTTGTTGTCAGCCCCGGAGTCCTTTGCGCTGGACAGCAAGGCTTCACGGCTTGCGGGATAGTCCACACCGCCGAGGAACTTTTGAATCTGGATCGGGTTCGGAGTTTCGGCCATGGTGCCAGTTTCCTTTCGGATCGGTTCTTGTGCCCTCGGCTCCTTTTCAGGGAAGAAGGCGCGAGGACTTCATCGTAGGCTGCACGTTTCGATAGGAAAAGGGTGATTGCCCTGGAGCTGGTGGCGCTTGGTTCCGGCAGTTTGCAGTTACTGCTGCGCCGGATCTTCCGTCAGCCAAGCCATTGCTTCGTCCCTGGAAGTAAAGAACCGGGTGGGATGGTCCGGATGGTGCCGCGCCATGTAGAAGCCCGCTATGGCTTCGTCTACGGCCGAGGTGCCCACGATTGCTGCCCGGGCGAGCGGCCAGGAGGAGGCAAAGGCTTCCTGGGCGCGCCGGTCAATCCAGGTCATGCCGGTCATTTCGACCAGCAACGGAAGGGTCCGCCCTGCACTGAGGGCGGCGGCACGTTGCATCAGTGCTTTCGCGTCGCTTTCCCTGACCACGGCAGCGGGGGCCCACTTCAAGCAAAGGATCTGCCCGCAAAGCTCAATGGTGCCGATGATGTCCTCGTGCCCTTGATCCTCCACGCCGTTTCCTAAAGGCCCGTTTTCCGGGCGGCGCCGGATGCCCTGCTGCGCCGGTTTTGCTCGGAGAGCCATTGCAGGGCTTCAGGTTGGCTGGTGAAGTACGCGGAGGGAGTTGGGCATTGCCGGGCGAAAGCTGCGAGCACGGTGCCCATGGGATGGTCACCCACGAGGGCCACCATGGAGAAACCCCGGTAGGCGAGCATGCCTGCCCGTGCCTCCGGGCTCAGTCCGGTCACGCCGGTGATATCCACGAGAATGGGCAGGGCCTGCCCGCCGCTGAGTCCCTCAAGGGTCCGGGCAGCCTGGACTGCGACCTCGTAAGTGATAAACACTCCTGGCCGCCAATGCAGCCGCAGAAATCCATGTTCATGCGACGCGGTAAACGAATCCATGGGTCTACTTTGCTGGCATTTGTGGGAAAGCGCCAACCCCGGCCCGCAGACACGTGGTTCTACGCCATCCCGGTCTTCATCGACGTAGCTTGAGCGTCCCCGCTGCAAGCACTCACCGCTCCGGCCGGCGCTGCGCGTATTCCCTGGCGACTCCCGTATACGGGGTCACGCCCAGGACTATGTGCGTCACCGCCAAGTTTGCGCGTCGATAACAGCAGAACGCGCACGACGCCGGGGCACGCCCGCCGCCGCGAGCATCTGTTCCAACTTCCCGGCCGCGAGGTCGGCCCAGTTCCATCGGACCACGCTTAGTCCGGTGGCACGGATGCGGTTTTCGCGGTTCTTTTCCGCCACGACAGCTTGGGACGCGGTCCGCCCACCGAGGTATTCGGTTTTGACGTACTTCTCTTCGCCATCGAACTCGCCAACCACTTTGGATTGCCTCCAATAGAAGTCCGAATACCCCACCAGTCCGGCGGCGTCGTAAATCTCCTGCTGGAGGACGGGTGCTTCGAAGCCGGCCAGATGGATCAGCGCCCGGCTCCACGATTCCCCGGCTGAGCCCGAGGCGGGATCAGCAAACTCAATGACTGCCCGGATCCTCCGCTCGGCGGCACTGGAATAGCTCGATCCGATGCCGGCTTCCAGGTCGGCCTTGGTCACGGCGGGCAGCCGCCGGACTCTGTCCGGACGCAGAACATGGTCCATGGGCACAACAGCTTCAGTGAATGGAGTGAAGGCTGCAAGGTCCAGGACCGTGCGGATGCGGCCCGTGACCAGCAGGCCCTCCCGACTCACTGCTTCCAAACCGGCTGGCGCTGCGAAATGGCGGCGGACTCCAGCACGCGACCGGCCGCCCTCGTTCTTCAACGTAAGGGCCTGGACCGGGTGCTGAAGGCCAACAGTCGGTAGTCCCCACACACTGGCG
>NZ_JBNHFF010000341.1:0-2527 GCF_059089965.1 Arthrobacter sp. SPT-J7
TGGCCGTTAACGGTGATCCTGCCGTCGGCATCACAGCAGGCCACGGTGTCCCCCGGTAGGCCAATGACCCGTTTTACGTAGGTCGTGTCACTGCCGGTGAGGCCAAGCCACTGGGTGATGGCGGATGCGGCGTCCACCAACGGGCCCTTGCCGCTGTTGAGCGGCGCGAAGGTTCCCCGGCCGTCGAAGACCACGATGTCGCCCTTGCGGACCGGTTGTGCCCGGAAACCGGTCCGGGACACCAGGATGCGGTCCCCGCCCTCGAGGACCGGCTCCATGGACTCGGACGGTATGAAGTAGACATCCAGCCAGAGCGAGCGGACCAAGCCGCTGACTGCAATGGCGAGGACAAGGGCAAGGAACACAAAACGCCAGCCCATTTTTCGGGGCTGGCGTTTTGTCTGGTCCATAAGTCCGTATCCTGCGCGCTGGTGCATGGCTTCGGCGCTGGCCGAATACGCCTGCGGCCCTGCCTTTGTAGGTCTGTAAGGACTTACTTGGCGGTGCTGAAGTCGCGCTTTTCCTTGATCTTCGCAGCCTTACCGCGCAGTGCACGCATGTAGTAAAGCTTGGCGCGGCGCACGTCACCCTTGGTGACGAGCTCGATCTTTTCGATGATCGGGGAGTGCACCGGGAAGGTACGCTCCACGCCGACACCGAAGGAGACCTTGCGGACCGTGAAGGTCTCACGAACGCCCTCGCCCTGGCGGCCCAGGACGAAGCCCTGGAAAACCTGGACACGGGTGTTCTTGCCTTCGATGATGTTCACGTGAACCTTGAGGGTGTCACCCGCGCGGAACTCGGGAACATCGGTGCGCAGCGAAGCTGCATCTACAGAATCGAGAATATGCATGATTGCACTCCTGGTGAACGCCACAGGTCATTCACTTTGGGTCACGGCAGCCAAGCCCGGACGCTTGCAGCGCTACCGGAAATTCCTGCCGAAAGGTAAGTGGTCCGTCCTCTGTCACTGATTGAAGAGGCCGGTTGTCAAGCTGTTGGTTGCGCTCCCCCTGTGGCAGGTGCGGACCCAGCAGACACAAGGACTAATTTTGCCACAGTCCGCCACGTACAGCCAATTGCCCTACGGTCACTACGTTGAACGGGGCCGGTTCAGTGCGGCTGTTCCCCGGGCCCGTCCCGGCGCCGCAGCCGGCCGTCCACGACGTCATAGCCCAGGTCCTGCAGGGCGGCGCGGTCGGCGCGGGGCAGCTTCCCGGCGTCGAACGTTTCGAGCAGGTCCGGGCGGCGCTCCGCCGTCCGGCGGAACTGTTCGCTGCGGCGCCACTGCGCAATTTTTCCGTGGTTGCCGCTAAGCAGCACGGCCGGCACTTCACGCTCGCGCCAGACGGAAGGCTTGGTATAGACGGGGTACTCCAGCAGCCCGTCCGAATGGGACTCCTCCACCAGCGATTCGGGATTGCCGACGACGCCCGGCAGGAGCCTGCCGATGGCCTCGACCATGGCCAGGACGGCCACTTCCCCGCCGTTCAGGACGTAGTCCCCCAGGCTCACGGGGCGTACGATGAAGTGCTCGCGGGACCACTCGATAACCCGCTCATCGATGCCCTCGTAGCGTCCGCAGGCAAAGGCGAGGTGCTCCTGTTCCGCCAACTCGTAGGCGAGTGCCTGCGTGAAGCGCTCCCCCGCCGGCGATGGAACGATCAGGACCGGTTTACCCGCATCTCCAGGACGGTCGGCAGCGATGGACGAGAGCGCCTGCGCCCACGGTTCAGGCTTCATCACCATTCCGGCGCCGCCGCCGTAGGGCGTGTCATCCACTGTGCGGTGCTTATCGGTGGTGAACGAGCGGAGGTCGTGGACGCGAAGGTCCAGCAGCCCGTCCTGGCGGGCCTTGCCGATCAAAGATAGTTCCAGCGGCGCCAGGTACTCGGGAAAGATACTGACGACGTCGATCCGCATCTACGCTTTGCCTTCACTATCCGTAGCGGCGTCCTGGTCTGAGTTGAGCTCGAACAGGCCGTCCGGCGGGGTGAGGAGGATGAAGCCTTCCTCGATGTTGACCTCGGGCACGATCTGCTCGACGAAGGGAATGAGGATTTCTTCCCCGTCCGGGGTTTTGACCAGCAGCAGGTCCTGCACGGGCATGGTGTTGAGCGCGGCAACCTTTCCGACAACACGGGACCCGACCCGGGCGTCCAGGCCCACCAGCTCGTGCTCGTACCAGCCTTCATCGTCGTCCTCGTCCAGCTCTTCGGTTTCGATGAAAAGCTTGGCGCCACGCAGGGTTTCCGCTTCATTGCGGGTCTCAATCCCGTCAAAGCCCAGCAGGAGGATGTCCTTGTTCCAGCGGGCGCTGTTTACGGTCAGCGGGCCCGCAGATTCCGGCTCAACCACAAATTCCGTGCCCGGCACAAACCGGTCCTCAGGGGCATCGGTCAGGACCTGGACGGTAACTTCACCGCGGATGCCGTGGGGTTTGCCGATTCGTGCCACCTGGAGCTGCATGTGTTCCTCTGTCTTGGATGTGGTTTGGCGGTGTTCTGCGGAAAGAACTCCGGCCCCT
>NZ_JBNHFF010000342.1:0-2522 GCF_059089965.1 Arthrobacter sp. SPT-J7
ACATAAACACCCGCGAAAACTGCGACACCCCATCCCCAGGTGACCATCAGGAACCCGCCGCTGTTGCCTTTCGTCCCTCGCAGGGCGACGTTGGCGACGACACCGCAACCCAGCAGGGTCAGCATCGCCGTTCCGAAGACTTCGGATAGAAAAACAATTCCAAGAGACATCTTTGACTCCTCTATTTTCTGTTGTCAGTCCTTCGCGGGTTGAAGGACCGTTTGGACGGGACGGGTTGAGCGCCCCGGCCGACAGCCTGTCCTATGCGACCAGGCTGTGCGTTTCTACGCGGTGGAACCGTTGCAGAACGTCCTGCGCGTACCGGATCTCCGCCGCACGTGCGGCGGCGTCCCATCCCAGTGGACTGGAGAGCACTTCAGCCACCTCGTTGAGCAGCTCGCCCGTCACGAGACCCCGGAAGGCCAGTGAAGTGCGGCGGATGAGGACATCCACGAGGTGCCCGACCTGCTCATGGGCTGCCATGAATTCCAGTTCACGGGCACTTAGTTCGCGGGTGGAGTGCAGCAAGTGGTCCGGCCCCCCGTCGAGGTAGGCAATCACCTCCTGCGCCCTGGTTCCGTAGCGGGTGAGCAAGCCGGCAGTCCGGTCCGCATCACGGCCGGCAGCCATGTGATCTTTGATCCATTTCTGCACGCCCGCCTCGTCGGAGGGGAAACCGGCGCCGCCGCCGATGGCGAGCTGCGCCGTCGATACTTTGCGCTGCACGCCGAGTTCGGCGAGGACGTCGTTGGTCAGGTGCTCCGCCAGTGCCCGGAAGGTGGTCCATTTGCCACCCACCAGGCTGAGGACGACAGCACCCGCCCCGGCACCTCCGCTCCTGGAGCCCCGGCGCTCGATCCGGTAATCCCGGGAAACGAAGCCGGGCTGGGTCACATCATGGCGGGGCAGCGGCCGCACCCCGGAGAAGGTATAGACAATCTGTTCGCGCTTTACGGGAATGTTGGGGAAGACGTGACCGATGAGTTCGAAGAAGTACTGGATTTCCTCATCTGAACAGACGGCATCCTGGGCCATGTCCGCGTCAATGTCCGTGGTCCCCACGAGGACGCGGTCCCCCATCGGATAGATGAGCACAATCCGGCCGTCGGTGTGCTCGAAGAAAATTTCGCGCCCCCGGCAGGCAGCAAGGAGTTCCGGGTGGTCGAGCACGATGTGCGAACCCTTGGTGCCGCCCATAAAGGTGGAGGCCGCACCCATGGCTTCATTGGTGAGGTCCACCCAGGCGCCCGTGGTATTCACGATGACGTCGGCAGTGAAATCGAATTCCTCACCGGTCAGCTCGTCCCGCAACCGGACGGTGCTGCCTTTGCCGGTGCCGCGGTTGGGCTCGCCGGTCATGGACCTCAGTGACAAGTAGTTACTGGCACGGGCCGTGCTGCCCTGGGGGTTCCCGCCGGACGCATGGCCTGCCTTTTCGCCGTCCTGCAGGACATCCAGCGTGAGCCGCTCCGGGTTATGGACGGAAGCGTCGAAGTAGGTGGCCGCGTATTTGACGTCAGGGCGGAGGTCGGGCAGCTCAGCAAGGGCGCGTTTTTGTCCCCTGAACTGGTGGCGCGGCACGGTGCCGCCGTCGCGGGAAAACGAGTCGTACAGGCTGAGTCCGATTTTGATGAGGAAGGCGCCGCGTTCCTTGGGCTTGCCCTGCTGCTTATGGGTGAGGAAGCGCAGGGGGGCAGCGAGCACTCCGGAGAAGGTGCTGAAGATTGGAATCGTGGTCTGCAGCGGTTTGACGTAGTGCGGTGCGATCCGGAGCAGTCTGTTGCGTTCCACCACCGACTCCCGGACCAGCCGGAACTCGCCGTTCTCGAGGTAGCGGATGCCGCCGTGGATCATGTGTGAGGAGGCGCCGCTGGCTCCCTGGCAGTAGTCGCCGCGTTCCACAAGTGCCACGTCCACCCCCTGCAGGGCCAGATCCCGGAATGTTGCGACGCCGTTGATTCCGCCACCTACCACCAGCACTTTTGCATGTGGCCGGAGCCGCAGATTGTGTACTGACGGGCGTTCGGCTCCGGGCTTAGGTGCGGCAGGGCGGGCGGGTGAATCCTTGGGTCCCAAAACAACTCCCTTGGGCTTTGCGTGGCGCGGACACGAAAAAGTGATCCGCCGTTCTCATCTATTGTTTGGAGTAATGGAAAATGGAGTCAAGCACTATGCACAAACGTGCAGAATGGAGTTGCGGTGGAGGCTTCCCGGCATGCTGACGCCCTTCGGGCTGCACAAATGTATTACCTGCAGGACCTGACGATGGATGCCATAGCCCGGGAACTCGGCACATCCCGCTCGACTGTTTCCCGGCTGTTGTCCTCCGCCCGGGATTCGGGGCTGGTGCAGGTCCAGATCCGCAACCCTCTTGACACAGGCCCCGAGCTGGAGGGCCTCATTCGCCGCCGGTACGGGGTAGACGCCCATGTTGTTCCGGTCGTGGAAACGCTCAACGAGGCTGAGACCCTGGACCGGGTGGCTATGCAGGCGGCCCGCACCATCGGGCCCTTGGTGGATTC
>NZ_JBNHFF010000343.1:0-2514 GCF_059089965.1 Arthrobacter sp. SPT-J7
GCCGGGCGAGCGCCGCCGAGCGGGCAAAGCTGACGTCGCTCGCCGCGGACCTGCGCCGGCTCGGCGAGGCGGGAGAGCTCGAGGCATTCCTGGCGGCGGACATCGAATTCCATTGCCTGCTGCTGGAGAGCTGCGGCAATGAGATGTTCCTTGCCCTCGAAGGCATGGTGGCCGAGGTGCTCACCAGCCGCACCAAACAGGGGCTCATGCCCTTCAAGCCCCGGAACGAGGCACTGCAGGCGCACGAGGATGTTGCCGCTGCGGTTGCGGGCGGCGACGCTGTTGCTGCCGAGAACGCGATGCACCACATCCTCGATGAGGTGCGGAATGCGATGGGGCTGCGCTAGCCGAATGCAAGAAAAAGCAGGGCCGGTCGGTGACCGGCCCTGCAATGTTGCCAGATGTGTGGCTGGGGCCGGCAGATCAGCCGGCATCCCGCCGTCGTACGTCCTGCCGCTTACCTCTGCCGAACACTACAGTCACAGCAGCGACGCATAGGACTCGCTGGGAAGGTTGCCTGCGGACCACGGCTGGGTGGAGCGGAGGTCGTGCGTGTGCCCCCGGTGACGCCGGCCGTCTGTCAGGACGGTGCAAACGGTAGCGACGAGAACCCAGAGAACAAATAGCAGCAAGCCAATCAGTTCCATTGTTTTGTGCCTCTTGTGAGTGTGGCGGATTTGGTGATTTGAGTGTGTGCGGGGGGCGTGTGAGCAAGCGTGTGAACGCCGCAGACGCCGCGAGCGACCGGCGGTACCATGAGCCGTATGGCCGAGAATTGGATTCGGCTCCTCGGTCCCCCTGCCATCGAGTCACCCGGCACAACTCCCCTGCAGCCCAGAGGCCGCAAGGCCTGGGCGGTGCTTGCCTACCTCGCGCTGCAGACCGATGGCACCGGCAGATCCCGCACCGCGTCGCTGCTGTTTCCGGACGCCGCCGACCCCCTCGGGGCCCTGCGCTGGAATCTGTCCGAGCTGCGGCGTGCCCTCGACGGCGTCACCGTGTCCGGCGATCCTTTGCGGCTGGAGCTGCTGCCGCCGTGGCGCTGCGATGCCCTGGAAGTGGTGGACTCAGCCACCACTCCTGCCCTGGAGCCCCGCGGCTTCACCGGCCAGTTGCTTGAGGGGTTGTCCTTCGCAGACTGCCCCGTCTTCGATTCATGGCTGGCGGACCAGCGCTACCGCCTCGATAACGTGGTCCAGTCGCTGCTCTACGAGGCAGCGCTGGCAGCTCTTGCTTCCGGCGCTCCCGGGGAGGCGGCGGAACTTGCAACCCTGGCTCTGGAGAGAAATCCCTTTCACGCCGACAGCAACGCCGTCCTGGTCAAGGCGCTCGTGGCTTTGGGCGAGCACCGCCGGGCCCGCGAGCACGTCACCAAGTCCGGCGACCTCTACCGGCAGGAGCTCGGCCTGCCGCTGCCCTCGGAAATCCGGCGGGCACTCGCCGCTGCGGCTCCGTTAGCAGATCCCGGAATGCCGGCAACCGAAGCGACGGTGCGCTCCTATCTTGACGCGGGCGGTTCGTCGCTTTGGGCAGGGGCGGTGGACCGGGGGCTGGAACAGCTGCGGTTCGCAGTGGTGCTGGCCCAGCGCACCGGCAACGGCCACCTGCTCGCCGAGTCCCTGGTGACGTTGTCCGCGGCGCTGATCCACCAGGCGGGCGGCCGCGGCGCTGAGGTGGCGGACCTCCTGCACCGTGCACTGCAGGCAGAAGGGACCGACGGCGCCTCCCGGACTGCCGCTGCTGCATACCGCGAGCTGGGCTACCTGTCCGTGCAGCGGGGTGTGCCGGACCGCGCTGCCGGCTGGCTGGACCGGGCGATGCTGGCGGCCGAGGGCTTCCCCGACGAACAGGCGAGAGTCCTGGCGATCCAGGGCATGTTGGCCTCAGACACCGCACGGTACGGGAGCGCCGTGACCGCGCTGACGGAGTCCGGAAAACTGGCTAAGGCTATGGGCAACCGCCGGCAGCAGGCGTTCAGCGAGGCACTGCTGGGCCGTGTCCGGTTGCTCCGCGGGGAGCTGGATCAGGCGGCCGCGTCCCTGGACCGGGCACTCATCTTGATTGCGGAGGAACACTGGACGGCCTTCGAGCCTTTTGTGGCCGGGGTGCGCGGAGAGACCTACCTGGCCGCCGGGCAGCTGGAGCAGGCAGCGGCCATGATTGACCGGTCCTGGGTGATGGCCGAACTGGCCGGCGATCACTGCTACATGGCTTTGGCCGCCGGGGCCGAGGCGCGGCTGTTTATGGAGCACGGCGATCTCACAGCTGCCGAGCACTGGATAGACAGGGGCCTCGCACCCAAGCCGTGGTACCTCTGGTATTCGGCCCGCCTGCTGGACACGGCGGCAGAAGTGTCCATTGCCAGCCGGTCACCGCGTGCTGCTGCTTTTGTGGAGAAGCTGGCCGAGCTTGCGAGCCGGAGCGGGATGCGGGAGTTCGTGGTGCGGGGGCAGTCCCACCGGGCCGTGCTCGGTGACGAAGCGGCAGCACAGGCAGTTCCCTGGCTGGCGAAGG
>NZ_JBNHFF010000344.1:0-2449 GCF_059089965.1 Arthrobacter sp. SPT-J7
GGTGCTTGGATCAGGCGCTGGCAGCCTTGCCCGGAAGCGCCAGCTTGAAGACCTTGGCCCAGGAGGAGCCGACCTGCTTGAGCAGCGGACCGGTGGTGTATTTCAGGCCGTAGCGCTGGCAGATCTCGCGGACCCGCGGTGCAACTTCGGAGTACCGGTTGGACGGCAGGTCCGGGAAAAGGTGGTGCTCGATCTGGTGCGACAGGTTTCCGGTCATCAGGTGCATGAACCTGGAACCGGAGATGTTGGCGGACCCGATCATCTGGCGGACGTACCAGTCACCGCGGGTTTCGCCCTCCACCATTTCCTCGGTGAAGGTGTCAGTGCCTTCGGGGAAGTGGCCGCAGAAGATGACGGCGTGCGCCCACACGTTACGCACCGCGTTGGCAGCCAGTGTGCCGTAGAGGGCCTGCTTGCCGGAGCCCGTGAGCATCGCGACGGCGGGGGTTGCGGCGTAGTCCTTGGTGAACTGCGTGACAACCTTCTTGCCCAGTGCCTTGAGGTCCTTGAGCAGCGCTTCCTTGGACTTCGTGCCTTCTTTGTACTCGGTCAGCTCGAGGTCGTAGATGGCGATGCCCCACTCGAAGACGGGAGCCAGGATGGCATTGAACAGCGGGTTGGCCAGGTTGATTGGCTTCCACGGCTGGTTCTCGTCCATACGCAGGAGGTTGTATCCGACGTCGTTGTCCTTGCCCACCACGTTGGTCCAGCGGTGGTGCAGGTCGTTGTGGGTGTGCTGCCACGAGCGCGACGGGGTGACGAAGTCCCACTCCCAGGTGGTGGAGTGGATGTCCGGGTCCCGCATCCAGTCCCACTGGCCGTGCAGGATGTTGTGGCCCAGCTCCATGTTTTCGAGGATCTTGGCCAGGCTCAGCAAGGTGGTGCCCGTAACCCAGGCGGCCTTGTTCTTGCTGACCAGCAGGGCGGCGCGGCCGGAGATCTCCAGGCCGCGCTGGATCTTGATCATCCGGCGGATGTACGCGGCGTCTTCCGCGCCGCGCTTGGCCAGCACCTCATCACGGATCGCGTCGAGTTCGCGTCCGAGCTCGGCCACCTGCTCATCGGTCAGGTGGGCGGCAGCGGGAGGCCGGACCGTGGGGCTGCCGGATTCTGCCAGCTTTCCGGGTCGCGTCCTCGACCCTTCGGTGGAGCTGCCGCCGGTGGATGTGGCCTTGCTGGGTGAAATTACAGTCATACTGTTGTGCTCCTCAGATTTCGAGGTTGACGGGTCCGGCGGCTGCCGAGACACACGTTTGGATCAGTTGGCCGGGTTCGCCATGGACTTCCCCGGTTCGAAGGTCGCGGACCTGCCCTGACAGGAGCGGGGTGAGGCAGCTGTGGCAGATGCCCATGCGGCAACCGCTGGGCATCAGCACCCCGGCGTCCTCGCCCACGTCCAGGATGGGTGTGTCGCCGTCGGCTTCCACCTCGCGGTCGGAAGCTTCGAAGGTGACCAGGCCGCCGTCGTGCCCGACGCCGGCTTCGAAGGTGGTGTTGAAGCGCTCGATCATGAGGTTGCCGGCACCACCCGCCACCGCAACGTCCGAGCCGGGGCCGGCCGTGGTCAGCGCTGCGCGCTTCCACAGGGCCTCGGCGTCGTCCAGGAAGCTGTCCGGTCCGCAGGCATAGGCGGCGCGTTCCTTCCAGTCCGGGCAGATTTCGTCCAGCTGCTTGGTGTTGGTGAGGTCCATTCGGCCTTGCTCGCCGGTAAACCAGTGTGCGAGGCGGAAATTGGGAAACTGGTCGGCGAGCTCGGCAAGTTCCTCGCGGAAGAGGCTGTCGCCGGGGGTGCGCGCTGAGTGGACCAGGACGACGTCGGCATCCGGACGCCGTGGAACCAGCGTGCGGATCATGGACATCACCGGAGTGATGCCACTGCCGGCGGTCACCATCAGAAGGGGCCGGGGGTGCTCCGGGAGCACGAAGTCACCCTGCGGAGGTGCCAGGAACAGGACGTCGCCCGGGCGCGTGGTGCGCACAAGGGTGCCGGAGACCGCACCGACGTCAGTGACAGTGATGGCGGGGTCCTTGCCGGCCGGGGCGCTCAGGGAGTAGGACCGCCAGTGGCGGACGCCATCGAGTTCGACGCCGATGCGCGCCCATTGGCCGGCCAGGTGGGAGTGCCAACCGCGGCCGGGCCGGAAGAAAATCGTGGCGGACTGTGCAGTCTCCTGGACTACCCGGGTGACCACACCACGAAGCTGCCGCGCCGAGTAGACCGGGTTGAACAACGCGAGGATGTCCTCCGGGGCCAAGGGAGTGGTGAGGACTGAGGCCGCCTGGGCCAGCTGACGTAGCCGGATCATGGGTTAAAGCCTAAAAGGGCGCGGGCCATATTTCTCTCTCTCCGTCATATGACCGTTCCGCAGTCACGCTGTAGTAAGGGCGCTAAGCCCCCCAAAGCCGCACTCTAAGAGTAACGGCTGCGGCCTGCGGAAGGTTCCCCGTA
>NZ_JBNHFF010000345.1:0-2437 GCF_059089965.1 Arthrobacter sp. SPT-J7
GGCCGAGGGTGGCGGTGCCGTAGCTGATGACGAAGGTGGTCATAATGTAGAACCCGCCGACGCCGAGGAAAGCGGCTGCGATAGCAACGATCAGCCGGCCCCATGCCAGGCGGAACACATCGACCGCAGGAATTTTGGCGCGTTCCTCCAGCTTGACCAGCTCACGGAAGATCGGAGATTCCTCGATTTTCAATCGGATGTACAGCGCGACCAGCAGCAGTGGGAACGCTGCCAGGAACGGCAGACGCCAGCCCCAGGAGTCAAAGATTTCAGGGGGCATGAGCAGTACCAGTGCGAAGGCTCCGGAGGACAGCAGCGTGCCGACCGGAGAACCCACCTGCACCAGCGCGGCATACCGCCCGCGCTTCTCGAGGGGGGCATGTTCAACGGCGATGGTCATGGCGCCACCCCATTCACCGCCGACCGCAAGGCCCTGCACCAGGCGCAGGATGGCAAGCATGATGGGTGCTGCGAGGCCGATGGTGCCGAAATCGGGCAGGACACCGATAAGCCCGGTGGCCACACCGATCGCGACGATCGTGATCAGCAGCGCGGGGCGCCGCCCCACACGGTCACCGATGTAGCCGAACAATACGGCGCCAAGCGGACGGGCAGCGAAGCCGACACCAAATGTGGCAAAGGCTGCCATTGTCGCAGCGGTCGGGTCCAGCGACGTGAAAAACAGCCGGTTGAAGACGATGGCTGCAGCGGTGCCGAAGAGGAAGTAGTCGTACCATTCGAGGGCAGTGCCTACGAACGCAGCCCAGGCGATCTTGCCGGCCTCGGCTCCGCTGACAACTGGTACAGCTGCTTCCTCTCCGTCTGTTGTCTCATGTGGTTGCATGCTCGGCGCCTCTCTTTGTGGGATGGGACTGGGACGATGCGGTGCTCCGGAGCTCCTCGATGTATTCGTGCCCGAAAACGCAGGCGCCATCGAGCATGGTCGCCAGCACCTTGATGCGGCCGATCCCATCGGGCGGCACCTCTGCAGGGTGGTCCGAAAGGAACACGAAATCGGCGTTCTTTCCCGGTTCCAGCGTTCCCCGCCGGTCTTCTTCGCCTGCAATCCACGCGGCGTCGACCGTGTAGGCACGCAGGGCCGTCTCGGGGTCGACCCGTTCCTCGGGACCCAGGGTGGCTCCGCCGGAACTGCGGCGCGTCACCATGGACTGCATGCCCAGCAGCGGTGCCCCGGCCGCTACCGGCCGGTCCGAGCTGCCAGGAACGCGTACCCCGGCGTTCAGGAAAGACTTGTGGCGGTACAGCCATGGTGTCCGTTCCGTGCCGACCGCGTCTGACATCGTGTCGCCGACCTCATACAGGAAGTGCGGTTGCGGGACCGGTGTAATCCCCAGCGCTGCGAACCGGGGGAGCTGGTCCGGCCGGACCATGCCGGCGTGCTCAATGCGATGCCGCGCGTCGGATCTGGGTAGCTTCTGTTGCGCCTTCCCAAAAGCGTCCAGCGCGATGTCGACGGCGGCGTCTCCGATCGCATGCGCGGCGACGTTCCAACCTGAGCAGTGCGCGCTGATGATCCGTTGGGTCAGTTCCTCGGGGGAGAGTTGGAAACTGCCAGTGCCATGGTCGTGGTCGCAGAAGGGCTCGGTTACCGCTGCAGTGCGGCCGATCAGCGAGCCGTCGATGAAGATTTTCATAGCCCCAAGCCGGACATGGTCGTCGCCGAAGCCCGATGCGATGCCGAGGTCAAGACCAAAGGTAATTCCATCGGCAGAATTGGACTGGAGCGGGTGCAGAGCATCGCTGACCGCCATCAGTTGTACGCGGGTTTTCAGGAGGCCGCGCCGTCGTGCTTCAACGTACGCGGCGAGTTCCACCGGGCTGCGGCCAATCCAGCCCGATCCGATGCCGGCCTCCACCACATGTGTCAGGCCCTCGGCGGCGTAAATTTCACTCGCTGCACCGATCGCTTCCGCGAGGTCCGCCACCGGGTAGGGCACAACGAGGGCCGTCACCAGTTTCTGGGCCTGCTCTTCAAGTAATCCGGTGGGCCCGTCGGAATCCTGAACCACTGTGCCGCCTTCGGGAACAACAGCTGAACCATCCAGGACACCTGTGCGATCAAGCACCTCAGTGTTGACGGCGCACATGTGCCCTGACCGGTGCTTGAGCCAGACGGGACGGCCGGGAGCGGACCGGTCGAGACTGTTGCGGTGTGGATGGCCTCCCATGACCGTGTCGTCATAACCGGATCCCACCACCCACGCGTCCTCAGGGAGATCGAGCGCAAACCGGGCGACTGCGTCGTACACTTCATCCAAAGCCCGGCAGCCGGACAGATCAAGTTCGGCGAGGGACTGCCCAAACCAGGCCATGTGGTTGTGCGAATCGCCAAAGCCGGGGACGACGACAGCGGCACCGCAATCGAGCGTACGCCGCGCCGGGACCTGTAAAACGTCGTCGTCGAAGCCCACGATCC